>JAODMW010000079.1 GCA_025464815.1 Microbacteriaceae bacterium | reverse complement strand
ATCTCGTGGTCGAAGAGGCGGCGACCGGCTTCTGCGGGGCCGTGCTGCGGATCGAGGGCAAGCTCGTGCAGCTCGAGGACTACCACGGCAAGGTGCGGGTCTTCCCACTCGGCTCCGGGTTCCTGCTCGACGGCAAACCGGTCATCCTGCGCGCTCCCTCCGCGGCGAAGACGGGAACGGCGCGCACGGCATCCGGCTCCTTCGCCGTGACCGGGCAGCGCGCGCGCGTCGCGCTGCCCGGCAGGATCTTCGTCGAGGGGCGGCACGACGCGGAGCTCGTGGAGAAAGTGTGGGGTGCCGACCTCCGCGTCGAGGGTGTCGTGGTCGAGTACCTCGATGGGGTGGACGACCTCGAAGCGATCGTCACGCGCTTCGCTCCGGGTCCGGGGCGCAGGGTCGGCGTGCTCGTCGATCACCTCGTTCCCGGATCGAAGGAGAGCAGGATCGCGGATGCCGTGGCGCGCGGGCAGTTCGGCGCCCATGTTCTCGTGGTCGGGCATCCGTTCGTCGACGTCTGGCAGGGCGTCAAGCCGGGCCGTCTCGGGCTGGGGGAATGGCCGGTGATCCGGCGCAGCGTCGAGTGGAAACACGGGATCTGCGAGGCGCTCGGCTGGCCGCACGAGGAGCAGGCGGACATCGCACGGGCCTGGCAGCGCATCCTCGGACAGGTGCGCACCTACGCCGATCTGGAGCCCGTACTGCTCGGCCGGGTCGAGCAGCTGATCGACTTCGTGACCGCGCCCGTCTAGCCCGACAGCCCGGCGATCAGGTTCACCGTCGAGGCCAGGATCACCGATCCGAAGAGGAACGACAGCAGCGAGTGGCGCAGTGCAGTCGAGCGGATGCGGTGAGTCGTGATGTTCGTGTCTGAGACCTGAAAGGTCATGCCGAGCGTGAACGAGAGATAGGCGAAGTCGGTGTACTGCGGCGGGTCCGACTGGTTGAAGTCGATGCCCTTGTCGGCCGTGTAGTACAGGCGCGCGTAACGGAGCGTGTAGAGCGTGTGCAGGAGGATCCACGACAGGGCGACGCTCACCAGGGCGAGCCCCGCGAGGATGCCCTTCTCCGCGCCCGGTGCGCTTGCGGCGTGCACGAGCACGAACCCCACGGAGAACAGGCTTGCGATGCTGAGCAGGAGCACCATGACGTCGGCGACACCGCGCGCGGGTTCTTCGCGGCTCGCATGAGTCGCCGTCTGCGCGGGGCCGAGCCGTGAAATCAAGATCCACACCCAGGAGGAATAGACCAGGCAGGCGAAACACCAGCCGACGGTCGGCGCGTATGCCCATTGGCCGAAGGCGCCGGTGACCAGGGTCGCGATCACCCCGACCACCAGCATGATGACGAGACGGATCGTGACGTGGTGATGGCGCATGAGCCGATTAGATCACTTCGCACCCGATTCCGGGGATAACTCCCATCGCGCGCCATGCATTGGGCCGACAGCCTCGGGTTATGGCTGAATTGGTCACAGCCCTACAGGCCGCTCTGGGCGTTGCGCTTGTGCGGTTTCATTTTCTCAGCGCTCACCATCCACGCGTACTGCTCGAGCTCTTCGATGACCGTATGCAGGATGTCCGCGGTGGTCGGGTCTGCCTCGTCGACCTCGTCATGCACCCGCCGACAGGTGTTGGCCGCGGCGTCGAGCCGTTCCGTGATGAGGCTGACCACCTGGGTCGTGTCGACCTGGTCCTCGGGGAACTTCGGGAGTGTGGTGGTGGCGCTCACCGTCTCCGAACGGCCATCTGGCAGGGCGTGCAGCGCGCGCATCCGCTCGGCTACCTCGTCGGAGAGGGTTCGTGCGGCCTCGATGATCTCGTCGAGTATCAGGTGGGTGTCGCGGAAATTGGTGCCGACGACATTCCAGTGGGCCTGCTTGCCCTGGATGTGGAGTTCGATCAGGTCGACGAGGACGGCCTGGAGATTGTCGGAAAGTTGTTTGTTCGCCTTCATACCTTCCACGCTACGCCGCTCGCTCAAGGGGGTTGCGGGTCGCAATCGACGGGGTTAATGGGCGAAATGGTCGTTCAGGGCGTTCGTCGGGACCCCCGGCAAGGGGCAGACTTGACGTCATGGATTACACAAGACTGGGAAACAGTGGCCTCGAGATCTCGGCGATCACCCTCGGCTGCATGAGCTATGGCGAACCGTCGCGAGGCAACCACGAGTGGAGCCTTCCCGAAGAGCAGAGCCGCCCCTTCATCCAGCGCGCCCTCGAGCTCGGAATCACGACCTTCGACACCGCCAATGTCTACTCGGCAGGGTCGAGCGAGGAGATCGTCGGCCGTGCGCTCAAGGACTTCGCACAGCGTGAAGAAGTGGTTATCGCGACCAAGGTGCATGGCCGGATGCGCCCGGGGCCGAACGGCGCCGGTCTCTCTCGCGTCGCCATCATGCACGAGATCGATGCGAGCCTGCGTCGCCTCGGCACCGACTATGTCGACCTCTACCAGATCCACCGCTGGTCGGATCTCACTCCGATCGAGGAGACGATGGAAGCGTTGCACGACGTCGTGAAGGCGGGCAAGGCGCGCTACATCGGGGCATCGTCCATGTTCGCGTGGCAGTTCGCCCAGGCGCAGTACACCGCGGACCTGGGCGGCTGGACACGGTTCGTGTCGATGCAGGATCACTACAACCTCCTGAACCGCGAAGAGGAGCGCGAAATGCACCCGTTCTGCATCGACCAGGGCGTCGGGGTGCTGCCGTGGAGTCCGCTCGCCCGTGGCAAGCTCACCCGCGATTGGGATGCCACGACCAATCGCTCGGCGACCGACGAGTTCGGCAGCACCCTGTACAGGCAGGCCGAAGACGCCGACCGTCGCGTAGCCGAAGCCGTGGCATCCATCGCCGCCGAGCGCGGAGTGCCGCGCGCACAGGTCGCGCTGGCCTGGGTCGCTCAGCAGGAGGCCGTGACCTCGCCGATCGTGGGGGCCACGAAGCTCTCGCACCTCGATGATGCCGTGGCATCCCTCGAGCTGGACCTCACAGAGGCCGAACTCGAGCGGCTCGAGGCACCGTACGTGCCTCACACGGTTGCGGGCTTCTAGTTCTTCCCGACTTCTAGGCCACCGAGGCCCATTCGTGGTCGTCCCGCCCGGTGAGGGCGAGTAGCCGGGACTGGAGCGGGGCGCTTTCCGGCAGCGGGATCGGCGACGCGTACAGTCCGCTCGCGGAGAGGGTTGCGCGCTGGGGCTCGAACACCGTCCAGACGGCCTGCACGAGGTCATCGTCCAGCTCCTCGGCGGCACCGATCGCGCGGGCGAGATCCCAGGCGTGGATGGTGACCTCGCTGACCTGTTCGCGCAGGAAGTCGGCAACGGTCATAGTGTCCGCGGAGAGGGTTACGACCGCGTCGAGGCGAACCGCTTCCCACGCGGCAATCGCGGCGAGCGAGTAGAGCCGCCACTCCGCCCTCAGGTCGTCGCCGAGCGACCCAACGGCATGCCGTGCCTGGGCGACCGTGCGCCCGGCCAGCAGATGCGGCACCTGCTGCTGTTCCTCGATGACGTGGCTGACCAGATCACGGACGCTCCATCCGTCATCCGGGGTCGGCGCGTCCCAGTCGGTGACGACGCCCAACCGCGTTGCGAACTCGCGGTGGGCCTGCTTCTGCAGCGCCAGCCAGTCGTGGTGTCGTGACATGGTCGTGCTCCCGTCGTGGTGCGTGTGTCTGTGCCAACGTCGGTATCGGGGTCTCGCATTCCCACTACCCGAGCAGCAGTTCTCCTAGAGATCGCGTCGATGGGAGTGCCAAATGAAGGAGATCTCGCCCACTATGGCGATTCTTGCTCGGAGATTCGAGAGGTCTAGGGCCAGATTTCCTTCATTTGGCACAACACACACGCCTATCGACGCGAACTCCTAGTCTGGAAGCCGGGAAGGATCGTCGATGAGCAACCGCGCACATTCGTCCGATATCCAGCGCAGCAGGACCGTGACCTGGGAGGATCCGCTCATCGGGGCGAAACTCGCCCGCACCATGCCGGGGCTCGACTACATCATGGCGCTCATCGACGGCTCGATCCCGCCGCCGCCCATTACGGCGCTCATGAAGATGCGACCGGTGGCCGCCGAGGTCGGCAGGGTCACCTTCACCTGCGATCCGGACGAGTCGCACTACAACCCGATCGGCACCGTCCACGGCGGTCTCGTCTGCACCCTGCTCGACTCGGTGCTCGGTTGCGCCGTGCAGACCACGCTTCCCCTGGGGCAGGCCTACACCTCGCTCGAGATCAAGGTCAGCTACCTGCGGCCCGTGATGGCGGATACCGGCCAGCTCACCGCCGTCGGAATCGTCGCCAAACCAGGTAGTCGCGCCGCATTCGCCGAAGGGACCGTTCACGACTCCCAGGGAAAGCTGATCGCCACCGCGACCAGCACGCTGCTGGTCTTTCCGGGCTGAGACGGGCACGGGTGTCAGGCGCCGCCCAGAACGAGGCCGCCCTCATCCGGACAGCTGAGAACGGTGCTCATTCCCGACTGGCCGAAATGCTGGCCGGAGTGCTCCGGCGTTCTTAGAGTTGTAGTGATGGATGAATCGCACGGACACGATCACGCGCATTCACACGGCCTCGACGGGGCCGCGGGGAGCGCCAATCGATCGCGCCTCGGCATTGCGATCGGCATCGTCTCCGTCGTGCTCGTCGTCGAAGTCGTCGGTGGCCTGGTCTCCGGATCGCTCGCCCTGTTCGCCGATGCCGGTCACATGCTCTCCGATCTCACCGGTCTCATCGTCGCCCTCGTCGCGACGGTCATCGCGGTCCGTCCGGCGACCGATGCCCAGACCTTCGGACATCGACGGTCGGAGGTGTTCGCGGCTTTCATCAATGCGGCGATCCTGCTCGTGGTCGTCGCCTTCATCGTCATCGAAGCCGTCGATCGACTCACGAAACAGGGCCCGACCGACGTGCAGGCACCCATCATGCTCGTCATCGCGATCGTCGGCGCGATCGCCAATACGGCGAGCCTGCTGGTGCTGCGCGGCGGTGCGAAGGACTCCATCAACATGCGCGGCGCCTATCTCGAGGTGCTCGGTGACCTCTTCGGATCGCTGGCCGTCATCGTCGCGGCCATCGTCATCCTGCTCACCGGCTTCGAGCGGGCGGACTCCATCGCCTCCCTGGTGATCGCGGGCTTGATTCTGCCGCGCGCACTGAGTCTGCTCCGGGATGTGATGCGGGTACTCAGCCAGAGCACGCCACGGGGCACGGATGTCGCGCTCATCCGAGAGCACGTACTCGCCACCGAGGGCGTCGTCTCCGTTCACGATGTGCACGTGTGGTCGATTACCCCCGGTTCGAACGTATTCTCGGCCCATGTGGTCGTCGAGCGGAGGGTATTCAGCGAAAATCGCACCGACCGCCTGCTCGATTCCCTGAGCGACTGCCTCTCGGAACACTTCGACGTGGAACATTCGACCTTCCAGCTCGAGCCGGAGGAGCACGCCGACCACGAGCTCGAGCAGCACCGGTAGCCGTCCGGGCGCGCGAAAAAGGGCCCCCGCGATCGCGAGGGCCCTTGGCGTGCAACGGACTACTTCTGCAGCACGACCTCAAGCTCGAGGTTGATGGTCACGTCGTCGCCGAGCGTGAAGCCGCCGGCCTCGAGTGCCGCGTTCCAGCTCACGCCGAAGTCATGGCGGTTGATCTTGGTTCTGGCGGTCGCGCCGGCCTTGGTCTGGCCGTAGTCGTCGGTGATGATGCCACCGAACTCGCCCGTGAGAGTCACAGGGAGGGTGACACCGCGCATCGTGAGGTTGCCCTCCACCGTGAAGTCGTCGCCGTCCGTGTGGATGCTGGTCGACGTGAAGGTGATTGTGGGGTGCGCGTCGGCCAGGAAGAAGTCGCTCGTGCGGAGGTGCGCGTCACGATCCTTCTGGTTCGTGTTGACCGATGCGACATCGATGGTCGCCTCGATGGTGCTGTTCTTGGGATCTTCCGCGGTCACGATCGTCACGTCGAAGGTCTCGAAAGTGCCGCGCACCTTGCTGATCTTGAGGTGCTTGACGGTGAAGGAGACCTCGGAATGGGCGGGGTCGAGTTTCCAGGTGCCGACGCGGTAGTCGGTGTGAGTGTCTATGAGATTGGTCATGACCCTATGCAAGCGCATAGTTCCGCGAACTATTCCGAAAATTGGTGACGTGTCACAAAGTTTACGAAATATTAACCCGGGAACCCGGATCAGGCCGGTATCAGGCGGGACGAGACTCCGGCGAGACCGTCCTGGCTGGATCGCGCTCCGCCAGGTCGCCGATCACGGCGTCGATCCTGCCGAGGACTTCGGGGGAGAGGCTCACGCCCGCCGCCTTCGCGTTCGAGACCACCTGCTCGGGTCGCGAGGCGCCGATGATCGCCGCCGACACGTTCGGGTTGGCCAGCACCCAGGCGACGGCGAGCTGGGCGAGATCGAGGCCGGCCTCATCCGCGACCGGCTTCAGGTTCTGCACGGCGGTGAGCACATCATCCGCGAGGAATCGCTTGATGGTGTTCTCGCCGCCCTTCTTGTCCGTGGCGCGCGTCCCCTCGGGCAGTGGGGCGCCCGGCAGGTATTTGCCGCTGAGCGCGCCCTGCGCGATCGGCGACCAGACGATCTGGGAGATGCCGAGCTCTTCGGAAGCAGGAACGACCTCGGCCTCGATCACTCGCCAGAGCATCGAATACTGCGGCTGATTCGAGATCAGCTGGATGCCGAGCTGCTTTGCGAGGGCATGGCCGGCCCGCAGCTGCTTGGCATTCCACTCCGAGACGCCGATGTAGAGCGCCTTGCCCTGCCGCACGACGTCGGCGAAGGCCTGCATGGTCTCCTCGAGCGGAGTCTCGACGTCATAGCGGTGGGCCTGATAGAGGTCGACGTACTCGGTCTTGAGTCGCCGCAGTGAGCCGTCGATCGATTCGAGGATGTGCTTGCGTGAGAGGCCCGCATCGTTCGGCCCCTGGGGGCCGGTCGGCCAGTACACCTTGGTGAAAATCTCGAGCGATTCGCGGCGTTGGCCCTTCAGCGCCTTGCCGAGCACCTTCTCCGCCCCCGTATTGGCGTAGGCGTCCGCGGTATCGAAGCTCGTGATACCCACATCGAGTGCGGCCCTGACGCACTCCATGGCGACATCGTTCTCCACCTGGGAGGCGTGGGTCAGCCAATTGCCGTAGACGAGTTCCGAGACTTTGAGGCCGCTGTTTCCGAGATACCTGAATTCCATTGTTCCAACGTTACGCGAGATCGATGAACGCCACCGGTACCCTCGGGGAATGGTGATGAGCGTCGCACTCCTGCGCGGAATCAACGTCGGCACGGCGAAGTCGGTGTCGATGGCCGAGCTCGCGAAGGTCTTCGAGGGCCTCGGCTTCGACCGCGTGAAGACGGTCCTGCGCAGTGGCAACGTCGTCTTCTCGTCGAGGGGCGCGCTACCGGCCGACGCGGTGGCATCCATCGAAGCGGCGATTCTCGCTGCGACCGGCGTGCGGTCCAGCGTTCTCGTGCTCTCCGGTGGCGACTTCGCCGCGATCGCCGCACAGAATCCGCTTCTCGACGTCGCGACCGACGGTTCGAAGTCGTTCGTGACCTTCGTCGCGGCCATGCCCAAGGGCCTCGAGGTTCCGGATGCCGCCACCATCGCTCCCGAGATTCTGGCCATCGGCGGCGGCGCCGTCTACCAGTGGATGCCCAACGGCAGTCAGCAGACGAAGGTGCCGAAATCCTTCTGGAAACAGTTCGATTCGCCCGTCACCGCGCGCAACTGGAACACCGTGCAGAAGCTCCTGGCGCTGCTCGAGGACTGACCCGTCTCCGCCTCGATCGTCGATATTTCCTCTTCTCCTTCACAGGGAACGCGGAGGTTGGTAACGAAGGGTGGACGGAGAGAGTCGTCAGTATGACGTTTCACAGGTGCGAGTATTTCCGCCTGATGTGAACCAGATCGGCCTCGGTTTCCCGCTCGTATCGGGAACCCACCGCCCCCAAGCTCGAAGATGTGTGCTTGCCGCCTGCGTCAGTGCCCTAGCGCTCCCGCAGTAACCCGGAGAACCTCGTGCCTACCATTACTACGCGTGCGTCCGCGCATGTCCCCGCTCATGCTGCCGCGATCCACGCGACCCTTCCAGGCCTCAACCGACGGTCCGTTCGCAACCTGCGACACCTCTCACTCGTACGATCGGTGCGGCGCTATGTCGCTGTCATCGCCGCCCTCTTCGTGGCCGCCCTGGTCGCGGGTTTCGGTGTTCCCGCCTATGCCCACTCCCTCGAAACTCCACCGGCACCCGTGATCCAGACGTTTTCGGTGCCGGCTTCCGTCTCGGCCCCCGCCGTTGCCTCCCTCTCCGCGAAAGTGGCCGACTCCGTGATCGCCCGGGACGGCTACGCGGTGACGTCGCCGCCCTCGCTGCAGTGGCCGGTCGATTCGACAAGCCCGATCAGCAGCGGATTCGGGCCGCGTGTTTCCCCGTGCAGCGGCTGCTCGAGCTATCACGAGGGCGCCGACTTCGACCCCGGTTACGGGGCGCCGGTGCACGCGATCGCGGCCGGCGTGGTCGTCGAAACGAACGATCCGGGCTGGGCCGCTCTCGGCATCCACGTCGCGATCCAGCACGTCATCGGCGGCCAGGTCGTCACGAGCGCCTACGGCCACATGCAGGTCGGCTCGATGAGGCTCAAGGTCGGCGACGTGGTGTACCCCGGCGAGGTCGTCGGACTCGTCGGCAGCACGGGCGCGAGCACCGGCGCCCACCTCCACTTCGAGATCCGCGTCGGCGGTACGACCCCGGTCGACCCGATCGCCTGGATGCACGCGCACCTGGGCTAGCGGTGCTTAGAACCTCCGCGTGAACGGCATCGGCTTGCGCATCCGCGCCAGCAGGATCAGCGGGATCACCACGTATGGCAGGTTGAAAGCCAAGAACTTCAGCGGGTTCTGGGTCTGGAACTCCGGCTCGCCGAAGAACTCGACGCCGTAGACGATGACGCCCGTGATGACCGAGATCATCGTGGCGTAGATGACCGCGGGCAGCTGGATCCAGTTGCGGCCGGTCAGCAGCGCGTAGACGAGCACGAGGTAGAACGGACCGTAGACGAAGGCCGAGAGACCGGTCACGAAACGCATCCAGACCGGCGGATTCATGAACAGCGGATCCGCGTCGTGGGCGTACCAGTAATTGCCCTGCACCAGGAAGTTGCCGGAGGCCGGCGAGAAATCCACGCTGATGGTCGGCAACAGGTCGCTGATCACCGAGGTGATCGCAAAGGCGGAGAAGATCACGGCGAAGAAGATGTCGATCTTGCGTCGTCGCAAGGGCAGATTGGGCACAGGCCCATGGTGGCCTAACTTGGGGGCTGGCGAAAACCGGCGGGCCGGATAGATTTATCCTGATGACGAATACTGGCGCAACGGTATCGATTGTCATACCTGCCTACAACGAAGAGAACACGATCAGGCCGTGCCTTCTTGCAGCTGTCCTGCAGACCGTCAGTGCGAGCGAAATCATCGTCGTCGACAATAGATCGACGGATGCGACCGCCGACATCGTCCGCGCCGTGCAGGCCGAGTACCCGGATGCTCCGATCGTCTATCTGCAGCAGAACGAGGAGCAGGGTCTCGTCCCGACCCGCAATTTCGGACTGGACCAGGCGCAGGGCGACCTGATCGGCCGCATCGACGCCGATTCGATCCTCGAACCGAACTGGGTCGAGGAGGTGCAGAAGGCCTTTCTGGAGCCTGCCGTCGCCGCCGCCACCGGACCCGTGCTCTATTACGACATGCCGCTGCGCCGCTTCGGCCTCAAAGCCGACGACACCCTTCGCCAGCTCGTGCTCAAGCTGACCCGCGAATATCACTTCCTCTTCGGCAGCAATATGGCGATCCGCCGGGAGGCGTGGCAGGCCGTGCGGCTCGAGGTGTGCCGCGATGAAGACGACGAGCTGCACGAAGACATCGACCTCTCCGTGCACCTCGCTCGGCACGCGTTCCAGGTGCTCTATGTGCCGACGATGGTGAGCGGGATGTCCGCGCGGCGGCTCGAGGATTCTCCGCGGGACTACGCGTACTACGCGTTGCGGTTCGACCGCACCTACGCGCGCCACGGCATCCGGAATCCGGCTTTTCGCGTGCCGATCGTGGTGTTCCTCGCCATCTACCCGTTGCTCAAGACGATTCGGGCGATCAGGCAGCGCCGCCAGGCCCTCGCCGAACGTGAATGATCGGCTGCGTCGCGCTCCCAGCCGGAGGGTTTAGCGTCGAATCGTGACCAGTTTCGCGCCGGTGTTGAGATCCCGGATGCTTTCCGCTTTCACCGGCGAGGCGACCGGACGTCCCGACTGGGTCGAGCAGATCGAGAAGGGCGACGACGCAGGATTCTTCGGCGTGGGATCGGCGGCTTGGGCGGTGCACGGCGGCATGGCGACGCTCGTCGCAGGGATCCGGGCGCTGCTGATGCAGACGCTGCATCCCGGGGCGATGGCCGGCGTTCACGACTGGTCGCGCTACAGGGAGGATCCGCTCGGGAGACTGTCGGGCACGATCCAGTGGCTCATCGGCGTGACATTCTCCGACACGGCGATGGCGATTCGCGAGTCGGACAGGGTCGGGCGCTTCCACGACCGGGTGAAGGGCAGCTACCTCGACGCCCAGGGGGTCGAGCGATCGTATTCGGCCGGCGACCCCGAGTTGCTGTCCTGGGTGCACGTGGTGTTCACGGATGCTTTCCTCGGCAGCCATCGGGTGTGGGGCGGGCCTATTCCCGGTGGGGCCGACCAGTACGTGCGGGAGTGGACGAAGGCGGGCGAACTCGTCGGTGTGGCCGACCCGCCGGCCTCGGAGGCGGAGCTCCTGGCCCGGCTCGACGCGTTCCGCACCGCAGGGATCCTGAAGAGCGACGAGCGGGTGGCGGAGGCGGTGCGCTTCATCCGCCGTCCAGGACTCTCGCCTGGCATGATGACCGCTTACCGCATCCTGTTCGCGGGTGCCGTCGCCTCCATCCCGGCCGATTACCGCAGGCTCCTCGGTCTCCGGCGACCCTGGTGGCCGGCTATCACCGCGACCCGTGCCGTGCTCGCCATCGCGGGAAGAATCCTCGGCACGAGTTCGACGAGCGAGGTCGCCGCGAGGCGGCGACTCGCGCGGCTCGGGCTGTTGCCGGCGGTGGGCGAGCATGTCCGGAGCCTCGGGTAGATTGCCTTCGAGATGAGCAAACAGGACGGCAGCAACCGGCAGGTCAGCGCCACCTCCGTGGACAGCAGCACCGCCACGATCCTGCACGTCGACCTCGACGCTTTCTTCGCCTCGGTCGAGTTGCTCGACCGGCCGGATATCGCCCACCTGCCGGTCGTCGTGGCTGGTCGTTCCGCGCGATCGGTCGTGACCGCCGCGAACTATCCGGCCCGCAAGTTCGGCGTACGCTCGGCTATCCCGCTCTCGCAGGCGCTTCGGCTGTGCCCAAAAGCCATCGTGCTCGAGCCGCATTTCGAGAAGTACCGCTACTACTCGAATAAGGTCATGGAGATCTTCGATGACGTGACGCCGCTCGTCGAGCGGCTTGGAATCGATGAGGCCTTCCTCGACGTTTCGGGCGCGCGCGGTGTGATCGGATCGCCGGCCGAGGTCGGTGCACTCGTGCGGCGACGTGTGCAGGAGGAGACGCGTCTCACCTGCTCGGTCGGTGCCGCATCCACCAAGTTCGTCGCGAAACTCGCCTCGGGGCGCGCGAAGCCCGACGGCATGCTCGTCGTGCCGGCCGCGGAAACGCTGGCCTTCCTGCATCCGCTCCCGGTCAGCGCTCTTTGGGGTGTCGGTGCTGCGACGGAAGAGGCGCTGGTCCGCCGTGGACTGCACACGATCGGCGACATCGCCCACAGCCCGCTCCCCGCACTCCAGCGGGCGGTGGGCGAGGCATCCGGGCGCAAGCTCCACGACCTGGCGAACGGCGTCGATCCGCGCTCTGTCGACCCGCGAGCCATCGAGAAGAGCGTCGGCCACGAGGTGACCTTCGAGGTCGACACGGCCGATTCCGAATTCTTGCGCCGCGAGCTGCTGCGCCAGTCGAATGCCGTCGCCGTGCGCTTACGGACGGCGGGATGGGTGGGACGCACCGTCGTGCTCAAGCTGCGCTACGCCGACTTCAGCACGATCACCCGGTCGCGCACGCTCTCCGAATCGACGGATCTCGGTCGCCGCATCTACGAAGAGGTACGTTCGATCCACGATGCTCTCGGCGACCACGGTGCGGTGCGACTGATCGGCGTTCGCGTCGAACAGCTCAGTTCGGGGGATGACCAGCAGTTCGGTCTCTGGGACGAGGACGAGGGCTGGCGCGAGGCCGAAGACACGATGGATGCCGTGAGTGCGCGTTTCGGTCGCGGCTCGCTTCGCCTCGCCTCGCTGCTCAAGGCTTCTGCTCCGCGCGGCGACGCGCAGAGCGCCCACCGCATCGACTACGAGGCTGCGCCGACGAGGGAGCTCAAGCCGCCGAAGGACTGAGCCGTTCGCGCAGGAAGGCGACCACTCGCTCGCGTGCGACCAGCGCGGGGTGTCCGTCCACCTCGCGTAACTCGCTCGTGAGGACGGAATGCGCGCGCTGGGAGAAGCCACCCGGGTTGCCGGGGGAGGAGTCGAGTTCGATGACCTCGAAGGCGTCCCCGAGACGGGACTTGAGGGTGTCGAATCGAGCCCGGGGTGCATTCGAGTCCTCGCTGAACCGCAACCCGAGCGCGCACACCGCTCCCTCGTCCGCGCGCTGCGCGACCCGGTCGAACTCTTCGGCGGACATTCCAGGATCGATCTGCCGGGCGCGGCTGACGGGAAACGGTACGGCTGGCTGGCTCACCACGGAGGCGAGCACCGCGTCGTCGACCGCAGCAGCCAGGGCGAACCCGCCGGTGAAACACATGCCGATCACGCCGACGCCCGGACCCGGCGTGCGGGAGGCGAGCTCGGCAGCGACCGCGCGCAGGTAGTCGGTGATGGGCCGGTGCGCGTTGGCGGCGAACGCGCGGAACTCCGATGAGACGCAGAGTCTCGAGATCACGCGAACGGTGTAGCCGACTGTGCCTGCCCTGCCCGGTTCTCCGAACGGTGACGGCACGACGACGGTGAATCCCTGCTCGACGAGGTGCTCGGCGAGCCCGAGTACCTCCGGGGTGATGCCCGGTACTTCGGGGATCAGCACCACGCCGGGTCCACTGCCCTTCTCGTAGCAGTCGTAGGTGATGCCGGCGCCCGTGACGGGCGAGCGGATCCATCCGGTGAGGTCTGCTTTCGGGGCGCCAGTCATGGGTCTCCTATCGAGTGCTCGTCAACGCGACATCCACTTCTCTAGGATCGCACTATGGATGAAGGAACCTGGGACCGCGCACCGATCGAGCCGCAGAGCGTGAACGCTCCGCTGTCGACGGCGGCGGTCTTTCTGACCGTGACGATCGCCGAGGGAGCGGATGCCGCCCGGCAGGCGCGCGAGGTCATCTCGCAGATCGGCGGTCTCGTGCGTACCGTCGGATTCCGTGACCTGGGCGGACATCTCTCCTGCAATGTCGGCATCGGGGCCGATGCCTGGGACCGCTTCGACCGGCCGGCACGACCGAAGCAGTTGCGCCGCTTCTCGGAGATCCGCGGGCCGGTGCACAGCGCCGTCTCCACGCCGGGGGACCTGTTTTTCCATATCCGGGCCGAGCGCCCCGACATGTGCTTCGAGCTCGAGCGGCTGCTGCTCGACAAGCTCGGGCGCGCGGTCACCGTGGTCGACGAGGTGCAGGGTTTCCGCTATTTCGATTCCCGCGACCTGCTCGGCTTCGTCGATGGGACCGAGAATCCCACCGGCCTCGCGATGGCCGAATCCTCTCTCGTCGGTGAAGAGGACGCGGATTTCTTCGGCGGCAGCTACGTGATCGTGCAGAAGTACCTGCATGATCTCGCGGGCTGGGACCTGCTCACGACGGAGCAGCAGGAGCATGTGATCGGACGCCGGAAGGCGGACAACGTCGAGCTCGACCACGGGCCGGACGAACGTCAATCGCACAAGTCACTCAACACGATCGTCGACGCGAACGGGGTCGAGCACGACATCCTGCGAGATAACATGCCATTCGGCAAACCCGGCAGCGGCGAGTTCGGCACCTATTTCATCGGCTACGCGCGTGAACTCTGGGTGATCGAGCAGATGCTGCGCCGCATGTTCCTGGGCGACCCCGTCGGCCAGTACGACCGGATCCTCGACTTCTCCACGGCCACGACCGGCGCCACCTTCTTCGTACCCTCCGCCGAGGTCCTCGAGGCTCTCGCCCCGGAGTAGCCCTCGCCTCGGAAGGGAATGCGCATCAGCCGACCTGCGGTCGCACCGTCGGAGACGCGGCCTGCCCCGCGAGCGAGCTGAGCGAGGCCGCGACCGAGTGGTCGACATCGACTTCCGGCGGGGTCCAGGCGCGCAGCACGACGAGGGATTTCGCCTCGACGGGCACGATCTCGCCGGCCTTCCGTGACGCGGAATCCGCCGCCGTCCCGGCCGTGTCCACGACGACCTCCCACGCGGTCGAGTATTCCGCGCTGGGAAGGGTGAAATCGACGCCGTCTTCGTGGGCGTTGAAGAAAATCACGAAGTTGACGTCCGTGATGCCCTGACCGCGACCGTCGCGACCCTGGATGCCGTTGCCATTGAGAAAGACGCCGATCGAGCGACCGAAGCTGGAATCCCAGTTCTTCGGTTCCATCTCCACGCCCGCCGGAGTCAGCCAGACGATGTCGGGCAGCGGCTCACCCTCGCCGCGCTTGACGGGACGGCCGTCGAAGAACCGCTTGCGCCGGAAGGTCGGATGCTCCTTCCGCAGCCGCGTGACGGCCGCGACGAACTCGCTGAGCGGCAGATCGGCGCTGTCCCAGTGCACCCAGGAGATCTCAGAGTCCTGCGCGTAGGTGTTGTTGTTGCCCTGTTGGGTACGGCCGAGCTCGTCTCCGTGCAGGATCATCGGCACTCCCTGCGAGAGCAACAGGGTGGCGAGGAAATTGCGCTGCTGCCGCGCGCGGAGGGTCAGAATGGCCGGGTCTTTCGTCGGCCCCTCGATGCCGCAGTTCCACGAGCGGTTGTTCGATTCCCCGTCCTTGTTGTTCTCGCCGTTGGCCTCGTTGTGCTTCTCGTTGTACGAGACGAGGTCGGCGATCGTGAAGCCGTCATGGGCGGTGACGAAGTTGATGGATGCCACGGGGCGGCGGCCGTCATCCTCGTAGAGGTCGGCCGAGCCGGTGATGCGTGCGGCGAACTCTCCGAGAGTCGCGGGCTCACCGCGCCAGAAGTCGCGGACGGTGTCGCGATACTTGCCGTTCCACTCGGTCCACTGCGGCGGGAAGTTGCCCACCTGGTAGCCGCCGGGCCCGACATCCCATGGTTCGGCGATGAGCTTCACCTGGGAGACGATCGGATCCTGCTGCACGAGCTCGAAGAAGGTCGACAGCTTGTCGACGTCGTAGAACTCGCGAGCGAGTGTCGAGGCGAGATCGAAACGGAAACCGTCGACGTGCATCTCGGTGACCCA
>JAODMW010000075.1 GCA_025464815.1 Microbacteriaceae bacterium | reverse complement strand
GATCGCCGGTGGCGATTCAACTGTAATTGCCATTGAGAGTCCCATCGTCAGGCATACGTGGACTCGACAATCGGGCGGATACTGTCCGAACTCGAAGGTCTACCTGCTTCTAGACGATACGCCGTGGGTATCCGTTCTCCAATAGCTCGAGACGGGCGAATTCAGAGAACCAGGCCGACGAGGTAGAGCGACTCGTCAGTCTCGGAGCGACTCGCGTCGAGTGGGACAGGAACCATGCAGACGCCGACTACGTGATCCTCGCGGATCCCGAAGGCAATCGCTTCTGCGTCGACACGACGAGATAGTGCAGAGCGAAGCCTTGCGCCGCGGTCCAACCCCTGCAACTGGTGCAGCGCCCCGGGATGTGCCCCTGGTAGGAATCGAACCTACGACAAGCGGATTAGAAGGCCGCTGCTCTATCCACTGAGCTACAGAGGCGGGAAGCGCTTCAACGATACCGTAGCGACCCTCAACGGCGAGGCATCCGGGGGCCGCTACGCGCGCCAAACCGTCTTTACATTGGTGAACTCCCGGATGCCGAATGCCGAGAGTTCGCGTCCGTAGCCGGAGTCCTTCACACCGCCGAATGGCACGGAGGGGAATGACGCGGTGAGCCCGTTCACGAATACTCCCCCGGCATCGATCTCGCGGCCGAGGCGCGCGATCTCGGCTTCGTCGTTGGTCCAGACACTCGAGCTGAGCCCGAAGTCGGAATCATTGGAACGCTCAATCGCCTCGTCGATGCTTTCCACCCTGAAGACGCAGGCGACGGGCCCGAAGCACTCTTCGCGGTAGACGCGCATGTCCGGAGTCACATCCGCAAGCACGGTCGCCGGGTAGAACCATCCCGCACCGTCAGGCGCATCGCCACCGGTGAGAACTGTCGCACCCTTCGATCGCGCATCGTCGACGAGCTCCTGCACGTCCTGGCGCCCACGCTCGGTGGCGAGTGGCCCGAAGGTCGTTCCCTCAGCCATGGGATCGCCAGCGACGGTGGACTCCATTCCGGCGACGAAACGGTCGACGAACGCGTCGTAGACATCAGCGTGCACGTAGTATCGCTTCGCCGCGATACACGACTGGCCAGAGTTCTGCACCCGCGCGGTGACCGCCAGCTCCGCAGCCTTCTCGACATCTGCGGAGGGCAGCACGATGAAAACATCGGTGCCGCCGAGCTCGAGGACCGTTTTCTTGACATTGCGCCCCGCCGCTTCGGCAACGGATGCCCCTGCCGCAACCGATCCGGTGAGGGTGGCGGCCCTGATGCGGCGGTCGTCGAGCAGCGGAGCGACCGCGGCCCCCTCAATGAGCAGTGTCTGGAACGCACCGTGCGGGAAGCCGCCGCGCTCGAACAGGTCGCCCAGGTACAACGCCGACTGCGGCACATTCGAGGCGTGCTTGAGCAGTCCCGTGTTGCCCGCCATGAGCGCGGGGGCTGCAAATCGCACGGCCTGCCAGAGCGGGTAGTTCCAGGGCATCACGGCGAGCACGACGCCGATCGGGTCGAAGCGCACGCTGAGCGCGGAGGCATTCACATCCGACGCCGGAACCGGGGTCTCCGGGGTGAGGTAGCGCTCCGCATTGTCGGCGAAATGACGCATGCCCGTCACTGATTTGAGGGCCTCGTATTTGGCAGAGCCGAAGGTCTTGCCCATCTCGGTGGTGATGAGTCTGGCGACCTCGTCGGCCTCCTCCTCAAGGATCTCCGCGGCCCGGCGCATCCAGCCGGCACGCTCGGCGAACGTCGTTCCGGCCAGCTGTCGGTAGGCCGCATCCGCCGCCGCGATCCGAGCCTCGATCTCTTCAGGGGTATGGGATTCGAAACTCTTCAGAACCTGACCCGTGGTGGGGTTGATGGTGGCGATTGCCATGTGTTAGCTCCTTTGTATTCCTGGATGTGGTCGGCTCGGACTACAGCGCGCCGGATCGCGCCTGTCGCACGATGTATTCCGCCTGCCGAAGCACGATGGCCATGATCGTGAGCGTCGGATTCGCCGCCGCTCCTGTCGTGAACACCGAGCCGTCGGAGACGAAGAGGTTGGGCACGTCGTGGGCCTGCCCGAAACCGTTCACGACGCCGGTTGCCGCATCGTCGCTCATCCGCGCGGTACCCAGGTTGTGACCGGATGGCATGGCAGGAGCTTTCGTGACGCGAGTCGCCCCTACGGCACGGAACAACTTCTCCCCCTGTCCGTAGGCATGGTTCAGCATCGCGACATCGTTGGGGTGATCGTCGTAGTGCACGGTGGGTGATGGCAGGCCGAATCGATCGAGCAGGGTCTCGTCCAATGTCACCCGGTTGGTCTCGCGAGGCATGTCTTCACCGCAGATCCACAGGCCGGCCGTGCGGGTGTAGGCCTCGACCTTGGAGGCGAACTCCGGCCCCCATCCGCCCGGAGTCATGAACGTGGTGAACGACGGCAGGCCCTGGGCGATCATCTCGAGGTAGTAGCCGCCGGAGAAGCCTCGGCGGGGATCATGACGCGACTCGTCATTGATGATCCCAGCCATCGGCTCGCCGCGATACATGTGCACCTCGTTTTCGAACTCCCCGTAGACGACGCCGGTCACGTGACGCATGTAGTTGCGGCCGACCTGCCCCGATGAGTTGGCCAGGCCATCCTCATGCCCGGCCGTGGCCGACAGCAGGAGGAGACGTGGGGTTTCGATCGCATTGCCGGCGATGGCGACGAGTGCGGCCCGCTGCCGGTGCAGGGCGCCGCTCTCGTCCGCATAGATGACACCGTCGGCGCGCCCGTCGGATCCCAGCGTGATCTGGACGGCCTGCGCATCCGTTCTCAGCTCCATGAGACCGGTGCCCAGAGCCTTCGGAATTTCGCTCACGAGCGGTGACCACTTGGCGGTGCTCTTGTCGCCCTGCTGGCAGAAGCCGTCCTGCGTGGTTCCGGGCCGACCGTCGTACTCCTCGACATTCGTCGCATAGGGGCCGGTCGCGTAGTGCTCGTAGCCGATGCGTTGAGCGCCATTGGCGAGCACCTTGTAATTGTTGTTCGCCGGCATCGGCGGACGACCCTGGCGGTGCGAGGTTCCCATCGCCCGTTCCGCCCTTTCATAGTACGGATCGAGGTCGCCGAGGGTCACCGGCCAGTCGGCGATGGAGCTGCCCGACACCTCGCCGTAGGCACGACGCGCCTCGAACTCGTGAGATTTGAAGCGTGGGGTGAGTCCCGTCCAGAAGGTGGCCGTGCCGCCGACAACCTTGCCCGTCCAGGCGGGACTCCCGGGAAAGTCCTTCGCGAGCTGCCAGGATCCCGTGGCACGGCGTGGGTCCTTCCAGGTGAGTTGGTCGAAAGCAATCCGCTCGTCGTTGACGAAGTCCTCATTCGGAATCCAGGGCCCCGCCTCGAGCATCACCACCGCGAATCCTTCGCGAACGAGTTGCAGGGCCAGTGTCGAGCCACCGGGGCCGGATCCGATGACGACCGCGACATCCGCGTCATCCAGTTCATAACGGATCATGAATTGTTCTCCTCCGATGTGGCGACGGTTTCGAACGGTTTCGTGCTCTCCTGGACCCTGGGCTCCGGCAACCAGTCCAGGTCATCGAACCCGCGATGAAGGTAGCCTCCCCGGTCGAAAGAGGCTCCCGGATATCCGATAAAGTCCCACACCTCGTGGTCGTCGTAGAGATGCCAGGCGACAAGTGCGCGCAGCGACTCGAAGAAAGGCGTGCCCACTCGAACCTCGAGGGACGAATGGAGGTCACCTCGCGCGCCGCGGATCTCCGCGAGGCCATCGTGAAGGACGTGCCACAGAGCCGGCTCGGCGGATGCCCGCACAACGATCTTCGCGATCGTTCGTTCATAGGGCCCATCCGCCAGAGCATCGTGCGGATACAGCGCCCTGGCGAGAGCGAGCAGCTCCGTGAGTTCAGCGGCTGTGAACAGGCCGTCGTCGGAGGTCATGATCGTTTGCATTCCTTCTGTCCATGGAAGATCGTCTGGGCGAGCGGGTTGGGGCCGGTTCACCGGCCCCAACCGGTTACGGGATGACCCTGTCCTGCCACACCTTCGGGAAGCCCGGCAGGTCTTCGCCGCCAAAGCGCGCATACTGCCCGTCTGGCATGCCGCTGTTCTTCGTGAGCACAGCGGTAAGTTCCGCGGCCTTGACCGGCACCTGCGGGAGCACCCAGTTCTTCGGGATCTCCTTGCCCTGGAAGAGGTCGGCGACCGCGATAAGAGCGGTACGCCACTGGTACGCCGAGTAGACGGGGGCAAAGCCCTTGAAACCCTTGTCCTTCCAGGCGCGCAGGTAAGCCAGGTTGTCTTCGCCGGTGACGATCGGGATCTTCTTGCCCGCATCCTCGAATGCTTCGATGGCCGGCACGGCCTGGTCGCCGAGGTCGACCCAGACGGCGGCTACATCGCCCTTGGCGATCTCGTCGGTGATTGTGCTCTTGATCTTCGCGGGATCGGCACCGGTGAGGTAGTCGCTCACGATGAGTCCGGCCTTGTCGAAGATGTGCTGTGCCGCTGCCCAGCGCTGCTCGAACACGTCGACCCCGGGCGCGGTACGCAGGGCGATGACCCGGCCGCCCTTTTTCACGTTGTCGGCGATGAAACTCGCCGAGTCGATGCCCCAGGCCATGCCACCGACCGAGTGCACGAAGCTTGTCTGACAGTCGGTTCCGGCACCACGGTCGAAGATGATGACGGGCTTGCCCGTGTCACACGCACGTTGCACGGCGGGCGCTGTCGCCTGGGGCGAGTTGGGCGCGATGATGAACGCGTCGCAGTTGTTCTCTTTGATGAAGTAGTCGATGTCTGCGACCTGGGTGTCATCACTGTCCTGGGCGTTGCGCGCTTCCAGCTGTGAAATCACGCCCTCGCTCTTGAGTACGGCGAGCTGCTGGTTCATGGTGATCCACCCGGTCTGGCGCCACGTGTTGCTGAGCGCGGCATTGGAGAAGCAGACTTTTCCCGGGGTCGTGCGGGCGAAAGCGGCCGGCTGCACCATGTCGCCCTTGAGGTACTGCAGGTACGGCGTCGAAGAATCGCCCTCAAACGTGGCCGTGCGCTCCGAGTTCTCGAGGTCGAACTGCTTCTGGTTGAAGGATGCGTTCGGCTGGGCTGTGTGTGCGCTGTTGTTGCCGGATGATGTGTTCGAACCGGGAGCACAGCCGGTGAGTACCAGCGCGAGAGCCCCGATAACCCCAAACATCATTGTTCTTGTGCGAGGTTGTTGCACTTTCTTCCCTTTCTTAGATTCGATC
>JAODMW010000070.1 GCA_025464815.1 Microbacteriaceae bacterium | reverse complement strand
CGGGCCAACGCTCGACGATCGAGCGCAGCGGTTCGGTGTTCAGCTGGTGGATCTTGGTCCGCCCCTCGCGAGGCGAACGAATCAGGCCTGCCTCCTCGAGGACGGCCAGGTGCTGGGAGATGGCCTGACGCGACGACCTGCTGCCGTGCCGCATCACGAGGCGCGAGCAGATCTCGAACAGCGACTGCCCATCACTGAGCGCCAACTCGTCCAAGATCGTCCGTCGCGTCGGATCCGCCAACGCTTTGAACACATCACCCACACGAGAATAATAGGCAAGTACTTACTTGCATGTCAATGCCGGGATTCACGGGCAAATGTCGAGATTGCCTTCGACTGAACAGCCCGAACCTGGGCGTTGCTGCGTGCTACCGCAAATCCCGAAGCCACATCGCGATTACAGTCCCTCGGCGAGCTCCTTGATCGCGGCCAGTCGGCGGTCCCACTCGGCGCCGATGGTGTCGAGCCAGCGAGCGGTCTCGCTCAGCTGCGATCCGAGTACGCGGTACTGCACCTCCCGGCCCACGCGGACCGGCTCCACGAGCCCGGCCCCCTGTAGCACCGCCAGGTGCTTGGCGATGGCCTGGCGAGTCACCGGGAGACGCCCGGCGAGGGCGGATGCCGAAGCGTCGCCCTCACCGAGTGCCGCCAGGATGCTCCACCGGGTCTCGTCCCCGAGCGCGGCGAACACCGGGACCAGCGTCCCCGTCGTCACGAGCTGCTCCCGAGCAGGGCGACCAGCTTGTCCAATTCGCCGTCCCAGCCCTGGCGGTGGCTCTCGAGGTTCGCGGCCGGGTCGGAGGTGGTGTCGAACCCGGTCTCCACCACCGTGAGCTGGGTACCGTCCGACACTGGCTCGAGGGTGAACGTGAATACCGTCGAGTGCCCGTCGTCGACCTCCTTCGGCAGCAGCCCGACGGCGTCGTCGTTGCTCCAGCGGTACGAGACCATCCGGGGCGCGTCAATCGCCTCAATCCGCACCGGCACGTCGCCGTACCCCGGAAACGTGAGGGTGCCCCGCGCCCCGACGCCTGCCCTGTCGAACTCGGCCCGCCCGAACCACTTGGAGATGTGCTCCGGCTCGGTGACCGCGGACCACACCTTCTCGATGGGGGCGGCGATCCGGATGGTGCGCCGCACGGTGAACTCGCTCTCGTCGATGACGGACGGCTGGTTGGTCATGCTCACAATGATCGTTCCTTTCGATGGATTTCTGGGAATTCTGAGTCGCAGCCCTTATCTGCAACTAGATGATTGCAGACTGAAGAGACAGATGCAACCTTTCGGCTGCAGTGAGGGCGACCCATCCGTGACGAGAGCCGCACGACCGTCGAGTTCGGACTGTATGGAGTGTCAGAGGCCGGCGGGATACTCAGGCAGGATCTGAAGGAATGGACACATCATGACCACTCACCCCACACCGGTCGACCCCCCACAGCTGCATCACAGCCCGGCCTTCGCCCACGGCATGATTGCGCCCGCTGGGCCGACGCTGTACGTCGGCGGGCAGAACGGAACAGACGGTACCGGCGCTCTGCTCGACGGACTCGAAGCGCAGACGGAGCAGGCCATGCGCAACGTGCTCGCCGTCCTCGCTGAGGCCGGGTCTGACCCTGAACATGTTGCCAAACTGACGATCTATCTCGCCGCCGGAGTCGACCCCGGCGCAGCCTACGCCGCAACCCATTCGGTATGGGGCGATCACCGCACCGCCGTCACCGTCCTTGCTGTCACACCAGCACGACCGGGCGCTCTCGTCGAGATCGAGGCAGTAGCTACGCTCCCTGAACAGTGAGCAGTTCCGAAGAAGCCGGCGTCGCTCCCTATCGTTGGGGTCGTTCCGATGGAACGCCATCGCCCCCTTCCCGCCCAACCACTCCGTCGAACCCAGACGTACTGTTCGAAGCTGGTTAGATTGAGCCAGCCGACACCGACGGAGACCGCGAGGGCGGCCCCCTAACAGACGGAGAAACGATGAGCATGTCCACGAGGACGGAGGCGCCGTCGCCTGAGCTGCACGATGCCGATAGCCACGATCTGATCCGCGTGCAGGGCGCGCGCGAGAACAACCTCAAGGACATCAGTGTCGAGATCCCGAAACGCCGGCTGACGGTGTTCACCGGCGTCTCCGGCTCGGGCAAGAGCTCGCTGGTGTTCGGCACGATCGCCGCGGAATCGCAGCGGATGATCAACGAGACGTATAGCGCCTTCTTGCAGGGCTTCATGGCCACGCTGGCCCGCCCGGACGTCGACCGGCTCGAGGGGCTGACTACGGCCATCATCGTCGACCAGGAGCGCATGGGCGCGAACTCCCGCTCCACGGTGGGCACCGCAACCGACGCCAATGCGATGCTGCGCATCCTCTTCAGTCGGCTCGGACAGCCCCACATCGGCTCGTCCCAGGCATTCTCCTTCAACGTGGCCTCGATCAGCGGGGCGGGGGCGGTCTCGCTCGAGCGTGGCGGGAAAACCGTGAAGGAGCGGCGCAGCTTCACCATTACCGGCGGCATGTGCCCGCGCTGTGAAGGTATGGGCAACGTGAACGACATCGATCTCACCCAGCTCTACGACAGTTCCAAGTCCCTCGCCGAGGGGGCGCTCACCATCCCCGGCTATACAGCGGACGGCTGGGGGGTGCGGATCTTCACGGGGTCCGGTTTCCTCGACCCGAACAAGCCGATCCGCGACTACACCAAGAAGGAACTCGACGACTTCCTCTACCGCGAGCCGGTCAAGGTGAAGATCGGGGACATCAACCTGACCTACGAGGGGCTGATTCCCAAGCTCCAGAAGTCGATGCTCTCGAAGGATCGCGAAGCGATGCAGCCGCACATTCGGGCCTTTGTGGACCGAGCGGTCACCTTCACCACCTGCCCCGAATGCGGCGGTACGCGACTCAGCGAGGCGGCACGCTCGTCGAAGATCTCGGGGCTCAGCATCGCTGACGCCTGCGCCATGCAGATCAGCGACCTGGCCGAATGGGTCCGCGGCCTCGACGAGCCGTCGGTGGCACCACTGCTGACTGCGTTGCAGGAGACACTCGATTCGTTCGTGAATATCGGGCTGGGCTATCTCTCGCTCGACCGGCCGGCCGGTACGCTGTCGGGCGGTGAGGCGCAGCGCACCAAGATGATCCGCCACCTCGGTTCCTCGCTCACGGACGTCACCTACGTCTTCGACGAGCCCACCATCGGGCTGCATCCGCATGACATCCAGCGGATGAACGAGCTGCTGCTGCAGCTGCGGGACAAGGGCAACACCGTGCTCGTCGTAGAGCATAAGCCGGAGACGATCGCGATCGCCGACCACATCGTCGATCTCGGCCCCGGTGCCGGTACCGTGGGCGGCACCGTCTGCTTCGAAGGCACCGTCGACGGGCTGCGAACCAGCGGCACCCTGACCGGCCGCCATTTCGACGACCGAACCACTCTCAAGGAGACGTTGCGCACGCGCACCGGCGCGCTGGAGATCCGCGGCGCGACGGCGAACAACCTCCGGAATGTCGATGTCGACATCCCGCTCGGTGTCCTCGTCGTCCTCACGGGCGTCGCCGGCTCTGGCAAGAGCTCGCTCATACACGGGTCACTGAGCAATCAGCCAGGGGCTGCCGGCGAGGGTGTTGTGTCGATCGGCCAGGGGGCGATCCGCGGTTCGCGACGGAGCAACCCGGCGACGTACACCGGGCTGCTCGACCCGATCCGCAGTGCCTTTGCGAAGGCCAACGGCGTGAAGCCCGCGCTGTTCAGCGCCAACTCCGAGGGCGCCTGCCCCAACTGCAACGGCGCGGGAGTCATCTTCACCGATCTCGGGATGATGGCCAGCGTCGCCACCACCTGTGAGGTCTGCGAGGGCA
>JAODMW010000060.1 GCA_025464815.1 Microbacteriaceae bacterium | reverse complement strand
ATCAGGCCATATTCATCCATCGGAACGTGTTGGATGTCGGCCTGGAACGAATTGAAGACCACCATGGCCGTGACATAGCTCGGTCCCTCTGCGAGGACGACGTCACCGGGATTGATAAACAGTTTCGTGACGAGTTCGAGGGCATGCTGCGAGCCGGTCGTCACGACGACGTCATCCACACTGGCCCTGATGCCCTCGAGAGCCATGATCTCGAGGATCTGCTCTCGCAGGGCAGGAGCGCCCTGCCCGGATCCGTACTGCAGCGCCTGCGGTCCCCTGTCGCGCATCACACGCTCGAATGCGCCGGCGATGAGTTCGGGCGGCAGGGCGGAGACGAATGGCATCCCCCCGGCGAGCGAGACGACCTCCGGCCTGGATGCCACGGCGAACAGCGCACGCACCTCAGAGGCGCTGAGACCGGCAGTGCGGTCGGCGTAGAGGTCGTACCAGGGATCGAGGTTGGTTCCCGATCCGGACTTCCCCGACTCTGGTCGAGGGGTGCCGTGGGTTGTCATTGGTTGTCCCGAGGGGCCGGTGGCTGGTGGAGATTCAAGAATAGACGTACATCCGTGCAAGCCATGCCCGCGAGCTGCCTGCACCACGTCTACGACGAAGGGCCCGCTCACGATGTGGTGAGCGGGCCCTTCCGAAAACGGGGTCGGCTACTTGAGCCACTCCGCGAAGTCGGCCTCGAGGGCGGGCTTCGGCTTGGCTCCGATGACGCTCTTGACGACCTCGCCCTTCTTGAACAGCTTCATCGCGGGGATGGAGGTGATCTGGTACCTGGAGGCGATCTCCATGTTGTCGTCGACGTTCACCTTCACGAGCTCGATCTTGTCGGAGTGCTCGCTGGCGATCTGGTCGAGGATCGGGCTGACAGCGCGACACGGGCCACACCATTCCGCCCAGAAGTCGACGAGCACGAGCTTCTCGGAGTCGAGCACGTCGGCCTGGAAGCTGGCGTCGGTTACATCTTTGGACATTGTGATCTCTCTTTCAGTGGTGCGATTAATGGGATGCGCCGGCTCTAGGCCGGGACGGTTTCTGGTTCGACCTCGGCAGTCGCCTTGCTCAGGAGCTCCTTGGGGAGGGAGGCCAGGTAATGCTCGGCGTCGAGTGCTGCAACGGTTCCGGATGCCGCCGCCGTGACCGCCTGACGGTAGGTCGGGTCGAGAACGTCGCCGGCCGCGAACACGCCTGGCAGGTTGGTTCGCGAGCTGCGTCCCTCGACCGCGAGCGTTCCGTCGGAGTTGAACTCCAGCTGATCGTGCACCAGGTGTGTACGGGGGTCGGCGCCGATGGCGATGAAGAGCCCGCTCACGTCGAGGGTGGTCTCCGTGCCGTCGACGGTGTCGCGCAGGCCGATGCCGGTCACGGTGGTGTCGCCGTAGATGTGCTCGACCGTCTTGTTGAAGAGGAACTCGATCTTGGGGTTCTCGAAAGCACGATCCTGCATCGTTTTGGAGGCCCGGAGCGTTTCGCTACGGTGGATCACGTAGACCTTGTCCGCGAACTTGGTGAGGAAGGTCGCCTCCTCCATGGCTGAGTCGCCGCCGCCGACGACGGCGATGGTCTTCTGGCGGAAGAAGAAGCCGTCACAGGTGGCACACCAGGAGACACCGTAACCGCTGAGGCGCTCCTCATCGGCAAGACCGAGCTTGCGGTAGGCGGAACCGGTCGCAAAGATCACCGATAGTGCTTCGTGAGTGTCGCCATTGCCGAGCGTCACCTTCTTGATGTCGCCGGTGAGGTCGAGGGCCGTCACGTCATCGAGGACCACATCAGTGCCGAAGCGCTCGGCCTGTGCCTGCATGGCCGTCATGAGCTCCGGGCCCTGGATCCCCTCGGGGAACCCCGGGTAGTTCTCGACCTCGGTCGTCTTCATGAGTTCGCCGCCTGCCTCGACCGAACTCGCGATGAGCAGCGGGTTGAGGTTGGCACGAGCGGCATAGATCGCAGCCGTATAACCGGCGGGACCCGAGCCGATGATGATGGTCTGGCGCAAGAGGTACATCTCCTTGGATGATGGTGGTCACGGCTGATCCCCGTTCCACTGCCGGATACAACACATCCTATTCGCACACTATTCCGTGGATTCGGAAGGTGCGGCCGCTCGCTCGGCGGCTCCCGGCTCTCAGTCTTTCCGGCGGAAACGAGCCGTCAGCGTACCGCTCACCGCGTGGATCTCGGGGTTGCGGAATACGAGCAGCAGCCCGAAGTAGACGGCGGCCATCACGGCGCCGCTCGCGATGATGGCGATGATGGCGGGCAGCTTTCCCGACTGTGCGAATCCGTCGGAGGAGAAACCGCCGAGCAACAGCAGCACCAGGATTCCCACGATTCCGGCGACGAGTGCAAATGCGAGGTACTGCACATGGCGACGCAGCACCAGGGCGCCGTCGATCCCGTGCAGACGGCGGCGCACCAGAACGATCGCAACCACGGCCTGGGCGCTACCGGCTATGGAGGTTACAGCAGCGATGCCCACTCCGATGAGGTTCGTCGGCAGCAGTATGCAGAGCAGCGCCCCGACCACGAACAGCGCGGACTGCACGCACTGCATGAAGAACGGGGTGCGGGTGTCACCGAGCGCATAAAAGACTCTCTGCAGCACGAACAGCATGCTGAACAGGATGAGGCCCGGCATGAAGGCGAGGATGACGTTTCCCATCCCCTGCACGTCGGTGAAACCCGAATCGGTGAAGACCCTCGCGAAGGGATAGGCGACCACCGAGAGCGCGACCGCCGCGAAGACGATGAGCAATCCGATGCTGCGGAGCGAGGCGGAGAGGTCTTCGCGCATGCCGACCAGGTTGCCCGCGCTCGCATGCCCGCTCATCCGCGTGAAGTAGGCGGTCGCGATGGAGACGGCGATCACGGAGTGCGGCAGCATGAAGATGAGCCAGGAGTTCTGCAGGGCCAGCACGGAGGCGTGGTCGCCGGAGGCGATCGATGCGACTCGGCTCTGCACGATTCCGGCAAGTTGAGTGACGAGGATCATGCCGAACAGCCAACCGGCCGCGCGGCCCGTCGCGCCGAGGCCGACGCCCCGCCAGCGGAAGTCCGGGCGATACTTCAGACCGGCGCGTCGCCAGAACAGGAAGAGAACGAGTGCCTGGGCGGCGACTCCGAGGGTGGTCGTCGCGCCGAGCACGATGACCTTCGAAGCATCCCAGGTCGCAACGGTGCTGTTTTCACTGGATGCTCCGAACATCAGCATGAAGACGATGAGCCCGGCGATCGCGACGACATTGTTGAGGACCGGCGCCCAGGTGAACGGGCCGAAGATCTTGCGGGCGTTGAGCACCTCGCTCAGCAGGCTGTAGAGCGCGTAGAAGAAGATCTGCGGAAGGCACCAATAGGCGAAGGCGGTGGCCAGCGCGAAGGCGGTGGGAGTGAAACCGCGTCCGGCCCCCGAGGACGACTGTGCGTAGATACTCACGAGCAGCGGCGCGGCGCAGGTCGCTATGACAGTGACGACAGCGAAGATGACGATTCCGAGGGTGACGACGCGGTTGATGTAGCGCTGCCCGCCGTCGTCGTGGGCCGCGGCCTTCACGATCTGCGGCACGAGTACCGCACTCAGCACGCCGCCTGCGATCAGCGCATAGATGTTGTTCGGCAGCTGGTTGCCGACCGCGAAGGCGTCACCGGCGGCGACCATCCCGATTGCCGTCGTAAGCACCGCGGCGCGCACGAAACCCAGGATGCGCGAGACCACGGTGCCGGCGGCGAGGATCGCACTCGCTCGGCCCATCCCCTGCGATGGTTCCACGACACCGGCGGCCTCGGTCATGTGTCCTGCGATCCGGTTGGCTGGGCGTCGACCGAAGCCGTGGCATCCAGGGTGCCTTCCTCGGCAACTCCGGCCCTTTTGGCCTTGCGGCGCTTCGCGATGTTGCGGTAGATGCCGAAGCCGAAGACACCGACGAAGAGGACCGCAACGATGGCGGTGAGGATGGATTCCCAGCCGGCCTGCACATCGACATTGGTGAAATACGGTGTGCCGATCGGGACATTCGTCGCGCTGCTCAGCGTGGCCTTGACCGTGACGTTGCCGTTCGCGACGGTCTCGACGGGCACGTTGGTCTTGGCCTGCGAATTCGCCTCGATGGTGATTTCGACCCTGTCCGAGATCACGTTGAGGATGCCCGTGGGCGAGGTTACGGTGACATAGACCGTCACCGGCCAATCGAGGTCGTTGCTCACGGTGATGGGTAGTCGGCTGGTCGTCGAGGTGAGCACCGGCGCGCTGCTTTTCACGATTTGCACGGAGGCGACGGTCTTCCGTGAATCCGCCAGATATTTGTCGGTCGCCGTGGCCCAGTCGGCGCTTTCCAGCCAGGAGTTGGCCATGACGGCGAGCAGGGTCTGGCGGCGTTCGACCGTGAGATTCTTCGGATTCTCGAGTGCCGACGAGAAGGTTGCGACGGAGGCCTCAGAACCGAGGAGGCCGTTGAACGTGGAGATCCGGGCCGCGGATTCCGGCTGAGGGGCGAGCGTCGCGCTCACCGGGCTCGTGGTGACCGCGCTCGTCAGGTCCGTGATGGGGGCCGGCGCCACCCAGGCGAGCCCGAACAGGGCGTCGAGCGTCTGCGAGAGGAAGAACTGGTCGCCCGGTTTGGTCCGGTCGAGGGTGGCGAGCAGGGTGCGCGGCTCGGTCGGCCGCTCGGAGCCGATAACGGCGAGCGTCGCGGAGAGTTCGGCCATCGCCCCTCTCCACTCCGCCTCGTTCGCGGCCTCGGATGCCTGACGGAAGAGGGTGGATACCGCGCTGTCTGAAACGAGGGCCGCGTCATCGCCGATTTTCGCGCCGGCCGCCGGCGTGTAGCCGAGATCCCCGAACGAGACATTGGTCGATGACAGTATCGTCGTGGTCAGGCCGTTCGCGGCGAAGTTGTCGAGATCGTTCCCGGCGACCGTGGCATCCGAAGGCCAGGCCACGCCCGTCAGCGTGTAGTCCCAGGCCATGAGGGTTTCCGGCGTCGGAACCGTCGGGGTGATCGGAGCACCGGTCGGACTGGGTGTGGGCGTCGGAGTGGGTGTCTGCGTTCCCGAAGAGGGGGTCGGCACCACCGTCGCGTTAGGAAACAACTTCGGGTCGATGATGAAATCGGGAGCCGGAGGCACCTTCAGGCCCGCCTGGCTGGCGACGGCGAGATCCGAGTCCGCGTAGCTGAGGGCGAACGTGTCGTTTGTGACGGCCTTGAGCAGGGCGAGCCATTCTCTGGCGGAAGCCGGGGCGCTGTCGCCGAGGATCCGGATCGATGCGATGATCCTCGGATCGATGCCGATGGCCACATTCGGATCGGTCGTCGCGAGCTCGAGTTCGCGACTGAGCAGACCGCCGGTGCCGGTGTAGATCGCGAGCTGGTCGGACGGGATGAGGCCATCCGTTCCCGCCGGCACGGTCAACGGCATGGCCATCGCGAGCCGCGTCTCCGGCGTCTGGCCGCCGGGATACCAGACGATGCTGCTGCGGGCCTGCCCCACCTCGGCCCCCCCGGCGGTCACCCGCACCGCGATGGCTCGCGCACCCCAGGTGGCGGGGAGGGAGATCGCCGCGGCCGGCACCGTGATCTGCAGGGGGACGTTGCTCCTGCCTGCCGGCAGTTCTGGCGTCGTGACCTCGATCAGCCTCGTGCCGAGCTTGTCATCGATGGAAGTGGATTTCGGGCTCAGCCAGTCAGACAGGGCAGAGCGGGTCTTCACGATGCCCTGGTTGAGGTAGACGGATGCCGTGCCGGCCGGGATCGTGACGTTGGTCGGATTGCTGAGGGTGCCGTCGAGCACCAGGTCCTGTCCCGCGGAGAGAGTACCCGCATTCGCGGGAGCGAAAGTCACCTTCGCGGTGGGCGCATCCACCGCCTGCGCCGCCGTGGGCAGCACGAGGGCGCCGATGGCCATGGCCAGCGCGATCAGGGATGTGACGAGTCTCATAGGCGGGGGTGACGACCAGTGATGCACCTCGGCCGTCCTCAAGTGATTCTAGGGTCTCGAGTCTCCGCAACCCCTGAGGCGGCCACCCCGACGCCGGTCTACTCCGTCTAGTCTGGGAGCCATGGAAAGCGTCGCTTCGGCAATTCAGCGACTCTCGGACCTCGCGGCTGCGCCGCACATTTCCCGCCTCTCCGCCGCGTTCGACGCGGCCGGCTTCGAGCTCGCCCTCGTCGGCGGTCCGGTGCGCGATGCCTTCCTCGGGCGGCAGCTGACCGACCTGGACTTCACGACCAACGCGCTGCCCGACGAGATCCTCACTCTCGTGAAGCCGATCTCGGACACGCACTGGGACATCGGTCGCGCTTTCGGCACCATCGGCGCACGCATCGAAGGCCACACCGTCGAGATCACGACCTATCGCTCCGATGCCTACGACGGCGAGACTCGCAAACCCGCCGTCGAGTTCGGCGACACCCTCGAGGGCGACCTCGTGCGGCGGGACTTCACGGTCAACGCGATGGCCGTGCGCCTGCCGGAACAGGTGCTCGTCGATCCCTCGGGTGGAATGGAAGACCTCGTCGCCCGACGCCTGGCAACACCCGGAGCGCCCGAAACATCCTTCGGAGACGATCCGCTGCGGATGATGCGAGCCGCCCGGTTCGCCTCGCAGCTCGGTTTCACGGTCGCCGAGCCGACCGCCGCAGCCATGCGCGCGCTCGCCGATCGCATCTCGATCGTCTCCGTGGAGCGCGTGAGCGACGAACTCGGCAAGCTGCTCAGGAGCGCGGCCCCGCGAGCGGGCCTCCAGTTGCTCGTCGACACCGGCATCGCCGCTATCGTGCTGCCCGAGCTCCCGGCGCTCCGGCTCGAGATCGACGAACACCACCACCATAAGGACGTGTACGAGCACAGCCTGACCGTGCTCGACCAGGCCATCGAGCTGGAGGAGTCGCGGCATCCGGGCTCCTCACCCGACCTCGTCCTGCGGCTGGCAGCCCTCATGCACGACATCGGCAAACCGGCCACGAAGCGCACCGAGCCGGGCGGCGTCGTGACCTTCCATCACCACGACGTCGTCGGCGCGAAGCTCGCGAAGAAGCGATTGAAGGAGCTGCGTTACGACAACGAGACGGTCGCCGACGTTTCCCGCCTGATCGAGTTGCACCTTCGCTTCTTCGGCTATACGGACGGCGCCTGGACCGACTCCGCGGTTCGCCGGTATGTACGTGACGCCGGCCCGTTGCTCGAGCGGCTGCACATCCTCACGCGCGCGGACGTGACGACGCGCAACCGCCGTAAGGCCGACCGTCTCGCTTTCGCCTACGACGATCTCGAGGACCGGATTGCGGCACTCGGCGAGGAGGAGGAGCTCGCGGCGATCCGTCCGGACCTCGACGGCGAGCAGATCATGGCGATCCTGGATCTCAAGCCCGGCCGCGAGGTGGGCGAGGCGTACCGCTTCCTGCTCGAGCTGCGGCTCGAGGAGGGTCCGCTTGGGACGGATGCCGCGACCGAGCGCCTGCGGGCGTGGTGGGCTGAGCGGGTGTAGCCCTCGCCAACCCTCGCGGCGGAGAAAAGACCTCACGGACGGAGTCGTGGCTGGGTCCGTGAGAGCTTTTCTCCGCCGCGAGGGCTGGACAGCGATCGTTGAGGGGAGCGGGGGCGTCAGGCGTGGTCGCGGATGAACTGCTCGAGCAGCTCGCGAGCCACCGGATCGGGGTACTGCCGAGAAGGGCTCTTCATGAAATAGGCGGATGCCGCTTCGACCGGTCCTCCGAGCCCCGCATCGAGCGCGATCTTCGCGGCACGGATGGCGTCGATCACCACACCGGCGGAGTTGGGCGAATCCCAGACCTCGAGCTTGTACTCCAGCGAGGTCGGCGCGTTGCCGAAACCGTGACCCTCGAGGCGTACGAAGGCGAGCTTGCGGTCGTCGAGCCACGGGATGTGGTCGCTCGGTCCGATGTGCACGTTGCGGGACTCCATCTGGAGATCGATGTTGCTCGTCACCGACTGGGTCTTCGAGATCTTCTTGGACTCGAGGCGACGGCGCTCCAGCATGTTCTTGAAGTCCATGTTGCCGCCGACGTTGAGCTGATAGGTGCGGTCGAGCACCAGTCCGCGCTCCTCGAAGAGCCGCGCGAGCACGCGGTGCGTGATGGTGGCGCCGAGCTGGCTCTTGATGTCGTCGCCGACGATCGGGATGCCGGCCTCCGTGAACTTCTTCGCCCAGACCGGATCGCTCGCGATGAAGACGGGCAGGGCGTTGACGAAGGCGACGCCGGCATCGAGCGCCGCCTGGGCGTAGTACTTCGCGCCCTCCTCAGAACCGACCGGGAGATAACAGACCAGCACCTCTGCACCGGAGTCGCGAAGAACCTGTGCCACATCGACGGCGGGCGCATCCGACTCGGCGATCATGTCGCGGTAGTACTCACCGAGCCCGTCGAGCGTCGGTCCGCGTTGCACCGTGACGCCGGATGCCGCGACCTCTGCGAAACGCAGCGTGTTGTTCTCGCTCTGCCACATTGCCTCGGCGAGATCCAGGCCGACTTTCGCGGCGTCCACGTCGAACGCAGCGACGAATGAGACATCGCGGATGGAGTAGCCGCCGAGCCGCGTGTGCATCAGGCCGGGGACGACCTCGTCGTCATCGACATCCCGATAGAACGAGACTCCCTGGATGAGTGCGTTGGCACAGTTTCCGACACCGGCGATGGCAACCCTGAGGGTCATACGTGAAGAGCTCCTTGATAGATGCGGCGAGAACTGACTACACTAGGCAGGTTGTCCACGGTCAATCGACCAGACAACGATGCCAATACCCTCCTGCCACAGATCGTCTGTGGCCGTTCTAGTCCAGAGGAGGTGGGTTAGTTATGCATCAGTACGA
>JAODMW010000008.1 GCA_025464815.1 Microbacteriaceae bacterium | reverse complement strand
CTGATCATGGTGGATGCCCTCAAGCGGGCTTCCGCGAAGAGGATCACGGTGGTCGCGCCGTTCTATCCCTACGCCCGCCAGGACAAGAAGGGTCGTGGACGGGAACCCATCTCGGCCCGCCTCGTGGCCGACCTCTTCAAGGCTGCCGGTGCCGATCGCATCATGAGCGTCGACCTTCACGCTGCCCAGATCCAGGGTTTCTTCGACGGCCCGGTCGACCACCTCTTCGCGATGCCCGTGCTGCTCAAGTACTTCCAGGAGCGTCTCGACCCGTCGACGCTCACCGTCGTCTCGCCCGACATGGGCCGAGTTCGCGTCGCGGACATCTGGAGCGACAAGCTCGGTGCTCCGCTCGCGATCATCCACAAGCGGCGCGATCCGTTCGTGCCGAACAAGGTGACGGTGCACGAGATCGTCGGAGAAGTGAGCGGGCGCACCTGTCTCATCGTGGACGACATGATCGACACCGGCAGCACCATCGTGAAAGCCGCCGAGGCGCTCAAGGCCGCCGGCGCGACCAACGTCGTCGTGGCGGCGACCCATGCCGTGTTCTCACACCCGGCGGCCGAGATCCTGCAGAATGCGGCGATCGATTCAGTCGTAGTCACCGACACGCTGCCGCTGCCTGCGGAGAAGCGCTTCCCGACCCTCACGATCCTGCCGATCGCGCCGCTCATCGCGAGTGCCATCCACGAGGTCTTCAGCGACGGCTCGGTCACCTCGATGTTCGACGGCGCGGCCTGAGACACCCGTGTTGCGGGTGAACCGATGACGACGATGACGCCACGCCCCTGGCTTTCCAGCTACGCAGAGGGTGTGCCCGATGAGATCGAACTCCCCGAGGGGTCGCTGTTCGACCTGGTCGAGGGCTCGGTCGGCGAGTTCGGCGACAACGTCGCCCTCGAGTTCTTCGGTGCGACGACCACCTACGCCGAGATGGGCGAGCAGATCGCGCGTGCAGCGGAGGGCCTGCGCCTCCTCGGTGTGCAGAAAGGCGACATGGTCGCTCTGGCTCTCCCCAACTGCCCGCAACACATCGTCGCGTTCTACGCGGTGCTGCGGCTCGGCGCGATCGTCGTCGAACACAACCCGCTGTACACGCCGCGCGAGCTGCGCCACCAGTTTGAGGATCACGGTGCGAGAATCGCGATCGTCTGGGACAAGGTCGTAGCCGCCATCCAGGACTTCCCGGCGGATGTCGCGGTCGAGACGCTGATCTCGGTGGACATCACGAGGTCCATGCCTTTCGGTACCCGCGCGCTGTTGCGCCTGCCGATCGCGAGGGCTCGTGAATCCCGCGCGGCGCTCACCACGAAGGTGCGTGGCACGATCGCCTGGAAGGACCTGCTGGGGTCCGATCCCATCAAGCCCGAGATCGTGCGCCCGGGCGCGGACGACATCGCCATCATTCAGTACACGAGTGGCACCACTGGCCTGCCCAAGGGCGCGGCGCTGACCCATCTCAACCTCACGGCGAATGCGGCCCAGGCGCGCGCGTGGGTTCCGATGGTGAAGCGCGGCACTTCGGTGGTCTACGCGGTGCTCCCGATGTTCCACGCTTATGGCCTCACGCTCTGCCTCACCTTCGCGATGAGCATGGGCTCGCGTCTCGTGCTCTTCCCGAAATTCGATCCGGACCTCGTGCTCGCCGTCGTCAAGAAGCGTCCTGCGACCTTCCTGCCCGCCGTGCCGCCCATCTACGAACGTCTCATGGCGGCCGCGAAGGAGCAGAAGGTGTCGCTGAAGGGGATCGAGATCGCGATCTCCGGGGCCATGCCGCTGTCGGCATCCGTCGTCGAACCGTGGGAAGCGCTGACCGGCGGTTATCTGGTCGAGGGCTACGGCCTGTCGGAGACGAGCCCTGTGCTGATGGCCAACCCGGTCGGGCCGACCCGTCGTGCCGGCACTGTCGGCCTTCCGCTGCCGAACACCGAGGTGCGTGTCGTCGATCCGGACAACCCGACCGTGGACCGTCCCGCCGGTGAGGAGGGGGAGCTCATCGTGCGAGGCCCGCAGGTCTTCTCCGGATACTGGAAGAAGCCGGACGAGACCGCGGCGGTGTTCGTGCCCGCAGTCGACGGTGGAGGCGACTGGTTCCGCACGGGCGACATCGTCACTCTCGACACCGACGGTTTCGTGTCGGTCGTCGACCGCATCAAGGAACTCATCATCACGGGCGGCTTCAACGTCGCGCCGAGCGAGGTGGAGGAGGCGCTGAGGGCGCATCCGGACGTCGTGGATGTCGCGGTCGTCGGAATGCCGAGCACGCACAGCGGCGAGGAGGTCGTCGCAGCCGTCGTGATGGCACCGGGCAAGGAACTCGACGAGAAGGTACTGCGTGACTCCGTGCGGGGCGATCTCGCCGCCTACAAGGTTCCGAAGCGGATCATCGCGGTCGATGAGCTGCCGAAATCGCTCATCGGCAAGGTGCTGCGTCGCCGGGTGCGTGAGTCGCTGCTCGACAGCGCCGATTAGGTGTTCGACGCGGGAGACGGCACCTTCGACAGCTTCGGTGAGATCGGGATGAGGCCGAGCGAGGCGACGTTCCTGTCGCCGCCGAAGGCTCCGACCGTGTAGCACTGCCAGCCCAGTCCGCCCGCGCCGAAGAGTTCGAAGCGCGCCGAAGATCCGCTCGCGTCCGGTGCTTCGTAGCGCACCCAGGCCGCACAGGCCGTCTGCGCCGTGGATGCCGCGACCGTCATGGTCGTGATGACCTGGGGCAGTACGAGGCAGAGTACGCCGACGACCACCACGATCCGCATCGTGATCACGAGCTTTCGGCTGCGCAGGGGGCGGCCGCTCCCGGGCTCATAGCCCGCGAGTTCCGGTTCATCGTCCCAATCGCTCATCGCCCCCTGATTCTGCCACGGCGGATCGTCGCTGCGCCGAGCGGGTTTCCGCGGCCTCGTTCGTCGGCCGCTACAGCGGGTTGAGTAGCGCCGTCTTCGGCGCGTATCGAAACCGGTTAGTGCAGCGGGTTTCGATACGCGGCCTCCTTCGTCGGCCGCTACTCAACCCACGGCAGCGCTAGTGGGACGAACCCTCCGCCTCGACCTCGCTGCGGTCACCGCTCCACAGCGTGTGGAAGGTTCCCTCGATATCCACGCGCTTGTAGGTGTGGGCGCCGAAGAAGTCGCGCTGCCCCTGCACGAGCGAGGCCGGCAGGCGGTCGGCGCGCAGCCCGTCGTAGTAGGCGAGCGAGGAGGAGAATGCCGGGGTCGGGATGCCGGCGTATGCGGCTCCGGCGACCACGCGGCGCCAGGAGTCCTGCGCCTTCGACACCACGTCGGTGAAGAACGGGGCGGTCACGAGCGCGACCAGTTCCGGGTTCTCGGCGTAGGCATCCGTGATGCGGTTGAGGAAGCGCGCACGGATGATGCAGCCGCCGCGCCAGATCTTCGCGATCTCGCCCTTCTTGATGTCCCAGTCGTACTTCTCGGCGCCGGCGACGATCGCGTCGAAGCCCTGGCTGTAAGCGATGATCTTGGAGGCGTACAGCGCCTGGCGCACATCCTCGATGAAGGCATCGGGGTTCTCGACCGCGACGGTCGAGCTCGGACCGGGGAGCGAGGATGCCGCGGCCCGCTGCTCTGGCTTCGAAGAGAGCGCGCGGGCGAAGACCGCCTCCGCGATGCCGGAGACCGGAACGCCGAGATCGAGCGCGTTCTGCACTGTCCAGACACCGGTTCCCTTCGAACCCGCCTGGTCGAGGATCACGTCGACGAGGGGTCGCCCGGTCCTCGCATCGATCTGCTTCAGCACCTCCGCCGTGATCTCGATGAGGTAGCTCTCGAGCTCTCCCTTGTTCCACTCGGTGAAGATTTCGGAGATCTCCGTCGGCGACTTGCCCGTGCCGCGTCGGATGAGGTCGTAGGCCTCGGCGATGAGCTGCATGTCGGCGTATTCGATGCCGTTGTGGATCATCTTGACGAAGTGTCCGGCGCCATCGGTGCCGACGTGGGTGACACAGGGCTCACCATCGACGATGGCGGCGATCGACCTGAGGATCGGTCCGAGAGTCTGCCAGGCTTCGGCTGAGCCACCGGGCATGATCGACGGCCCCTTGAGCGCGCCCTCCTCGCCGCCGGAGATGCCGGCGCCGACGAAGTTGATGCCCGTCTCGCGAACGGCCTTCTCGCGGCGGATGGTGTCCGCGAACAGCGCGTTGCCGCCGTCGACGATGATGTCGCCTGGTTCGAACACCCTGGTCAGCTCGTCGATGACCGCGTCCGTGCCCTTGCCTGCCTGCACCATGATGATCGCGGTGCGGGGCTTCACGAGGGATGCCGCGAACTCGTCGTACGTCGTCGTACCGACGAAGCCGGCCTCGGGATGCTCGGCGAGCAGCGTGTCGGTCTTCTCCCGCGAGCGGTTGAAGACGGCGACCCTGTTGCCCTCCCGGCTCGCGAGGTTACGGGCGAGATTGGAGCCCATCACCGCGAGGCCAACTACACCGATGTTTGCGACTGCCTCGACCACTGTGACTCCTCGACTCGACTGTTTTGCCCGTTACAGGTTATCCGGTTTGGGTGGTGCTCATCCGGCCTCTACCGCCCCGACGGGGGCTGCCGGCCGAGTCGGAAGGTCTCGATCGGGATGTCGGCCACCAGGCGCCGCGCGATCCCCAGGGCGTCATCCTCGGAGACCTGATGGGTCGCGACGAGGGTGGCCAGGTAGGTTGCATCCGCCCGGCGCGACATGTCGTGCCGCGCCGGGATCGAACAGTAGGCGCGGGTGTCGTCGATGAATCCCGAGGTCTTGGTGAAGCCCGCGCTGTCGGTGATCGCGGCCCGATAGCGCGCGATGCCGGCGGGGGAGTCGATGAACCACCACGGCGCCCCCGCATAGACGGAGGGATAGAACCCGGCGAGTGGCGCGATCTCCCGCGAGAAGGTGGTCTCGTCGACGGTAAAGAGCACGACGCGGAAGGTGGGGTTCGCACCGAAGTCGCGCAGGATCGGCGTGAGCGGGCGTGTGTAGGCCCCGGTGTCGGGAAGATCGTGGCCTGTGTCGGCGCCGTAGGCGTCGAAGGTGGGGCGGTGGTGATTGCGGATGACACCGGGGTGCAGCTGCATCACAAGGCCATCCTCGCTGGCCATCTCTGCCAGCCGGTAGAGCATGTTGTGGCGGTAGGCCACGGCATCCGCTGCGGCGAGACTGCCGTCGATCGCGCTGCGGTGGATGCGTTCGGCATCGGCCGCGTCGAGAGGCTCCGATCCCGCATCGATGACCCCCGTGTCGGTGGCCGTGCCGCCGGCGGCGATGAAGGCCGCCCGCCGCGACCGCAGTGCGGCGAGCAGTCCGTCGTAGCTGCCGCAGTCGATGCCGGATGCCGCGCCGAGCTGCTCGAGTTTGCTTCGCCAGGTCGGCTCGTCGGGGTGCATGTACCTGTCGGCTCGGAAGGTGGGCAGTACACGGCCGGTGAAGGTCGGATCGTCCCGCAGGGCGAGGTGGGCGGAGAGGTCGTCGGCCGGATCGTCCGTCGTCGCGAGCACCGCAATGCGGAACCTGTCGAAGAGCGCCCGCGGACGGAACTCCTCGCGGCCGAGTGTCTCGACGAGCTGGTCGTAGAGGTCGTCGGCATTAGCCGACGATGGCTGCTCGGTAAGGCCGAAGACCTCGCTGAGTTCCGTCTCGAACCAGTAGCGCACCGGTGTGCCGAGGAATGCGTCCCAGTGGGTGCAGAGCTGGCGCCAGACCGACCGGCCACCAGTCGTCGGCGGGTTGCCGTCACGCCCGAGTCCGAGCTCGTCGAACGGCACGCCAAGGGAGTGCAGGAACCGCGTCACATAGTGGTCAGGCGTGATGAGGAGAGCCGCCGGGTCGGGGAACGGCTCGTTGGCCAGCAGCATGGAGGCGTCGACGTGTCCGTGCGGCGAGTAGATCGGGGCATCCGCGACCTCGCTGTAGAGGCGCCTGGCGATGTCGCGCTCGATGGGGTTCGCGGGGAACAGGCGGTCGGGATGCGGGGAGAGCGCGGTCATGCTGTCACTTTCGGATCGGGGCGGGGCCGGTCGAGGACCTCACTGTCAGGTGGGTGGGCAGCGTCGCGGTCTGCCGCGCACCCGAGATGGTCGGGTCGTCGAGGCGCGCGAGCAGGATCGAAACCGCGACGCGCCCCGCCTGCTCGATCGGCGCGGTGAGGGTGGTGAGCGGGGGATTGCAGAAGTCCGCGCCGAAGATGTCGTCGCAGCCGACGATGCTGAGATCGCCCGGCACGTTCACTCCGCGCTCGCGCAGGCGCATGAGCATGCCGATCGCCAACAGGTCGTTGAAGGCGATGCAGGCCGTCGCGCCGCTGTTGAGCACGGCATCCGCAGCGGCGGCGCCCGCCACCTTCTTGGGCGAGAACGGACCGACCCTGCGCGCCGTGACACCGTGACGCTCGGCCGCACGGACGAGGGAGCGCCAGCGCCCTTCGTTCGGCCAGGATGTCTCAGGGCCGGAGACATAGACGATGTCGCGGTGACCGAGCGAAACCAGATGGCCGAGCGCCTGCTCGATTCCGCTCGGCGTATCGATAAACACGCTGGGCACGCCGCTGGTCTGCCGGTTGATCGCGACGAGTGGCATTTCGCTCGCCAGGGCGGCGAGATTGCGGTCGGTGAGTCGGGATGCCGCGAGGATCGCGCCGTCGAAGGACCGTCGCAGCTTGTGCATCATGCTGTCCTCGAGCTCGTCGGACTCCTCGGTGTCCACCAGCAGCTGCGTGTACCCCGCCGCCTTGAGCTGCTGCTGCGTGCCGCGGATGATGTCGAAATAGAACGGGTTCGTCACGTCGGAGACCATCACGGCGATGGTCCGCGTCTTCCCCGAGGTGAGAGCCCTGGCCTGCGAATTGACCACGTAGTTGAGTTCGCGGGCGGCCTCTTCGATCTTTTCACGCGTCGCTGCCCGCACACGATTGGGGTTCGACAGCGCACGAGATGCCGTCGAGATCGCGACCCCGCTGGCCGCGGCGACATCCGCGAGGGTCGCCGGGCGATCCTGCCCGGCATCGACGAGAGGTTCCATGCAACAGAGCAAAGCACACTATGGCAATTTTTGGCAAACGGTTGCAGAAAAATTGCCGTGATGCCTAGAGTCGACCAAATCGTCGTGGCGAAGAGCCCGGCGCGAACGTGCACCGACAACAGCACCGACTCAAAGGAGAGTTCAGATGAAAGCTCGACACGCGCTCGTCGCGGTGGCGGGGATCGCCATCCTCGGCCTTGCCCTTCAGGGATGCTCGGGCGGCTCGACGCCCACGGCATCCGGTTCGTCCGCAGCGGTCGACGGCAAAGGCAAGTCGATCGACGTCATGGTCGCCGCCAACACGCTCTACCCGACCCAGCAGAAGCAGTGGTTCCAGGATGTCTCCGACCGCTTCGAGAAGACCACCGGCGCGACGGTCAAGTTCGAGACCTACGCCTCGGCCAATGACGAGCTCACCAAGATCCAGACCTCGGTGATCTCAGGCCAGGGCCCCGACATCTACAACCTGGGCACGACCTTCACCCCGACGGCCAACGCCACAGGCGCTTTCGTCACACTGACGGATGCCGACTGGGACAAGCTCGGCGGCCGTGACAAGTTTCTGCCGGCCACCCTCGGCATCTCCGGCCCGGACAAGAAGCACGAGGTCGGCATTCCCTTCGCGAGCCGTCCATTCGTGATGGCCTATAACACCGAGTTGCTCAAGGCCGCCGGTATCGACAAGCCGGCTACGACCTGGGACGAGCTGACCGCGCAGTCGAAGAAGCTCACGAGCGGCGACACCTACGGCATGGCCCTCGCCTACGCCGACAGCTTCGACCCGTGGAAGTTCATCTGGGCCATGTCCATCCAGGCCGGTAACCCGATCCTCGACGGCAAGAAGGCACGCGTCGACGACCCGACCACCCTCAAAGCCTACGAGACCTACTTCAACTGGCTGACCAAAGACAAGGTCGTCGACCGGCAGGCGATCGGTTGGAAGAACGCCCAGGCGGTTGCGGCATTCGCCGCAGGCAAGGCGGCCTACCTGCCGATGACCACATCGACGTCCAAGATCTCGCTCGACTCCTCGGTCGTGGCGGGCAAGTACGCCTACGCGCTCATGCCGACCGTCCCGCCGGGGGAGAAATCCCTGCCAAAGGGCGGAAAGGCCGCCTCGAGCATCCTCTCCGGTGACAACATGGTCATAGCCAAGTACTCGAAGAACCAGGACCTCGCTTTCGCCCTGATGAAGCAGCTCACCAGCGCATCCGCCCAGGAGGAGTACAACAGGCTCTTCGGCGACCTGCCGACGAATGCGTCCGCGGCCAAGAAACTGGAAGACGGCAACGAGCAGCTCGTTCCGATCATCGACTCGTCGAGCAAGTCGGTCGGCACGCCGTTCAGTGGCGCATGGGGCGACACACAACTCGCCCTGGTGAACGTGGTGGTGCAGTCGATCCCGTCACTGTCCAACGGGTCGATCAGCGAGTCCGAGATCAAGTCGAAGCTCGCATCCGCGCAGTCCACGGTGCAGGCCTCGCTCGACAAGGCGAAGTAAGCGCGACCTGCCATGACAACCACAACACCCGCCTCGGTGACGCGCGCGGCGCCACAGGCTGACGGCCGCCCGTTGGGATCGACCCCCACCGGCGGCCGCCCGGCCCGCCGCCGCGGTCGCTCGCCCAACGAGCGGAACCGGCCGTTCTGGATGCTCGCTCCCGGCGGCATCCTGATGATTCTGGTCATCGTCGTCCCCCTCATCCTGGCCATCGTCATCTCACTGCTCGATCTCGACCAGTACACCCTCCGGTCATGGCTGCAGGCGCCGTTCATCGGCCTGCAGAACTTCATCGAGGCGTTGACCAGGTCGACGCTGCTCCGGTCGATCGGCATCAGTGTCTCCTTCGCGGCGATCGCCGCGGTGGTCACCCTGCCGATCGGTGTCGCCGCAGCCATCGCGACGCAGAACAAGTTCGTCGGACGCGGTCTCGTGCGCTCGATCTTCCTCATTCCCTACGTGCTCCCGGCATTCGTCGTCGGCACGGTCTGGCGCACCATGCTGCAGCCGGGCGGAGTGGTGGATGACGCGCTCGCGAGCTTCGGCATCCACACCGGTCTCTGGCTCAACGGGCCGCAGAGCTTCTGGGCCCTGATCCTCGTGCAGATCTGGAGCTCATGGCCCTTCTTCTACCTGCTGGTGCTCGCCGGCCTGCAGGCTGTCGACCACGAGGTGCACGAGGCCGCGGCCATCGACGGCGCGCTCTGGTGGACCAAGCTGCGCTACGTGATCTTCCCCTACCTGCGCGGTCCGATCGCCCTGGCAGTGATCATCTCGTTCCTGCACAACATCAACGGATTCACTCTGCCCTTCGTGCTCTTCGGTGTACCTGCACCGCAGGATGTCGATGTGCTGCCCGTGCTCACCTACATCACGAGCTTCTAGAGCTTCCGGTTCGGGCTGAGCGCGTCGATGGCCGTCGCCTCACTGATACTCATCGCGATCCCGCTGTTCGTCTATCTCAAAGCAGTTCGTCTCGACACCGGTGAGGAGGGCAGGAAGCCATGACCGAGGTACTGACCAGGCCGATCACACCCCGGCACCCGTCCACCCCTCGCAACGACGACGTCACCAGGCTGCTGCCGAAACCGCTGCTGGTGATCGTGATCGCCGTGCTGCTGGTCATCGTGCTGGCACCGGTGCTCTACATCCTGTTCGCGTCGATCAACTCCGACGTGTCGGTCGCTCAGGGGGCGTTCTTCCCGACCGAGCTGCACTTCGACAACTACGTCAAGATCTGGAGTACGGTCGATCTCGGCAACGGACTGTTCAACAGCGTCGTCGTCTGCGGTGCCGTCGCCATCGTCTGTGCGCTGCTGGCTGTGTCGTCGGCCTACGTGCTGGTGCGCTATTCGTTCCGCGGTCGGCTCACGGTGCTCCGCGCGCTACTCGGCCTGCAGTCGATCCCCGGCACGCTCATGCTGCTGCCGGTCTTCGTGCTGTTCTCCACCGCGGCGACGACCTTCGGCATCCAGATCATCGGGACGCGCAGCGCGCTGTTCATCACCTACCTCACCTTCGCTCTTCCCTTCTCCACCTGGGTGATGGTGACCTACCTGCGCGGCCTGCCTCGTGAGCTCGAAGAGGCCGCCCGCATCGATGGTGCATCGTCCTGGCGCATCCTGACCAGGATCGTCATCCCGCTGAGCTGGCCCGGCATCGTGGTCTCGGCCATCTTCGCCTTCCTGCTCGGCTGGAACGACGTGCTGTTCGCCTCCGTCATGACCAATCCGGAATCCCGCACGGCGGCCATCGCGCTGCAGGTCTTCGGAGCCACCCAGGAGGGCGGGGCGATTCCGCTCTACGGCGAGATGATGGCGGCATCGCTGATCTGTGCCGTACCAGTTGTTGTCCTATATCTCGTATTCCAGCGCTACCTCGTGGGTGGCCTGACAGCAGGAGGAGTCAAATGACCGACGAAGTCAACTGGACACTGTCCGGATTCGGCGATGAGATCGACGCGGACCCGGCCGTGCAGGTCGCGGTGCTGCAGGCGCTCGGCGCCAACCACATCGAGGTGCGCAGCGCGTGGGGCACCAACATCGTGGACCTCGAAGCGGAACAGCTCGACGCACTCGCCACACTGTTCTCCGAGCGCGAGATGGGGGTATCGGCGATCGCGTCCCCGATCGGCAAAGTGGATGTCGCGCTGCCGGTGCAGCACGAGGTGGACAGGCTCGGCAGTGCGATCCGTGCCGCCAAGCGACTCGACGCCCGCTACATCCGCATCTTCTCGTTCTTCCGCGCGGAGGGCGTCGAGGTCGCCGGCATTCGCGACGACGTACTGGTACGGATGCGGGCACTCGCCGACCTCGCCGAAAGCGAGAACGTGATCCTGCTGCATGAGAACGAGAAGGACATCTATGGCGATACGCCGGAGCGCGTGCTCGACGTCATCGAGTCCGTTGGCTCGCAGAACCTGCGGGTGGCGTGGGACAACGCCAACTTCGTGCAGGTGGGTGTGAAGCCCTTCACCGAGGGCTACGCGATGCTGCGGCCACACTTCGAGTACCTGCAGGTGAAGGATGCCCTTTCCGGATCCAACGCGGTGACCCCGGCCGGCGAGGGCGACGGCGAACTGCTCGAAACCCTCACGGCGCTGCGGGATGACGGCTACACCGGTTTCGCCTCCCTCGAGCCGCACCTTGCCGATGTCAACGCCCTCGGTGGGTTCTCCGGTCCAGAGGCCTTCGGTCGCGCAGCCAGAGCATTCGCCCGCCTCACCAACCAGTTAGGAATCAGCACCAGATGAGCACCACCCCCACTGCCGAACCACTCGCCGTCGCGATCGTCGGCTGCGGCATCATCGGCGTCAACCACGCACGAGCGATCGCCAGGCTCGCCGACCTCAGGATCGTCGCGCTCGTCGACTCGATTCCGGAAGCAACCCACCGGCTCGCCGACCTGGTCGAGACAGAACTCGGTATCGACCGCCCTGGCGAGTTCGACGGACTGGCCGCGGCCTTTGCGGCGGTTCCCGTCGACCTGGTCGTGATCTGCACGCCGAGCGGCCTGCATGTACAGCTCGCCGAGGAGGCGCTCGCCGCCGACAAACACGTGGTCATCGAGAAGCCGCTCGATGTGACGCTGTCGCGTGCCCGTCACATCGCGGAGCTCGCGGCCGAGGCCGAGAGCCGCGGGCGCGTCGTGTCGGTGATCAGCCAGCACCGCTTCGACCCGGCGTCCGTCGTCGTAGCCCGTGCCGCCCACGACGGGGCCTTCGGCCGATTGACCGGCGGAGTCGCATCCGTGGCCTGGTGGCGAAGCCAGGAGTACTACGACTCCGGCCAGTGGCGGGGAACCTGGGAGCTCGACGGAGGTGGCGCCGTCATGAACCAGGGTGTGCACACTGTCGACCTGCTCGTCTGGTTCCTGGGTCGCCCGGTCGAGATCTTCGCCCAGACCGCGCTGCTCGCCCACGAACGGGTGGAGATCGAGGATGTCGCGGTCGCGACCGTGCGCTTCGAATCCGGTGCACTCGCCGTGCTCCATGCCACGACCGCGGCCTATCCCGGGCTCACTGTGCGCCTGCAGGTTCACGGCTCCCGTGGATCGGCCGTGATCGACGACGACCAGCTGGAGTACTTCCACGCGGCCGTCGACGACCAGGAAGCCGGCGACACGACGAACCAGGCGGCCGACCTCGTCGGACCCTCCGACCTGCGGGGTGGCGACCGGGCAGCGGACGGATTCGCCGCCGGGCACCTCCGCCAGTACGAGGACGTCGTTCGCGCGATCCGCGACGGAGACCAGCCCAGCGTGCGTGTCGAGGACGCCCTGGTGTCGCTCGCCGTCGTGCGTGCCGTGTACATCTCAGCCACCCTCGGCCGTGCCGTCTCCTTCGATGAGGTACTCGCGGGCGAGTTCGACGATCTCGAGGTCACGACCGGAGGAGCATCATGAAGTTTTCCGTATTCACCGCATCCACCCCGGACTGGGAGCCGGCCGAGGCCGCGCGCACTCTCGCGGCCCAGGGCTGGGATGGCATCGAGTGGCGGGTGACCGACCAGGGTGCCTCGGAGCCGCCGGGGTTCTGGGCGGGCAACCGCGCGACGTGGCCGTTGACCGGACTCGAGAGCCACCTCGAGGAGATCGCGCGGGTGACGAAGGAAGCCGGCCTGGAATATTCGGGTGTCGGCGGCTACGCGCGCAGCGACGACCACGACGATGTCGAACGGATGCTCGCCGCCACGGCCGCGCTCGGTGCGCGGCAGGTGCGCGTCACCATGCCGCCCCTCGGCGGAGCGGACTACCGCGAGCTGTTCTCGGCTGCGCGATCCGACCTCGAGTGGGTGGCTGCGCGGGCTGCGGTGCACGGGGTCCGCGCTCTCGTCGAGCTGCACCACCGTACGATCACCTCCTCGGCCTCCGCGGCCATCCGTCTCGTCGACGGCCTCGATCCCGAGCATGTCGGCGTCATCCACGACCTCGGCAACCTGCTCATCGAGGGGCACGAGGACTTTCTCGCCGCCTTCCAGATGCTGGGCCCCTACCTCGCCCACGTGCACGTCAAGAACGTGCTCTGGCGGCCATCCGACGAGGCCGGATTCGACGGCTCGGTGATCTGGAAAGAGCAGTGGGCTCCCCTCCGCACCGGCCAGGCCGATGTCGAGGCCTATTTCGTCGCCCTCGCCGAACACGGGTACGACGACTGGGTGACGGTGGAGGACTTCTCGACCGAACTCCCGCTCGAGCAGCGCACCGCGGACAACCTGGCCTACCTGCGGGCGATCCACGAGCGGGTCGGTTCTCGACATGTCGTCTGAGGTCGTCGTCGATCCGACCGCCGAGTTCCGTGCACGACGCGGCGCCCGGCATCCGGTCCGCATCGTCCACCTCGGTCTCGGTGCGTTCCATCGTGCTCACCAGGCCTGGTACACCCAGCGCGTGAACGACCTGGGTGGGAGCTGGGGCATCGAGTCGTTCACCGGACGCAGCCCGTCGCTGGCCCTGGCCCTGGACGCGCAGGACGACCTCTACACGCTCATCGAACGCGGCCCTTCGGAAGATCGGGCCTTTCTGGTCGAGAGCATCAGCGCAGCAACCGACGGCACCGACGCGGTCCGATGGCGGCAGGCCTGTGCGGATCCGGAGGTCGCGATCGTGACGCTCACGGTGACGGAGGCCGGCTACCGGCTCGCGAGATCCGGTGACCTCGACCTGGCCGACGGTGATGTGCTCGCCGATATCGACCTGCTGCGAAACGGACAGGAACGGGCCGCCATCACGGTCCCCGGGCGGCTCGTCGACGGACTGAGGGCGCGGATGCTCGCCTCGGCAGGCCCGGTCGCGGTGGTCAGCTGCGACAACCTGCCCGACAACGGTCGCGCCACGCGTAGGGCGGTCCTCGGAATGGCCGAACAGGTCGACGGCGAACTCGCCGACTGGATCGGTGCCAACATCAGCTTCGTCTCCACGATGGTCGATCGCATCACGCCGGCGAGCACGGACGACGACCGCGCGCGAGCGCTCGCCCTCACCGGACTGCGCGATGCCGTGCCCGTCGTCACCGAACCGTTCAGCGAATGGGTGCTGAGCGGTGACTTTCCCGCCGGACGTCCGCCGTGGGAAGCGGTCGGCGCTCGCTTCGTCGACGACATCGCGCCATTCGAGCACCGCAAGCTCTGGCTGCTCAATGCCGGCCATTCCCTGCTGGCCTACCGTGGGCTCCTTCGCGGCCACCGTACGATCGACGAGGCCATGCTCGACGCGGACTGCGTCACCGCGCTCGGGCGACTGTGGGATGAGGCTCGCGGCATCCTGCCCTTCGACGAAGCCGAACTGGATGAGGCGCTCGCCGCCCTGCGGTCCCGCTTCGGCAACACCCGCATCCGCCACCTGCTCAGCCAGATCGCGGCCGACGGCTCGCAGAAGCTGGTGCAGCGTGTGATCGACCCGATCCGTCGCCGACGCGAGCGGGGAGAAGAACCCGGCGAGGCACAGGCGGGAGTTCTTGCCGCCTGGACGCTTCACCTGCTCGGGCCCGACCGCGCAGACCCCGGCGCCGATGATCTCGTCAGGGAGTTGGCCGGCCGCACGCCGAAGGACCAATCCGCGGCGGTCATCGCCTTCCTCGCCCCCGATCTCGCCGAGGACGTGGCCCTCGTCGATTCCGTCGCGACGCAGATCGTTTCCCTGAATTCCGCCATCGACTAGTTCCAGAACCGACCAAGGAGACATCCCATGAAGATCGACAAAGCCGAAGTCATCGTCACCAGCCCCGACCGCAACTTCGTCACCCTCAAACTGACGACGGACGACGGCCTCACCGGTCTCGGCGACGCGACCCTGAACGGCCGAGAACTCGCCGTCGTCACCTACCTGACCGAGCACGTCGTGCCACTGCTGATCGGCCAGGATGCGCACCGCATCGAGGACACCTGGCAGTTCCTCTATCGCAGCGCGTACTGGCGCCGTGGCCCGGTGACCATGGCCGCGATCGCCGCCGTCGACGTGGCGCTCTGGGACATCAAAGCGAAGGCCGCGGGGATGCCGCTCTACCAGCTTCTCGGTGGCGCCTCCCGCACCGGACTTCTCGCCTACGGCCATGCGTCGGGCAAGACGACGGAGGAGCTGTTCGACAGCGTCCGCTCGCACCAGGAGCAGGGCTACAAGGCCATCCGCATCCAGACCGGCGTTCCCGGCCTCACGTCCATCTACGGCATCGCCTCCAACGCGACTTTCGAGGGGAACAAGGGGCAGCGCTACGACCACGAGCCCGCCCAGCGCGGCGCGTTCCCCGCCGAGGAGGACTGGGACACCCGCAGCTACCTCCGCCACGTGCCCACCGTCTTCGAGTCGGTTCGCAACGAGTTCGGCCCCGAGATCCCGCTGCTCCACGACGGACATCACCGGATGACGCCCATCCAGGCCGCGCAGCTGGGCAAGTCCCTCGAGCCATACGACCTGTTCTGGCTGGAGGACTGCACCCCCGCCGAGAACCCGGAGGCGCTGCGCCTGGTGCGCCAGCACACCACGACCCCGCTCGCTATCGGGGAGATCTTCAACACGGTCTGGGACTACCAGCAGATCATCCGCGAACAGCTCATCGACTACGTGCGGAGCGCGGTGACGCATACCGGCGGCATCTCGCACCTCAAGAAGATCCTCGAATATGCCTCGCAGTACCAGATCAAGTCGGGGATGCACGGACCGACCGACATCTCACCCGTCGGCATGGCGGCCGCGCTGCACCTCGGACTGGCGATCCACAACTTCGGCATCCAGGAGTACATGAAGCACGGCGAGAAGACCGACCGGGTCTTCGAGCAGTCGTTCACCTGGGAGAACGGCATGCTGCACCCGGGGGAGAAGCCGGGTCTGGGCGTCGAACTCGACGTCGACGAGGCTGGCAGGTATCCATACGAGCAGGCCTACCTCCCTTACAACAGGCTCGCCGACGGGACGGTTCACGACTGGTAGCTTGACCTGATGAATCGAACAGACGCGAGCCCGCTCATCGTCGTCATGGGGGTGAGCGGATCGGGTAAGACCACCGTCGGTACCGCCCTCGCCGCCGAGCTCGGCGTTCCGTTCATGGATGCCGACGACCTGCACCCGGCGGCGAACGTCGCGAAGATGGCTGCCGGGCATCCGCTGAACGACGACGACCGCTGGCCGTGGCTCGCGCGTGTCGGTGCCGAGCTGTCGAGAGCCGAGGGAACCGGCCTGGTGATCGCCTGCTCCGCACTCAAGCGCGCCTACCGTGAGGCGATTCTGGCAGTGGAGCCGCGAGCCCGTTTCGTCGAACTCGACGGTTCGCGTGAACTGCTGGTTTCGCGAATGGCCTATCGAAGGGGCCACTTCATGCCGGTCTCCCTACTCGACTCGCAGCTCGCCACGCTGGAGCCCCTCGCAGCGGACGAGCCCGGCGTCACCGTCTCGCTCGATTCGCTCGCTGGTCCCACGGAGCTTGCCGCAGAGGCCGCCCGCCTCCTCGCGGGTTGAGTAGGTCGTGCATTTGCGGGTTGAGTAGGGCGCGCATTTGCGGGTTGAGTAGGGCGCGCAGCGCCCGTATCGAAACCAGCGTCGTGCATTTGCGGGTTGAGTAGGGCGCGCAGCGCCCGTATCGAAACCAGCGTCGTGCAAGTGGGTTGAGTAGCGCCCGACGAAGGAGGCCGCGTATGTGTGGGTTGAGTAGCGCCCGACGAAGGAGGCCGCGTATCGAAACCCCGACGCGTGCCACTCAACCCGTTCGAAGCCTCCCGGAGTAACCTCGGCAACACGCTGGAGCCGAGGAGTCGTCTATGACCATCGAAAGACCTGTGCGTCGAACATCCCCCATCCGCCGCATCTTCGCCGTGATCATCGCGGTGGTGATCACCCCGCTCGCTCTTTGGGCGCTCTTCGTCGGAGGGGCGGATGTGTACCGGGCGGCGACGCAGCACAGCGGTGTGAACGGCATCGGCCTCCTGCTCGCGCTCGCCGGCATCGCACTGCTGCTCATCGTCGTGCAGACCTGCCGGGTTTCCTCGCTCGGGCTCGGAATCGTGAGCCTGGTCCTGACGGTCTCCGGGGTGGTCGTTCTCGTCTGGCCGGCGGGTGAGACCGATACCGTCCGGTTCTTCCGCGGGCTTTCACCCGAACTCGCCTCTGGTGCCGAGCAGTGGATGTCCGCGGGCCTCGTGGTCGCGCTGGGCCTCGTGCTCTGGGGTGCGGCCGTCGCCGCGCGGATCGCACGGCGCGCGACCGAGGTGTCATCCGCATCCGCTCTTCGTGGCGTGCTGTCCATCGTGTTCGCCGCGGTCGGCAGCGTACTCGGTCTCGGGCTGCTCTGGGGCGGCGGTGCGCTCGTCGACGGTGCGACGCAGACCGCCGTGGACACCGGCGCGATCGGTGTCGTCTCCGCGGTTATCGGTGCTCTCGTGCTGGCGGGCGTCGCGCTGACCGCGGTCATCTCGTCCGCCGGGATCTTCGTCATCGGCGCCCTGGTCTTCGTCGTCGGTGCACTCGCCTTCGTCTTCGAGGGCATCGGCCGTGCCATGAGCGACGCGGCCGGATTCATCGGACCGCGAGTCGCGGATGGCGCCTACATCAGTTACGAGCTGGGATTCGTCGCTACGCTCGGTGCCGTGCTGCTCGCGACGGCCATCGTCGTTCGCAGAAACCGCCTCGCGCGCTGATCACGTGGCCGTTCTGGCCTCCGGTCGGGACCGGTGGGGCACACAGGCGGGCATCCGTGTAAACTCGGGCACTGTACTTCGGCGAGGGATCGTCGGCGGCACTCTCACGGGTGCGGTGGACATCCGTTATCGACGCGGTGGAGCGGGCGCAGGTGCTGGTCAACAGCCCACAAGTCTTTTTCCTCACGCTGAAGCGTTCGAGTTGAAACCACAAGACGCGGGCCCAGGCCCGTGAAGGAGAAACCATGTCTGAAAAGAAGACCGCTCCCAAAGAGCTGTCCAACAAGATCGACGCCGAGCTCCGCACGAGCTTCGGCAAGGGCGTCGCCCGCAAGCTGCGCTCCGCCGGCAAGGTTCCCGCGGTCGTCTACGGCCACGGCACCGACCCGAGGCATGTGAGCCTCCCGGCCCACGAGGTCGCGCTGCTGCTGCGCAAGGCGAACGCCATCCTGGACCTGCAGATCGAGGGCGCGAGCCAGCTCGCCCTGGTGAAGGACGTTCAGAAGGACCCGCTGCGCCAGATCATCGAGCACATCGACCTGATCGTGCTGCGCAAGGGCGAGCGTGTCGAGGTCGACGTCGCGGTGCACATCGAGGGTGAGCCGGTCGCCGGCACCATCGCCGACCTGGATGCCAAGACCATCACCATCGAGGCCCTCGCGACGAACATCCCCGAGCGGGTCATCGTCGACGTCGAAGACCTCGAAGCCGGCACGCACATCTATGCGAAGGACCTCGTCCTGCCCGAGGGCGCGGTGCTCGTCACCGACCCCGAGACTCTCGTGGTCGCCATCAGCGTTCCCGCCGAGCAGGACCTCGGCGAAGAGCCAGAGGCCGAAGAGGCTGCGGCCGAAGAGCCGGCCGAAGAGGCTGCCGAGTAGTTCGCGGCCCTTTCAGTAGAGAGACAGACCCGCTGGACACCAATCAGTGGCTCGTAGTCGGGCTCGGTAATCCCGGGCCCGACTACGCGAGCAACCGGCACAATGTCGGCCAGATGGTGCTGGCCGAGCTCGCCGATCGTGCGAGCGCCCCGTTCAAGAGCCAGAAGACCAACGCGATGGTCGCCGAGGGACGTACCGGTCTCGAGGGCCCGCGTCTCGTGCTCGCGAAGCCGAACAGCTTCATGAACCTCTCGGGCGGTCCGGTCGCCGCCCTGCTCCGCTTCTACAAGCTGGAGCCTTCGCAACTCATCGTCGTGCACGACGAACTCGACATCCCCTTCGACCGCATCAAGCTGAAGTTCGGCGGCGGACATGGTGGGCACAATGGCATTCGCGACATCATCTCCGCGATCGGCACCGGTGATTTCACCCGCGTGCGCGTCGGCATCGGCCGCCCGCCTGGACGCCAGCCCGCGGCGGACTTCGTGCTGCGCGACTTCACATCGACCGAGCGCGTGGTGCTGCCCAATCTGCTTACGGATGCCGCGGATGCCGTCGAGTCGATCGCGCGCGACGGCCTCACCACGGCCCAGTTGCGCTTCCACACCCTCGCCGACTGAGCGGGTTGAGTGCGCAGCGCGCGGTTGAGCGGGTTGAGTAGGGCGCGCAGCGCGAGCGGTTGAGTGGGTTGAGTAGGGCGCGCAGCGCGAGCGGTTGAGTGGGTTGAGTAGGGCGCGCAGCGCCCGTATCGAAACCAGTGTCATGCGATGGGCTTGAGTGGGTTGAGTAGGGCGCGCAGCGCCCGTATCGAAACCAGTGTCATACGACTCGATGAAGCGGAGCGCAGAGCTCCTGTCGACCCCTGTGGGTAACCCGCCCGCGCTTGCGGGTTATCCGCGATCCTTGTGCATGCCTTTCTTCTACATGCTCCGCTGCTCTGACGGCTCGTTCTATGTCGGTTCGACCCGGAACCTCGAACATCGGATGTCCCAGCATGCCTCGGGCGCCGGAGGCGAGTACACCAGCAAGCGCCAGCCGGTCGAGCTGGTCTTCTTCGAGGAATTCGACCGCATCGACGAGGCATATGCCAGGGAGAAGCAGGTGCAGGGCTGGTCTCGCAAGAAGCGTCAGGCCCTCATCGACCGCCGGATGGATGACCTTCCCGCGCTCAGCAAGAAACGCTTCGGTCCAGCTGCGGGTTGAGTAGCGCGCGCAGCGCGGCCCAACTGCGGGTTGAGTAGCGCGCTCAGCGCGCGTATCGAAACCGGGTCGCGTTACTGGTTTCGATACGGTCGCTAGCGACCTACTCAACCCGCTCGGGTGTGCGCTGCGCGCCCTTCTCGACCCGCTCGGGTGCGCGCTGAGCGTAAGCGCGGAAGTGCTGTCGTACCCATCGCATAGACTCGTCCGGTGATCCTTCAGGGCTTAATTTCCGGGCTTTCGCGCGCCCAAACGTTCCACAATGCCCTGTCCTATGCCAAGCGCAGTGCTGATTTCTCGCTCGTCGACGGGCTTCGCGCACCGCTCATCGCCGGACTGCTCGATGCACGTCAAGGCCCGCAGGTCCTGCTCGCGATCGTCGCGACCGGCCGTGATTCCGAGTCGTTGCGCGCCGCACTCGCGAGCGTCGCTCCCGAAGCCGAGATCATCGAGTTCCCCGCATGGGAGACGCTCCCGCACGAGCGGCTGAGCCCCAGCGCGGAGACGGTCGGCAAGCGCATCCGTGCTCTCCGTCATCTGCAGCGCTGGGAGCAGAACCCCACCGGCGACCTCATCGTCGTCGCGAGCGTCCGCGCGGCCCTTCAACCGCTCTCCGACAACCTCACCAGTCTCGAGCCGCTCGAACTCGTGGCCGGCGGCCGCGGTTACAACCTGTCCGCGCTGTCCACGCAGCTCGTCGACCTCGCCTACTCGCGGGTGGACATGGTCACGCGGCGCGGCGAGTTCGCCGTGCGCGGCGGAATCCTCGACGTCTTCGCGCCGACGGCCGAGCATCCGTGGCGCCTCGAGTTCTTCGGCGACGAGGTCGAGCAGATCCGCGAGTTCTCGGTCGCCGACCAGCGGTCGCTTCCGGATGCCGTCTCCGGCGTCGAACTCCCGCCCAGCCGGGAGCTGCTGCTCAGCCCCGCCGTGCGCCAGCGCGCCCGAGAGATGCAGCATGAGTTCCCGAGCCTGTCGCAGATGCTCGCCAAGATCGCGGAGGGCATTCCGGTCGACGGCATGGAGTCGCTCGCGCCGGCGCTCGCCGACCGGCTCGTGCCGCTGACGCACTACCTACCGACGGATGCCGCGATCGCCGTGCTCTCGCCGGAACGCGTCGCGACACGCGCCGTGAGTCTCGTTGAGACCAACCGCGAGTTCCTCAGTGCCGCGTGGAACGCGGCGACCGCGGGTGCCGAGGCGCCCATCGACCTCGACTCCGGCGACTTCCTGAGCGTCAATGCCCTGCGCGACTCCGCCGGGGACCGCGCCTGGTGGACCTTCAGCTCGTTCGACACCGGCGAGAGCGGGTTGAATATGCCGTCCACGGCCGTATCGAAACCCGCAATATCCGCCACCTCCGAACTCCGCGACGGCGACCACTACATCCGCGTCGACGCGACCGCAGTGCCGACCTTCCAGGGCCACGCGGATGGCGCGATCGACTACGTCGGCGACCGGCTCGGGGACGACTGGTCCGTCGTGATCGTCGCCCAGGGGCACGGCCAGGTGGAGCGTGCGGCCGAGGCGCTTGGCGAGCACGGCTTCGCCGCACGCGTGGTCGAAGACCTGCCGACGGATATCGAAACCGGTGTCGCGTACCTGCTCAAGGCATCCGTGGAAAACGGTTTCGAGGTACCCGAGTTGAAGTTCGCCCTGCTGAGCGAGAGCGAGTTCTACGGTCGCGCCGCCGGGTACGACGCGCGTCAGGTCAAGAAGCTGGCGAGCCGCCGCAAGAACGTCGTCGATCCGCTGCAGCTCAAGACCGGGGACTTTGTGGTGCACGAGACGCACGGCATCGGCAGGTTCGTCGAGCTGGTGCAGCGCGAGGTCAGCACCGGCGGTCGCAACCCGGTCAGGAACAGCCGCGAGTACCTCCTGGTGGAGTACGCGCCGTCGAAGCGTGGTTACCCGAACGACAAGCTCTACGTGCCGACCGACCAGCTCGACCTGCTCACGCGCTACGTCGGGGGAGAGGCACCGGCGCTCAGCAAGATGGGTGGGAGCGACTGGGCCGCGGCCAAGGGCAAGGCGCGCAAGGCCGTGCGCGACATCGCGGTCGAACTCGTGAAGCTCTACTCGGCACGCATGGCGTCGAAGGGCCACTCCTTCCCGCCCGACACGCCGTGGCAGCAGGAGCTCGAAGACGCTTTCCCCTTCGCCGAGACGCCCGACCAGCTCACGACGATCGACGAGGTCAAGGCCGACATGGAACGGCCGATCCCGATGGACCGGCTCATCTCGGGCGACGTCGGCTACGGCAAGACCGAGATCGCGGTTCGTGCGGCGTTCAAGGCGGTGCAGGACGGCAAGCAGGTGGTCATGCTCGTGCCGACCACGCTGCTCGTGAAGCAGCACATGGAGACCTTCGCGGAGCGCTTCGCCGGATTCCCCGTGCATCTGCGCGCGCTCAGTCGATTCCAGACCGACAAGGAATCCACGGAGACGATCGACGGGATGGCGGACGGAACCGTCGACGTCGTGATCGGCACGCACCGGCTGCTCAGCCCCAACATCCGTTTCAAGGACCTCGGACTCGTGATCATCGACGAGGAGCAACGCTTCGGCGTCGAGCACAAGGATGCCCTGAAGAAGCTGAAGACGAATGTCGACATCCTGGCGATGTCGGCTACACCGATCCCGCGCACGCTCGAGATGGCGGTCACGGGGATCCGCGAGATGTCGACACTCGCGACACCGCCGGAGGACCGGCATCCGATTCTCACCTTCGTCGGGCCGTACAACGACAAGCAGGTCGGCGCGGCGATCCGACGGGAGCTGCTGCGCGAGGGCCAGATCTTCTTCGTGCACAACCGCGTCTCGAGCATCAATCGGGTCGCCGCGCAGCTCGCCGAGCTCGTTCCGGAGGCCCGGGTCGCCGTCGCCCACGGGCAGTTGCCGGAGCACGTGCTCGAACAGGTGATGGTCGATTTCTGGGAGCGCAAATTCGACGTGCTCGTCTCGACGACCATCATCGTGACCGGTCTCGACATCGCGAACGCGAACACGCTCATCATCGACCGGGCCGACAAGTACGGACTGTCGCAGCTGCACCAGTTGCGCGGTCGCGTCGGTCGCGGACGTGAGCGTGCATACGCCTACTTCCTCTACGACGCCGACAAGCCGCTCGGCGAGGTTGCGCACGACCGCCTCGCGACGATCGCCGCGAACAACGAACTCGGCGCCGGCATGCAGGTCGCGCTCAAGGACCTCGAGATCCGTGGCGCCGGCAACCTGCTCGGCGGTGAGCAGTCCGGACACATCGCCGGCGTCGGCTTCGACCTCTACCTGCGCATGATCGGGGAGGCCGTCTCGACCTTCCGCGGCGAGGTCGCCGAGGGCCAGACCGAGCTGCGTCTCGAGCTGCCGGTGGATGCGCACATCCCCGAGGAATACGTGGAGAGCGAGCGGTTACGGCTGGAGGCCTACCAGAAGCTGTCGACGGCTTCGTCGCCCGCGGCATCCGCCGATTCGATCGACCACGTGCTCGAGGAACTCACCGACCGCTACGGCGAACCGCCCGTGCAGGTGCTCAACCTCATCGCGGTCTCCCGGCTGCGGCGGATGGCGCAGAAGGCCGGCCTGTCGGAGGTCGTGACGGCAGGTGGCAATCTCCGTGTCGCCTCGGCGGAACTCGCGGACTCGATCCAAGTGCGGCTGCAGCGGATGTTCCAGGGCGCGCGGTACTTCGCGCAGACACGTTCGGTGTCCGTGCCGCTCCCGGTGCGCGGCGGCATTCCGCTCGCCGACGCGGACCTCATCGAGTGGACCGGCCAGCTGCTTGTTGCGATCTTCGGTGCGGAGCTCAAGGTGGAGGAAGTCCCCGCCGCCGGTTGAGCGGGTTGAGTAGGGCGCGCAGCGCCGTTGAGCGGGTTGAGTAGGGCGCTCAGCGCCCGTATCGAAACCAGTGTCGTGGGGCTGAGCGGCTTGAGTAGGGCGCGCAGCGCCCGTATCGAAACCGGTGTCGTGCAAATGGGCTTGAGCGGGCTGAGCGGGTTGAGTAGGGCGCGCCGCGCCCGTATCGAAACCAGTGTCGTGGGGCTGAGCGGGTTGAGTAGGGCGCGCAGCGCCCGTATCGAAACCGGTGTCGTGCAAATGGGCTTGAGCGGGCTGAGCGGGTTGAGTAGGGCGCGCAGCGCCCGTATCGAAACCTCCTCTCCGCAACACCCGCCCGCCTCAACTCCAACCCACAGATACCCGTCTCGCCGCTTCCTGCTCCACACCAGATCGCTACCGTCGCGGCATGGACACCACACGCGAGCCGCAGGTCGGAGGCGAGTCGGCGCGGCTGATCGCTGACGCCATCCGCAGTTTCCCCGTCAGCCTGACCCGCACGGGCGCGCCCCAATTGCACAACATCTCGACAGGTGCGACTCGTGCCGCGGTCCGCCGGGCCTACGAGCGAATCGAGATCGAGCTAATGGTGGAGTCGGCCGCCTGCGATTGCGGCGGCGAACATCGAACGCTCGACGAGCAGGAATACGAGTGGCTTGTCTACACGGACCTGATGTGGAAGGCCAAGAGCGCCCTCGATGAGACCCGCAGGATCGAGGGACTCTGGCTCAGTTGACCCTGTCATCACGCATCCCACATCGGTACCATGATGGGATGAGTAAACAAATCGCCGTCCGGCTACCCGATGACCTCGTCGAGTTCATGGATTCTCTCGTTGCCGGCGGCGAAGAAGACAGCAGGGCGAGCATCGTCCTCCGAGCGCTGAAGCGGGAACGTCGACGCCTCGACACCCTTCGAGATATCGAGATTCTCAAGCGCACCGAGCCGGACGCGGAGATGGATGCAATGGTCGCGTATCTCGCGCATCGGCCCATCGGGCTCGACTGATGCGTCCCATCCACATGGCCACGATCGACAAACGCCGCCCAGTCGTCATTCTCACCCGCGAGTCGGTGCGTCCTTACCTGAGGTGGGTGACCGTAGCCCCGATCGCAAGTACCTCGAAGGGGTTGAGCACGGAGGTGCGAGTGGGGCGCGCCAACGGCCTGGATCGCGAGTCCGTCATCACGTGCGACAACATTGCGACAATCGCGGTCAGCGAACTCGGCGAGCAGATCGGCTTCCTTCTCGAATCGCAGGAGTCCGAACTCACGCAGGCGATAGCCAGAGCCTTCGACCTTGACTAATCCGCGGCCGGAACCTTCCGCTGGTTGAGGGCGCTCAGCGCCGGTGAGCGGGTTGAGTAGGGCGCTCAGCGCCGTTGAGCTGGTTGAGGGCGCTCAGCGCCGTTGAGCGGGTTGAGTAGGGCGCTCAGCGCCCGTATCGAAACCCCGGTCGAAAATCCGCTGATCGAGCCATCGCGACCCGTCCTCCCAGCGTCCCTACCGCCGGAGTTATCCACCGGTTTCACAAGCACTCAGCGCCACACGCGCCCCACCGACAATGCTCTACACCATGACGACGATCGTGAAAGCGAATGGCCCGGCCGACATCCTCGCGATGATTCCGTCGATGGTCGGCTTCATGCCGCGAAACAGCGTGGTGCTGCTCGCTTTCCGCGGCAAACGAACGTGCGGCGCTATGCGCTTCGACCTGCCAGGCGCCGGTGGCATCCGGGTCGATGCAAAGATTCACAAGCGTTTCGCCACGACCATGGTCGGCACACTGTGCAAGTTGCCGGCAGTGGATGCCGTGATCACCATCGTCTACACCGATGAGGAGTTCGCGGGCGGCACCGCCATTCCGCATGCAGAGTTCGCTACGGTCCTCGGTCGCCGCATCGAGCTCTCCGGATTCGAGCACCGCGGGTCCATTACCCACGCGTCGGACGGCTGGGCATCACATTTCGAGCCGGATGTGCCACCAGGGGGCCACCCGCTCAGCGACATCGCCGAGTCGAGCGCGTCGGCGCAGATCCCTGAAAGCGAGCGTGAGTCGCCCAATCCTCTCGACCTGCCGAAGCGAGTTCCGAATGCCGAGCCCTCCGCAATGGCCCGTACAAAGAAGCGCCTCGCGACGTATCGTCGCCTCGCCGACAGCGTGGGCGATGACGATTCTGAAGCGCCCGCAGCCCTCGCGCCGATCCACGATATCCCGCTCTTCGCAGAGGAAGCTCTCACCTGGGATGCCGCGGCCACCGAGTCCTTCGGAGCGCTCCTGGCCTTCATGGTGCAGGGCCCGCCGGTGCGTGACCTGGTGATGCTGCAGTGGGCGAGCGACCTCGCCGTGGGCGACCAACTCTGGGAGGAGGGCTCTCACCGTGACCCGGTGCAGCGAACAAGCGGGGTGGATATCGGCGGCCTCATGCTAGGCCAGTACGCGAGACCCGACCCCGACCGCATCGAACGTGGCATCGCCCTCCTGCTGCACCTCGTCGCCCAGTTGGCGGATGCCAAGCGACCGCCCTTACTGTGCATGCTCGCTTGGTTGAACTGGGCGCTCGGTCGCAGTTCACGGGCCGGCGTCTATCTCGATGAGGCTCTCGCCATCAATCCGCAATACTCGATGGCGCAGCTGCTGAACACGATGCTGCGCAACGGCATGCTCCCCGAATGGGCCTTTGCCGAGCCAGCGGATAGCGCTTCTGCTGGTTGACCAGCGCTGGTTGAGCGGGGCGCTCGCAGTCGAGCGGACATCGTTTTCACGAAACGGAGGATCGCAGTCTTTATCGACGGATGCTTCTGGCATGGTTGCCCGCTTCACGCGCCGATTCCAAAAAGCGAATGCGGATTACCAGGCCCACGAGAAACCTAAGCAACCCCAACCCACAGCCCGTCTCGAGCTCGCGTCATCGCCACGTACAGCTCGCGCCGATCCAGCTCGCGGCGTTCCGTTGCAGCCGAGTCGGCATCCGCGGGCAACGCCTCGAGCAATCGGGCCGGCGTGCGCGCCACGAGAACCTGCTTGAACTCGAGTCCCTTCGCCCGCTTGATCGTGCCTATCTTGATTGCGTCGATGGGATTGCCGTCGTACTTGAGCAGCTCGACCGAGCGCAGGCCTGCCGAGGTGAGCGCCTGCGACACGTCACCGACCGCCCAGTTCGTGGGCGTCAGAATTCCGATGTCGCCCAGTCGTGTACCGGACGTAAGCAGGCTCCGAACGTGCTCGACCAGCGACTGATCGTGCCGCGATCGTGAGGCGAATCGCGTCACCTTGGGCTTGGCGCCGTGGCGCATGATCTGCGCCGGAACATCCGCGCGAGACGTCGTGCCTTCGATATCGACGAACTCGTCACCGGCGACCACGCTTGCAGCAAAGTCTGCGATCTCGACGGTGTTGCGGTAGTTCCTCGTCATGACGACACCGCGTCCTGCGATCGAGATGTCCGCCTCGGAGAGCGTGTAACCGCCGGGGTAGATGGCCTGCTGCCCGTCGCCGATGAGGTTGAGACCGTCCGGACGGTCTCCGACCAAGGCATGAAACATCCGAATCATCGCGCAGCTGAGATCTTGAGCCTCGTCGATCACGACAGCCGAATATCCCTCGAGGGGAGTCTTTCGCAACGACTGTTCCGCCAGAAGGATGATGTCGGCGAAGTCGTTGACGTCGGCGGCACGGAGCTCCGAGTCGTAGGCCGCATAGAGCTCCCACACGGCGTGGCGATTCTCCGCGGTGAGCGGTCGCCGCCGTCCCAGGCGGGCGAGCGGCCCATACTGCTCGAATCGCACGAGCCCGCGTCCCTTGATGACGCCGAGGATCTCGTCTTTCCAATAGTCCAGGTTGGGATCGATGCGTCCCAGCTCACCATCCCTGCCGAGCGCTCGCCAGACCTTCTCGAAGATGCGATCCGATACGCGCGGCTCGAGCGAGTATCGAACCCCACGAGCCTTGAGCACTCCGATCGCGAAGCCGTGCACGCCCTCGAACTGCACACGGTCGGCGACCTCGGGCGCCATCCGTTCCAGTAGGGACGACAGCACGGCCGGAAGCGTCCGCACGAAAGTGGTGACGAGCACCGTGCCGGGCCGCGTCCGGGCGAGGTAGGCGGCGCGATGGAGCCCGACGACGGTCTTGCCCGTTCCGGCTGCACCGCGGATGCGCGAAGGCCCGTTGAACGAACGGCGGACCAGGCGGGCCTGGTCGGGATGCAGGAACGCCATCCATTCTTCAATGGGCTTGGCCAGGATGTTGGCGAGCAGTGCATCCTCGATCTCCTCGAGTGAGATCAGCGCATCCTGTCGAGTGATCGGGATGACCGGAGCCGAGAGCGTCATCTCCGCGACTTGGTTTTTCATCGCGTAGGGCGGATAGAGGACCTCTGTTGCGCGCAACGCAGCCTGGATCTGATCCGATGTCAGCCTGTTGCCACGTCGGAGAAGATAGTCGGTGGCGCTATCTTCGCTGACCAGGTCGACCCCGTTGGTGCGACCGCGAATCCCACGCCTGTTCATGAACACGGCGACCACTCGCACCTCGCCCGCGGGAAGCCCTATCTCCGCGAGCGCCGCCTCAGTCGGCGCGGCAAGCGTTGCGAGCGCCTCGAAACGCTCGGTCACATCGTCCTGGCCCTGAAATACCCGATCAGACTCGACGTGTATGTCGGCCCACGACTTGGCGTCGACGATGAAGACGCCGCCCGGCCCGACAACGACAAAATCGACCTGCGCCTTGGACGAGTCGGGCCACATCCGATCGGCGAGCACGTGGTAACCCTGCTCGAGAAGCGGGTCGAGCAAGCGTCCGAGTCTCGCCTCGGTGTCGGCGGCCGCCGAATAGCACCGGTACATCTCGTACGCTTTTCGAGAGACGAACGCTGCCTGCTCGGCTTCGAGTCTGTACTTCACGGCTTCGTTCGCCGCCGAATGTCCTGCTGGCATGACTACGTTCCCCCGAACGCGACTGCGGGTAGCAGCCCTTGCCTATCCTGCGCTTGACAGACCGTGTCGGGTATCGCCAGTTGTGGGGGTGCCCAGTGGAGTTGGCAAAATCTGCTGCCCCGTCCCCTGCCCTCTTCGATCTCTGGCCTCCTCTCCTCCACAGCACGCTTCCACGGACGGATATCCACAGGAAGTGCTGGTCAGAGGCACTTTAATGGGGTCGAATGTCGGTGGCTGCTGGCAGTCTGTATGCATGAACCACTCGACCGAAACGCTTGCATCCGAGCTTGGGGCGGATGCCCCGGCTTCGGTCAGCGACGTGCGTCTCGCGCTCGGCGGGTTGTCCGACTCACAGCTCCGCGAGGCACTCGAGGCGGCATTCGACCGCAGGCATCGGGTCGACGCCGAACTTTGCCGGCTGGCCGGAGAGGTCGTGCATCGATCGCGGTCATCGCTTGGTGCCGATGGGCTCGCTGTGCGGAGCGGCAGTGGAACGCCGGTCGCCCTGATGGCCGATATCGGCCTCATCACCCTCGCGGAGGCACGGCGGCTCTGTCATGTGGGTGAAGCGACAGCCACTCGCACGAGTCTCATCGGCGAATCATTGCCGGCACTGTATCCGGCGCTGGCGAGCGTCGTCGATGCCGGCCTGATCCCCATCGACTCTGCGAATCTCATCGCGTCGGCCCTCGAGCAGGCGGCGCCTCGCGCCGAGCCTGATCACCTCGAAGAGGCCGAGCGTCAGCTTGTCGCGTTCGCTCTCGAGAATCCGGCCGATTCGGTGCGCAGGCTGGCCGCGCGCTGGCGCGACGCCCTCGACGAAGACGGTATCGAACCACGGGAGGCGGAGCTTGCGGAACGAATGTCACTGCGCCGCACGATTCTCGCCAACGGCATGAAGCGCTACCGACTCGACCTCGATCCGCTTGGGGCCGCGTACCTCGATGCGGCAATCGACGCACGTGTCGGCGAGGTTCTGCGTGCGCCGCGTTTCGAAGCACGGGAGTCCACCGACGGGTGCGGTGACGATCATGAGCAACTGGCCGATCCACGAACCCTTGCGCAGGTCGGCGCCGACGCGATCGTCCAGCTGGCTCGCCACGCGAATGCGTGCTCGAACACCGAAGTTCCGACCCCTGCCGCCACGATCGTGGTGCGCATGAGCCTCGAATCCCTCCTCGGCGGTCTCGGCGAGGCACGGATCGACGGAATCGAGCAGCCGATCTCAGCCGAAACCGCGCGGCGCCTCGCTGCCGATGCGTACATCATCCCGATGGTGCTCGGCGGCAAGGGCGAAGTGCTCGATATGGGCGTGGCCAGGCGTCTGTTCACTCGCGCTCAGCGAATAGCATTCGCCGAGAGGGACGACGGATGCGCGTGGTCCAACTGCCACAAACCACCGAGCTATACGGAGGCTCATCACATCCGATGGTGGCAATACGACGGGTTGACGAACCTCGACAACGGCATTCTGCTCTGTTCGATACACCACCATCGTATTCATCGCGATGGGTGGGAGATCCGGATGATCGACAACGTGCCGTGGTTCGTCCCGCCATCGAGCGTCGACATCTACCGAACGCCGAGACGCGGCGGACGTTTGCCAGAGCCCGACACAGGGAGGCTGGCGGCGCTGCACCCCTATCGGCCGAGGTGGTCTGCAGATGACGAAGTTCTACCCGCCGGAATGGGAGCTCAAATGAGACAGGAATAATGAGGCGGATCAATCGGCGAATGCTCAACCAATGACGATGGTGCGACACAGTCAGATCATCAACATGCGCCCCGAGATGCGCGATGAGTAACTGAGGCTGCATGCCGACGTGTGCCGGATGTGCTCGCGCTTGACCCTCAGGTCTCGAGAACGATCATCGCGTGGCCGCCGAGCATCGTCACGACAACGTGGGCGTATTCGCCGTCCCAATCGACGTCGAGTGACTCGCCACCCGGCTGGAGCGTCGCGGCGGTCGGCCGTGTCCCGGTGCGGATACTGACAGGAGCATCCACCAGCGGGATCGGGTCCTCGATCAGGTCGAGACCTCGCTGGGCCTGATGTCCCACAGTTTGCGAATCAGCGACACGCGTGGACAGAAAGCTCAGCAGGTGCACGACCGTGGATCGCCCGGTGCCGGTGACCGTCGCTTCCACATGCACGGGCGCGTCCATTCTGATCGCGGGCTGCGGGAGCAGCCGGTCGATCGCCGCGCCGAGGAGTTCTCGGTAGACCGGCGCGCCATGATTTCCGATCAGTTCGAACAGGGGGATCGCCGAGACGATCGTGGACCCGGATTGCACCAGCGCCGGCCATACGGGGTCACCGAGCGATGGAGGCGTGTACTCGTGGCCGCTGAAGTGGGCCCAGGTCCGGTCGAAGTACGGCTCGACCAGCCCGGCCAGCACTTCGGTAGCAGCGTCGATCGGCTGGACCCGCAGCGTGGGGTCATAGACGACGTGATCGAAGCCGGTCGGCCCGCCGAGGGCATCCCCGCGCCGCAGGAACACCGTGGAGAATGGTGAATCGTCGACGAGTCGCACCCCCGTTTCGGTGAGGCGATCGGCGCCGTTCCAGCCGTGGGCGGCTCCTCGGACGACCATCGTTGCGCGGCCGGCGTCGGCGCGAGTGTTCAGGCGGCCCGCCAGTGCGTCGTCGATGCCGGTCGTCTCGGGAATGATCACCAGGGCATATGCGTCGAGATCGGCATCCGGCCCCACGATCGCGAACTGCTGACGCAGTTGCTGCAGGGCACGAACGGCACCGAACCCTGCTGCACCGGGTGTGTCGCCGAGCGCCGGGTCGACGACCAGTGCGATGTCTGTGACCAGCTTGTTTCCGGAGAGAAACGGCTCGCAGTCGCGGATGTGGCGGTAGACCGAGCCGATCAACTCATAGCTGACCTGGTTGATCGCACCGGAGGGGTGCAACAGGTCGCCGATCCCCGGGGTCATCCCCTGCGCGAGGATCTGAGCGCACTCGTAGAGCAGCGCAGCGTGCGGTTTCAGTCCTCCATTGTCACCCCAGCTCTTGTAGAAGCGGCCGGTGTGGGAGAGTGTCGGCAGGCCGAATTGATGCACGAATCGGGAGACATACGGGAAGTAGGCATATCCCCATCCGCCGGTCGGCAGCGACTCCACCTCGATGTGGCGGATGAACTGCGATTCATCGGCGAGAGCGGTCTTCGGCCGACTGTTGAACCAGACACCGGATGCGATACCGGGCGCGA
>JAODMW010000291.1 GCA_025464815.1 Microbacteriaceae bacterium | reverse complement strand
TGTGGGTTCTGGATGACACGAACGCCCGTTATCTCATCGAGGCCGAGACCGCTTTCCAACGAAAGCGCCAGCTGAGCCTCACGCACCTGCTCGAGGCGTGGGATGAGGTGCGCGAAGACACGCGCGTGTGGCGCAACCGCCGGGCGACTTATCTCCTCTGGCTGTCACAGACCGAACTCATGCTCGAGTGGCTGTCGGGTCTTCTGGACGTTCTCGAACAGCCGGATCGCCCCGTTCCGGAGATATTCGAGAACATGGGCGCGCTCGCTAGCCTGAAGGCATGACACCCCTCCTGGCCTTCGGCGGGCACGCCCCCGCAATCGCCGACACTGCCTGGGTCGCGCCCAACGCGACAGTCATCGGGCGCGTGACGCTGGGCCGGAATGCGAGCGTCTTCTACGGCGCCGTGCTGCGCGCGGATTCGGACTCGATCACGATCGGCGACGACAGCAACATCCAGGACAACGTTTCCGTGCACTGCGATGTCGGCGTGCCGACGCTGGTCGGCCGACGGGTGAGCGTCGGCCACTCGGCGGTGCTTCACGGCTGCACCGTGGAGGACGACTGTCTCATAGGGATGGGCGCGACGGTGCTCAACGGCGCCGTCATCGGGGCCGGGTCGCTGGTCGCAGCGGGCGCTGTCGTGCTCGAGGGAACAATCGTGCCGGCCGGCTCACTGGTCGCGGGTGTTCCGGCGAAGGTGCGCAGGGAGCTCAGCGCCGAAGAACGCGAACACGTGACGGCCAATGCGACCCACTATGTCGCTCTCAGCCGACAGCACGCCGAGGTCGTCGAGTAGCTCGTCGTTCAGGCCAGCGAATCAGCGACGATTGGCGAGCGCGGTGACGATCAGCGCACCGATCGGCAGCAGCCCGATCACGAGCGCGATCGTCGGCAGTGTTTTCCTGCTCGATCGCATGAGGCCGACGATGGCGACCACGACGGCTGCGACACTGAGCGCCGCGCCGACGAAGAAGACGATGATGCTCGGCCCCGGACCGCCACCCGATCCGTTGAGCGCGTAGTCGATCCCGCTCACGAAACCCCAGTAGCCCACCGCAGCTCCCACGACGGCGAGAACGAGAGCGGTGATCGCGAGCCGACGGTGCACGCGGCGAGCCGGTGTTGCTGTGCTGGTCATCATGAACTCCCTTGCCTGCAATCAGCCAATCAGATTCTGTACGAAAACGTGCGGAGTGAACCCGGTCAGGTCGTTGATCCCCTCACCCTGGCCGACGAGTTTGATCGGGATCCCCGTCTTCTCCTGCACCGCCAGAACGAAGCCGCCCTTCGCGGAACCGTCGAGTTTCGTCAGCACGAGGCCAGTGACGCCTGCATGCTCTATGAAAGCCTCTGCCTGGGCGAGGCCGTTCTGTCCGGTCGTCGCATCGAGCACGAGAAGCACCTCGGCGATATCCGTCTGCTTCTCGATCACCCGTCGTACCTTGGCGAGTTCGTCCATGAGCCCGCTCTTCGTCTGCAGACGGCCGGCGGTATCGATGATCGCGATGTCGATCCCCTCCTCGCGGGCACGCTCGACGGTCTGGAAGGCGACGGATGCCGGATCCTGTCCGTGCTGTTGTGGTCGCTGTATCGACGCTCCCCCACGCTCGGCCCAGGTCGCGAGCTGCTCGACCGCTGCGGCACGGAACGTGTCGGCCGCACCGACGATGACGGTGCGTCCGTAGCCGGTCAGGAACTTGGCGAATTTGCCGATCGTCGTGGTCTTGCCGACGCCGTTCACCCCGACGACGAGCACCACCGCCGGGCGTGCCGTGAGGGTGAGGGTGGGATTGAGCCTGGCGAGGCGTTCCTCGAGAGTCTCGCGCAGCATCCGCCTCAGGTCCGTTGGGTCCGTGGTGTTGTACTTGCGCACACTCGCGCGCAACTCCTCGATGATCGCATCGGTCAGGTCGGAACCGAAGTCGGCGGTGATGAGCGCGTCTTCGAGATCGTCCCAGGTTTCGTCGTCGATGGTCTTGCGGGAGAACATCCCCTTGAGCGCGCCCGACAGGGACCAGGGAGAAGCCATGTGACAAATGTACCGGTCGAAGCATGACGGACGATGGATGCTGGTGGCCGGAGGACCCGCGCGTGACGGCTGTCATCCTGCTTGACAAGCATTTTATATGCGCGCATAGTATTTGAATGGCGGAGATCATCACCCAGAACGGCGCAGATACCGTGAACGCCTGGCTCGGAGTCGTCTCGCGCAGCCATGTGCTGCGCGGTGTCGGGCTCGGCATCGCCCAGGTCAACCACGGCAAGCGGCCGCCACTCGCTCGCATGCATGCCGGAGACACGCTCGTGTACTACTCGCCACGAACGGACTACCCCGACGGTGAACCCCTGCAGGCCTTCACCGCCATCGGTCGCGTCACGGATGACGAACTCTGGCAGGCCGACGAGGGCACCTTCCAGCCGTGGCGGCGGCGCGTCGAATGGGATACCACGGCTCACGAGACTCCGATCCGGCCGCTCCTGGACCGGCTCGAGTTCAGCCGCGGGCAGAACTGGGGTTACGCCATGCGTCGCGGGCTGTTCGCCATCAGCGACGGGGACGTCGAGATCATCCGAACCGAGATGACGACCGCACCATGACACGATTGGCCACCGGCTTCGATCGGTCCGACGACAGCACCGGCCTTCTGCTCTGGCAGGTGACGAACCGCTGGCAGGCGGCGCAGCGGGCGACGCTCAAATCCTTCGAGCTCACGCACGTGCAGTTCGTGCTGCTCGCCTCGCTCACCTGGCTTGCCACGGATGGTGCCGTGACGCAGCGTGCGCTGGCCGACCACGCCGCGACGGATCCGATGATGACGTCGCAGGTGCTGCGCGCACTCGAGGCGAGGGGCCTCGTCGCGCGGTTGGCGCATCCGGACGACCGGCGGGCGATGCTCGTGAGCGTCACCGACAGCGGGGCCTCGCTCGTCAATCGCGCGATCGGTGCGGTCGAGCGCTGCGATGCCGAGTTCTTCGGACCCCTCGGGAAGCTCCGCGAGGGATTCCACGCCGGCCTGTCGCTGCTGGCTAGCTCGCCTCCCGCTCCTGCCTGACGCGCTGGCCGACGACCGCGCTGACCCCGTCTTGCCGCATCGAGACACCGTAGAGGGCATCCGCGATCTCCATCGTGCGCTTCTGGTGGGTGATGACGATGAGTTGGGAGGTCTGGCGCAGGTCCTCGAAGATCGTGAGCAGGCGGCCGAGGTTCGCATCGTCGAGCGCGGCCTCGACCTCGTCCATGATGTAGAACGGGCTGGGGCGCGCCTTGAAAATCGCAATCAACAGGGCGACGGCGGCGAGCGAGCGTTCACCGCCGCTGAGCAGCGAGAGACGCTCGATCTTCTTGCCCGCCGGCTTCACACTCACCTCGATGCCCGTCGTGAGCATGTTGTCCGGATCGGTGAGATGGATGCTCCCGGTGCCGCCGGGGAACAGGACCGGGAAGACCGTATTGAAGGCCGCACGGGTGTCTTCGAAGGCGCTGGAGAAGATGTCCTGCATCTTCTCGTCGATCTCATCGATGATCGTGAGCAGGTCTTTGCGAGTGCCCGTGAGGTCGGTGAGTTGCTCGGTGAGGAACTTGTGACGCTGTTCGAGAGCCGCGAATTCCTCGAGCGCGAGCGGGTTGACCCGGCCGAGTTGCCCGAGTTTGCGTTCGGCTTTCGCCAGCCGCACCTCCTGCTCGGCGCGCACGAAGCGGATGCCGGTGACCTCAGCGGGTTGAGTAGCGCGCTCAGCGCGCGTATCGAAACCTTCGTTGGTTGCTTCGCCGGTTTCGATACGCGCCTCGCTGCCCTCGGCGCTACTCAACCCACTCAGGTCGACCCCGCTGCCCTCGGCGCTACTCAACCCGCTCAAGTCGACCTCGCTGGCCTCGGCGCTACTCAACCCACTCAGGTCGACCCCGCTGGTCTCGGCGCTACTCAACCCACTCAAGTCGACCGGCACCAGCTGCTCGGGACCGTACTCAGCCACGAGCACGTCTTCGACGAGACCGAGTTCTTCACCGGCACGCTCGAGCAGGGTGGAGAGGTGCAGCTTCTTCTCGTAGACCTGCATCTCCAGGCCGTGGACGCTCTCGCTGATCGCGGTGAGCCGCTCGCGCAAGGCATTCTCGCTGCGGCGCAGTTCGGCCAGCTCCTCGTTCTGGGCAGACCGCTCGGACTCGCGCGCCGCGAGCTCGAGGCGGGCCTGGGATACCGAGCGATCGACGGAGTCCAGCACGGCGGGCAGCGTGTCGATGACGGTCCGTGCGGATGCCACCTGCCGACGACGGATCACGGCCCTGCGGGCGGCCTCCTCCGCAGCGGCCCGCTCGGCTTCGAGCTGGCTCTCCAGCTGGACCGCGCGCGACTGCTCGGCGCGCACACGCTCCCTGGCCGTCTCGACCTGCAGCCGAGCCTCGACCTCGCGTTCGCGCGCCTCCTCGAGTTCGGCGAGCACACCGTCTCGCGCTGCGAGGTCGAGCATCGGTCGCGGGCGGGAGGATGCCGTCTCGAGTTCCTGCTTCGCCCTGTCTGCTGCGGCAGCGGCATCCGCAACCGCGTCCGTCGCGAGTCCGAGCCCGCGATCGAGACGCTCGGCCTCGGCCTGGGCCGCCTCGACCTGCACGCGCACCCGGTTGAGTTTCTCGGTCTGCGCGGCGAGCTGGGCGTCGAACTGGCGCAGGGCGGCGAGCGCGCGAGCGGACTGTTCCTTGGCGACCTCGAGGCGCCCACGCTGCTCGGCGAGGGCGAAGCGCGCCCGTTCGATGAGCGAGGTCACCTCCTGCAGCCGGTCCTGAGCGGCATCCCGATCGGCCACCAGTTCGAGCCGTGACCGCTTGGCGCCTGATCCGCCGCGCAGCACGTATTCGGCGAGAACGTCGCCGGACTTCGTGATGACGGTGACCGGCACGGACGACTTTTCCAGCCGCGACCAGGCCGAACGCGCCGCGGCGAGGTCGTCGGCCACGAGGATGCCGGCCAGCAGGCTGAGCACGCCGGATGGCGCGGCCACGACGCTGGCGGCCGTCACCACGCCGCTCCCCACGTCCGCGATGGTCGGCGCGGACGTTCCGGTCTCGGCGATGACGATCTCCACGCGCCCGAAGTCGTTCCCGCCGGAGTGCTCGATCGCGTCGATTGCCGACTCGCGATCGTCGGCGAGCACGGCGTCCGCGAGGGATCCGAGGGCCGCGGCGATAGCGGCCTCAAAACCCGGCTGCACCTGTACGTGCTCCGCCACGAGACCGCGGATGCCGCTCAGCCTGGCCGCGACGAGGGCGCTCGAGCCGTCCTTCTGGTCGAGTGCTGAGGAGAGGGCGCTCGTGCGGGCGGCGAGCGCGTCGCGCTCCCGTTCGTGCCCGTGAAGCTGTTCGCGCAGGCGTTCGATCTCCGCTTCCGCGTCCGTGACCTCGGCCTGGGCGGTCTCGTAGGAGGCATCGAGATCGGTTTCGCCGGAGTCGGCGATCGCGGCATCCGTCTCCAGCTGCGCGAACTCGGCCTGGGCCTGCTCGCGGCGAACCTGGGCGGCGTCGAGTGCGTTCTGCTGGCGCAACACCTCGCCACGCACGGCGGCAAGGCGGGACGCGGCCGTGTCAACCTGCCCGCTGAGCTTGGAGATCTCGAGGTCGTGGCGGGAGACGAGCGAGGACTGGTAGGCGATCTGCTCGTCGAGGCCGTCGAGGTTGGCGCGAGCTGCCGCGGTTGCCGCCTGGGCCTCCTGCCACGCCGCCTCGGCCGCGATGACGGTCTCGGCGAGGCGCTCGGCCTCATCCTTCGCATCGGCGACCATCTGGCGCGTCACGCCCTGGCCGGTCTCTGGCACGTCGTTCTGCTGCCCGAGCAGCGCCAGCCGCTGGTTCGCGAGTGTGTAGAGGCTGCGAAGGCGCTCCTGCACCGATTCGAGCCCGAAGGCGGTGCGCCGCGCGAGGTCGACGGCGTCGCCCTCCTGCGCCTGCTCGATGTGCTGGCCGCGCAGTTTGTTCTGGTCGAGCTGCTCCTGCAGCACGATACGCTCCGTCTTGCGTTCGCTCTCGCTGCGGCTCGCGGCGGTGATCGCGGCGCGGAGCTCGACGACCTCGTCGGCGAGGAGACGGGCACGGGCGTCCCTCACGATGGCGGCGATCGACTGGGCCTCTTTCGCGATCTCCGCCTGGTGGCCGAGCGGTTTGAGCTGGCGCCTGATCTCACCGGCGAGGTCGCTCAGTCGGGTGAGGTTGGCCTGCATCGCCTCGAGTTTGCGGATCGTCTTCTCTTTGCGACGTCGGTGCTTGAGGATGCCGGCGGCCTCCTCGATGAAGCCGCGGCGGTCTTCCGGGCTCGCGTGCAGCACTGCGTCGAGCTGGCCCTGTCCGACGATCACGTGCATCTCGCGGCCGAGGCCGGAGTCGCTCAGCAGTTCCTGCACGTCCAGCAGGCGGCAGGTGTCGCCGTTGATCGCGTATTCGCTGCCGCCGTTGCGGAACAGCGTGCGGCTGATCGTGACCTCGGCATAGTCGATGGGGAGCGCGCCGTCCGCGTTGTCGATCGTGAGGACGACCTCGGCCCGCCCCAGCGGCCCCTTGGTGGCCGTGCCGGCGAAGATGACGTCCTCCATCTTGCCGCCGCGCAGTGTCTTGGCACCCTGCTCACCCATGACCCAGGCGAGAGCATCGACGACGTTGGACTTGCCGGAACCGTTCGGGCCGACGACGCAGGTCACGCCCTGCTCGAAAGCGAAGGTGGTCGGCTGCGCGAAGGACTTGAACCCCTTGAGGGTCAGGCTCTTGAGATACAAGCTGCCGCCCTTTCGTGTCGTCCGGTTGCCTGCATCTACGGTACCGGAGTGCAGCCGCCAACCTCCGCAGGCCGGGCGGCGTACGGCCGCATTCCTCGTCGCCGCCCGCGCACGAGAGCGCGTCGAATGCAACGCTTCAGTCTCGATCCGCGCCTCGCGCCGGCACCCGTTGTAGTCTGGTCGGCTGCCCTTCGGGTGCGCAGGGAGGCGCCACCATGACAGAGTTCACGATCGAAGAGGTCACGATCCCGGCAACCCTCGATACGCCGGAGGCCGCCGACTTCATCGCGACGGCGGAGGTGCGCAACGCCGTCGAGGCAGACGGCTACGGCACCGACGATCTCGCGTTCTCCGCCGCCGAGCTGCTGCCCGGCTGGCTCGACCAGGAGTACGAGCCGAAACGGCTCTTCGCCGTCCGCGTCGGCAGGGAGATCGTGGCTCGAGCCATCTATGAGACGCAACCGGCCGAGGCGGCGGACACGGTGTGGTTGGGCATCCAGGTGCTGCCCGCGTTCCGCCGGCGCGGAATCGGCACCGCCCTCGCCGACCGCCTCGAAACCATCGCAGATTCCGAAGGCCGCACCAAGCGCATCGTCTATGCGGTGTCGAGGGATGCCGCGGGCGAGCGTGTTCCGTCGCCGACGGGTTTCGGCTCCGTGCCGCTCGCGAACGACGAGGTGCGCTTCCTGCGTTCGCGCGGCTTCACGCTGGAGCAGGTTGAACGCGGAAGCCGGCTCGCGCTGCCGGCCGGCGGTCTCGCCGCCCGTCTCGACGAGGCACGGACGGTCGCCGGTGCCGGTTACACCGTCCACCACTGGCTCGACCGCACCCCGGAGCGGTGGCGCGAAGACATGGCGCTGCTCTACACGCGGATGAGCACGGATGCCCCGACCGCGGGCCTCGAAGAGCCGGAAGACGTGTGGACTGTCGATCGACTCGCACTCCACGAGCAGCGCCGGGAATCGAGCCCGCGCATCCAGCTCGTCGCCGCCGTCGAGCACCTGGCAACCGGTCGTCTTGCCGGTTTCACCGAGCTGTCGGCCCCAGCGGAGCTGACGCGTCCCGTCAGCCAGGAAGACACGATCGTGCTCGAGGAACATCGCGGACACCGGCTCGGCATGCTGCTCAAGGTCGCGAATCTCCAGCACCTCGAGAGCGTGCGTCCCGGGCATCCGGCGATCATCACCTTCAACGCCGAGGAGAATCGCCACATGCTCGACGTGAACGAGGCGGTCGGCTTCGTGCCGATCGGCTACGAGGGCGCCTGGAAGAAGGTCCTCTGATCGATCGCGTCGATAGGCGTGTCAGTCCCGTGCCAAATGAAGGAAGTCTTGACCCCGACCTCCCGAATTTCCGGGCGAGAAGCGGCACGACGGGAAGGATCTCCTTCATTTGGCACCCTGCCGACGCAAACTCTAGGCCGTGCGGATGCGCTGGCAGAAGGCGCAGAAGTGCGATCCGCGGTTCATGAACGATTCGCGGATAATCGGTCTCCCGCACCGAGGGCACGGCTGGCCCTGCCGCCCATAGGCGTTGAGCGAGTGCGAGAAGTACCCCGAGGCGCCATTCACATTGACATATTGCGCATCGAAGCTCGTTCCGCCCTCCGCGAGGGCTTTGCCGAGCACCAGCCGCACCTCGGCGAGCAGCGTCCTGGCGCGAGCGCGGCTGAGCGTCGCGGTCGGCTGGTCGTAGTGGATGCGGGCCGCCCAGAGGGACTCGTCGGCATAGATGTTTCCGACGCCGCTCACGAGAGCCTGGTCGAGCAGAGCACGCTTGACCCCGGTCTTCCGCTTGCGGAGATCGGACACGAAACGGTCGTCATCGAAGGCCGGGTCGAGAGGATCCCTGGCGATGTGCGCGACCTGGCGGGGGACCAGCGCCGCCGCGTCACCGAGACCTCCCGGCGCGCCGTCGGGGGTCGGGACGAGACCGTCGATGGCCATCGATCCGAAGATGCGCTGATCCACGAATGCGACGCGCAACTCACCGTGGGCCGGATGTACCAGGTCGAGGCGGATACGCAGCAGCGCGTCATCCGGTTGCCCCAGGTCGCGCAGCAATACCTGCCCACTCATGCCGAGGTGCACCACGAGTGCCTCCTCCGAAAACGCAGGGGATTCGTGTGAATGCGCATCAGAACGCGCCGATTCGTCGCGCAGAGTCGAGAACTCCTGCGTTTTCGGTGCAGACAGCGGCAGCCAGAGGAACTTTCCACGCCGCACCGCGCTGAGGATGCTGCGGCCCTCCAGCCGCTCGATGAAGTCCTCGCTCGGGCCCGCGTGACGCCGCACTGAGCGCTCGTCATGCACGACGACGGAACGGATGACCGCCCCGGTCACGGCGGGTTCGAGGCCCGCGCGAACGACCTCGACCTCGGGAAGCTCCGGCACCGCTAGGCGCGCACGGAGAGGAGGGTCCACGCCTCGAGCGCGGCAGCCATCTCGGCCTGCTTCTTGCTCGTGCCATCGCCCTCGGCGATGTTCGACCCGGCGAGAGCGACCACGGCGTGGAACCGCTTCGAATGGTCGGGGCCGCTGTCGGTGACCAGGTAGTGCGGAAGACCTCGCCCCAGCCGTGCAGCGAGTTCCTGCAGGCTGGTCTTCGGGTCCATCGACGCACCGAAACGGTCGGGATCGCTGAGCAGCGGGGCGATCAGCCGCAGAACCAGCTCCGTGGCGGCTTCTCCCCCGGCATCCAGGTAGGTGGCACCGATGACGGCCTCGACGGTATCGGCGAGGATCGACGACTTGTCGCGACCGCCGGTGAGTTCCTCACCGCGGCCGAGGCGGATGAACTTGCCCAATCCGATGGCACGCGCCACTTCGGCGAGCGCGACGGAGCTCACGAGGCTCGCCCTCCGCTTGGCGAGTTCGCCCTCGTCGAGATCGGGGTTGTCCTGGTAGAGCTTGACCGTCACGGCCTGCCCCAGAATCGAGTCGCCGAGAAACTCGAGGCGCTCGTTGTGGCCTATGCCGCCGTGCTCGTAGGCGTACGAGCGGTGCGTGAGCGCGAGCTCGAGCAGTTCCGGGCTGACATCCACAGCCAGGAACTGCTCGAGCTCGCCTCGCGTGGCACTAATGCCAGGCATCATTCGACCCTGCGACGCGCAGACGAGTTAAACGTCGGCTACCTTGCGGCCCTTGTACTCCAGGTACAAGGGGGCGCCGGTGGAGTCTTCGACGACCTTCGCGCGATGAGGAAGGCTGTAGGTGACCTTGCCACCTTCGACGGTCTTCACGAGGGTGGGAGGCGTGGCCTTCCACTGGGCACGGCGCGCGCGGGTGCTCGCGCGGGACATCTTGCGCTTCGGTACTGCCATGGCTATCTCTTTTCTCTACTCGACGCTGTTCGCAGCATCGGTTACATCTGGATGGTTGTGCCGGTCAGTTCTCTTGCCCGGATTGGCCTTCGAGCCCCGCCAGATCACCGAGAGTTGCCCACCGTGGATCGATCGGAGTCTCGTGCTCATGACCCGGGTTGTCGAGGAGCCGCACCCCACACACGGGGCACAGGCCGAGGCAATCTTCTTGACAGACCGGCTGGAACGGCAGTGAAAGCACCACCGCATCCCTGATTACGGGTTCGAGGTCAATGGTGTCCTCGTGAACCTCGTATTCAAAAGCTTCGTCAGAAGAATACGCGAAAAGCTCCTGAAATTCGACCTGAACGGCCTGTTCGATGTCGATGAGGCACCGCCCGCATTCGCCGGCCGCCGTTCCGTCGACCTCCGCGCTCACCAGGATGCCGTCGTGAAGCGACTCCATTCGGAGGTCGATCCGCAGCGCGCTGCCGGTTTTCACCCCGATCATGGCGTTGCCGAACTCCTCGGGGACGGTGACGTCGATCACGCGTTCCCGCATCTCGCCCGGGCGATGCATGAGGTCGCGGACGTCGACCGTGTAGGGAGTTTTGATCACGTGAGGCACCAGAAGAGTTTAGCCGCGATCCGCTCGACACGGTCCGGGAGGGCTGCGCCGTGGGCGAACCGGCCTGTTCTCGCTCCTGGTCCGCCCACCGACAGGACCACTCAGGCCGCTTCCACCGCCGTGAAGGCCTCGTCGTAGATCGCGAGGGCCTGCGCCACCTCGTCCGGCGTGACGACACAGGGTGGCACGACGTGGATGCGGTTGTCCGAGGTGAAGGGCAGCAGGCCGCGTGACATCAGCTCGGTCTTGAGGGCGGCGATGACAGCGCCCGAGACGGGCTGCCTCGTCGAAGGATCGTCAACGAGGTCGAGCGCCCAGAAGACCCCGAGTCCGCGCACTTCGCCGATCATCGGATGCTTCGCCGCCAAGGCCGCCAGCCCCGGAGCGAGGTGATCGGCGCCGATCGTGCGAGCATTCTCGACGATCCCCTCCTCGGTCATCGCGTCGATCGACGCGACGATCGACGCCATGGCGAGCGGATGCCCGGAATAGGTCAGTCCGCCGGGAAACACCGTGTCGTCGAAGGCGTGCGCGATCGACTCGGAGATGATCACGCCGCCGGCCGGAACGTAGCCGGAATTGACGCCCTTGGCGAAGGTCACGAGATCGGGAACCACGCCGAAGCCCTGCCAGGAGAACCACTCACCCGTGCGGCCGAATCCCGACATCACATCGTCGATGATCAGGAGGATGCCGTACTTGTCCGCGAGGGCCCGCACTCCCTCGAGGTAGCCGGGCGGCGGCACGAGGACGCCCGCGGTGCCTGGCACGCCCTCGAGCAGGATCGCCGCAATCGTGGCCTGCCCTTCGGACACGATCACGCGCTCGAGATGGTGCAGTGCGCGCGCCGACTCCTCCTCCGGTGTCGTCGCCCAGAACTCGGAGCGGTAGAGGAAGGGGCCGAAGAAGTGCACGTGTCCGCGGGCGAACTCGTTGGGCATCCGGCGCCAGTCCCCGGTCGCCACGATCGCGGCACCGGTGTTGCCGTGATAGGACCGGTACTGCGTCAGCACCTTGTCGCGCCCGGTTACGAGCCGTGCCATCCGGATCGCGTTCTCATTGGCGTCCGCACCGCCGTTGGTGAAGAAGATCTTGCTGAACGGGCGCCCTGCCTTCGAGAGGATGCGCTGGGCGGCCTGTCCGCGCGCGAGATTCGCGTGGGCCGGGGCGACCATCGTGATGATGTCGGCCTGCGCCTTGATCGCCTCGACGACCTTCGGATGCTGGTGCCCGATGTTCATGTTGACGAGCTGGCTCGAGAAGTCGAGATAGTTCTTGCCGTCGTAGTCCCACACGGTGCTCCCGAGACCTCCCGCGATCACAAAGGGCTTCAGTGCCCCCTGCGCGGACCAGGAGTGAAAGACATGGGATCGGTCGAGGTCGTAGGCGAGAACGCCATCGTGGGGGGATGGCGTTCTCGGCACAGCGCCGTCCGCCGGATCTGGAGTGTTCATTTCTGCCTTGCCGTTAAGGATGCGGGGGCCGAAACGACCCCCGCATCAGGGTACCGATTACTACTTGCCGCCCTCCTTGAGGGTGACCGTGATCGGGGCCCAGCTGGCCCCGACGGTGTCGACTCCGTCGGCCTTCAACTCGGACAGCGCCTTCGTGACGTAGGTGTTCGAGTATGCGGTCTTCGGCGGATTCTTCGTGATGATGGTCGATCCCGTGTCGTTCTTGGTGTCGAGAGCGATCTTCACCGTGTTGTCCCATGCCTTCGTGTCGATCATGCCGACCCCGCCGTCCGTGGACGGCCAGAGCAGCTTGTTGACCTCGTTGGTCATCCAGAGCTGGTGGCTCGTTCCGAGGGTGGAACCGGCGGCCGTCACGATGTCCGCCGCCTTCTGCGGATTGTCGCGTGCGTAGGCCCAGCCCTTGATGGACGCCTTGATGAACTTGACCGTTTCATCCTGGTAGGCCTTGTCGCTCGAGAGTTTGTCCGCATCCGCCCAGATCGCATCCTGCAGCATCGCTGTGCCCTCGTCATTCCAGTTGATGACGTTGAGGTCGGCGGGCGTGAAGAGCTTGCCGGTCTTCGGGTTGACCGATTCGAGCACCTGCGCGTACTCGTTGTAGGTCATCGCCTGTGCCGCGTCGATATCGCCGGCGAGGAAGCCCTTCATGTCGAAGGCCTGCTGCACGAGGCTGATGCCCTTCGTCGTGTCGATACCGGCCTTCTGCATTCCAGCGAAGAGTTCCCACTCGTTGCCGTAGCCCCAGCTCCCCACCTTCTTGCCCTTGAGATCGGCGGCGGAGGTGATGTTCTTGTCGGTGAAGGAGATCTGGGTGGTGGCGCTGCGCTCGAAGATCTGCGCGACATCCGTCACGTTGATGCCCTGTTCGATGGACCCGAGCACCTTGGGCACCCAGGAGATCGCGTAGTCGGCGTCACCGTCGGCGACGGACTTGATCGGCACCGTGTCGCTCCCGGCCTCCTTGATGGTGACGTCCAGGCCTTCATCCTTGTAGAAGCCCTGGTCGACCGCAGCGTAGTATCCGGCGAACTGCGCCTGGGCCACCCACTGCAACTGCAGGGTGACTTTGGTGAGGGCCTTGCTCGAGCTGCTGCCGCTTGGCGTATTGCTGCTGCAACCGCTCAATACCAGCGCGCTGGCTGCCGCCATCGCACCGATGCCGATCACGATTCGTGTGCTGTGTTTCATTGTTGCTTCCTCCTTGGGTATCACTCGTGGAGCTGGACGCCGCCGACTGCCTTCCAATCGGACGTTTAGGAGAGAGAAGGTCTATGCCGCGTTGCAAGTTTCTCCAGGGCGAGGGTGACGCAGTAGAAGACGAGTCCGAGCACGATCGAGCCGAGCACGAAGGCGTAGGCGAGCGCATAGTTGCTGTAGGAGGCCGCCGAAGTGATCGACTTTCCCAGCCCGTCCACCGGGCCGCCGAAGTATTCGGCGATCAGGGCGGATATCACGGCGAGCGACGAGGCGATCCGCAGTCCCGTGAACAGGAACGGCAGTGCTCCGGGGAGCGTCACGGTCCGAGTGGCCTGCCAGGATGTCGCCGCGTAGGCCCGCATGAGGTCGCGATGCACAGGACGCACCTGGCGCAGGCCCCGCAAAGTGTTCACATAGACCGGGATGAAGACGGCGAGCGCCGCGATGAGCTGTCGCCCGGTCTCCGCCCCCGCGCCGAACATCGCGTACAGCACCGGTGCGAGCGCCACGATCGGCACGACGGACATGGCTGTCACGATCGGCAGCGTCAGTTCGTCGAAGACCCGAAGAAGAGCCGAGACGATCGCGGCGAGGATGCCGAGCACGGCTCCCAGCAGAAGCCCGATGAGCGCGTTCGTGCCCGTCACCCGGGTGCCGGACCACACGGTGTCGAAGGCGCGGACGAACTGCTCCCAGATGGCTGTCGGGCTGGGCAGCACGTACGGTTTGATATGGAGACCGACCACGGCGAGCTGCCACAGCACGAGGACGAGCACTCCGAGGATCACCGGAGCCAGGATGCTCGCCGTGCGCGAACCTGCCGTCCTCATCGGTTGTCCACTCCTCGAGCCGGCGCGCCCGTCTCGGTGGGGCTGCCGTGCAGCGCCTCACGCACGGCGCTCACCGCGGTGAAGAAGCCCGTCGCCTCGCGCAGGTCGTCTCCGCGGTCCTCGGCCGATCCCAGATCCACCGGAATCACCTCGCGGACGCGACCGGGTCGCGGCGACATCACGACCACGCGATCGGAGAGGAAGACCGCTTCGGGAATCGAGTGCGTGACGAACACGACCGCGGCACCCGTCTCAGCGCAGATGCGGACGAGTTCGTTCTGCATCCGCTCACGGGTCATCTCGTCGAGGGCGCCGAATGGCTCGTCCATGAGCAGCAACTCGGGGCTTTCGGCGAGAGAGCGCGCGATGGCCACCCGCTGCTGCATGCCCCCGGAGAGCTGGTCGGGGTAGCGGTCGGCGAAGTCGGACAGGCCGACCAGGGCGAGCAGTTCTGCTACTCGCATCCGCCTGGCTGCGGTGCTTGCGCGATGAAGTTCGAGGGGCAACTCGATGTTGCCGGCGACAGTGCGCCATGGCAGCAGGCCGGCCTGCTGGAAGGCGATGCCGTAGTCCTGGTCGATCCTCGCCTGGCGCGCGGTCTTGCCGAACACGCTCACGGTGCCGGATGTCGGCTGGTCCAGGTCGGCGATGAGGCGCAGGAGCGTGCTCTTGCCGCATCCGCTCGGTCCGATGAGCGATACGAACTCGCCGGGAGCGACGCCGAGGTCGATGCCTTCGAGTGCGACGACCTGCTTGCCGCGGGCCACCGAGAAGACCTTGGTCGCACCGGTCACCTGCACTGCGAGACCGGTCTCCGTTGAGGTTTCGATACGCGGCCTCCTTCGTCGGTCGCTGCTCAACCCGCTCATGCGACGACCTCTCCCCTGCGATAACGCTTCAGCGCGAGACCGAGAAGTGCCACGAACCCGGCCGCGACGAGCCCTATGAGCACGGCGCCGAAGATGGGCGCCCACGGCTTGCCCGGATCGCCGCTGGATGCCGAGGCGTACTCGACCATCATGCGGCCCACACCGCCGCGCAGACCGATGGAGACCTCGGCGACGACGGTGCCGATGACGGCATTCGCGGCGGCGAGCCGCAGCGCGGTCAGGAGATAGGGGATGCTCGCGGGCAGTCGAAGCCGCATGAGCGTCGTCCACCAGCCGACCGCATAGGTGCGCATGAGTTCGACGTGCGCCTGCTCCGGCGATTCCAGCCCGCGGAGTGCGCCGACCGACACCGGGAAGAAAGCGAGATACGAGGCGATGACCGCGACCGACATCCAGTCCTGCCAGCGCGACTCGCCGAAGCGGATCTGCGATCCCCAGCCGGCGACGAGAGGAGCGAGCGCAATGAGCGGCACGGTCTGGCTCAGCACGACCCAGGGCAGTAGGGCGGATTCTGCTGTACGGAAACGCTGCATGAGCATGGCGAGCAGCAGGCCGACGACGACACCGATGACCCAGCCGGCCGCGGCGATGCCGAGGCTGAAGCCGGCCGCCTGAAGCACCGCGTTCCACAGCGCGGGTGAGCCCGGTGCCGAAGTGACCGGCTCGCCGAGGCGGGTGAACATGGTGATGAGGTGGGGCATCGCGAGGTCACTGGTGCGCGGAAGCACCGTGAGACCGCCGACGACGACACCGTCCGTCGGCCCGAAGGCCTTGTATGCCTCCCAGATCGCACCGAGAAGCAGGACGCCGAGGACGCCGAGCAGGACGGGGCGAGACCGTGTCATGCCTTGGCCACGATGTGTTCGCGCAGCGTCGGAATCACGGTCTCTCCGTAGACGCGAAGCGTCTCTTCCTTGTTGTCGTGCTGCAGGTAGCCCGCGAACTGGTCGACGCCGAGTTCCTTGAGCGCTTTGAGTTTCTCGATGTGCTGTTCGGCCGTACCGAGTACGCAGAAGCGGTCGACGATGTCGTCGGGCACGAAGGCCGTGTGGGTGTTGCCGCTGCGGCCATGCTCGTTGTAGTCGTAGCCTTCTCGCGCCTTGATGTAGTCGGTGAGTGCCTTCGGCACGGAGGAGTTCTCGCCGTACTTGGCCACGAT
>JAODMW010000259.1 GCA_025464815.1 Microbacteriaceae bacterium | reverse complement strand
CGGATCCGTTCTGAGTCGCCGGCGTTCGACCTCAACCACCCCGAGGCAGATATTCCGGTGGGGATCGGGCCGTTGAAGGACGCACCGCAGGGCCCCACCTACGATTTCGCAGACCAGAAAGTGAAATGATCAACGCTGCCCGTTCCACCCATTCAGTCTGGGCTCGATATGTGCCGATGGAGCTCGAGGAGGCTGATCAGATCGTCACCCAGTTCAACGCCGGCTCACTCGACCCCGACATGATCGGGACGATGGCTCTTGTCAATGAAGCCCGACGGGTGCAAGTCGATGCCTATATGTGGGGGACGGTGAAGCATCACCCTCGGCGGCGAGTCATTCGCCGCCTCATTCTGGCCGAGATAGTTCTCATCCTGTCCACGATCGTCGGGTTGTCGCTGCCCTTCCTCGCCGCCATTCACTAGGACCTCATTCACGACACCGTGACGTAAACGGATGGTCCACGATGATGCGGATCGAGTTCTAGGACAGTGAGGAACGCCGTGCGAGTTCGATTCCTGCCAGCGGCACATCAGCCTTGGCGCGGACCTGAACCAAATCTTCGAAATCGTTCAGAAAACAAGCCCCGACTGGAGGGTTTATCCCAGCGGGGACACATGGCGGATTCATAGCCTTCGGGAGATGTCATCCCGTACCGCAGCTCTGACCCTCAGTACCGTCGCGGGACTCTCTCGCGGTAAACCACTGCCTCTCAGATCGCGCAGACCCGGTTTCGACGTGCTCAGGGGTCTCGCGATCGGGCTGGTCCTCCTGAGGCATACCTGGGATCAGGTGTTCTCCGGTGGTGGAATCGTGGGTGTCGTCCTGTTCTTCACCCTGAGCGGATACCTCATCACCGGGGTGATCGACCGCGATATTCGCGAGAACGGGCGTATCTCGTTCACCCGTTTTTACGCCCATCGAGCTTTTCGACTGCTCCCCGCTCTCCTGCTCATGCTTGCCGTCTTCGCTGTCGTCGAGTCCGTGTTCAACCTCCTCGGCGATCGCCCGATCATCGCGCAGACCGTTGGGGCCGCCCTCTTCTACATTCGCGACCTACCGCTGCCCTTCTCGACGTCGCCCGCGATCAACACTCTCTGGACGCTCGCGGTCGAAGAGCAGTTCTACCTCGTCTGGCCCGTGCTGCTGCTGGTCGCGCTCCGCTGGAAGTCGGTGAACAGGCTCCTGATCGGAGCCTTCCTGCTTATCACGGCCCTCTGTTTCATCTCGGCGATCATCTTCGCGAAGGATCCGGCGACGGTCTACATCCTTCCCACCACCTGGGCGAGTGCGATCGTGCTGGGTGCTGCAGCATATGTGCACAGGGAGACCATCTCGGATTTTGTCACCAGGACGGCGCTGAGACGCTGGATGGGTTCAACGATCGCCCTCGCGGGATTCCTCGGTCTCACGCTCCTGCCCGGGGCGAAGAACACCCTGTGGGTTTACCTCGTTGGCGGTCCGTTGGTTGCCGTGCTCACCATCGTGTTGATCTCGATCGTGGGACGATGGCGGGCTTTGCCCGCCGCCGTTCTCGAACCTCTTCGTCGCCTCGGGATGATTTCCTACGCGGTGTACATCTGGAACGCCCTGATCCTCGACTGGTTCCGCTCGACCACGTCCCTGCCACGGTGGACGGAGATCGTCGCGACGATTCTCGTGGCGATCATCAGCTGGTTCACCGTGGAGGCCTGGGGACGTCGCGGCCGCAGGTGGTTCGATCTGCGCTCGAAATCACTTCGTCGAACAGAGGTCGCCGAGCCAGCGGAATGACCTTCAGAATGCTCGAATCGACCGAGCCGAAAGTGGGGCTTAGTCGTGAGGCCTGTGCTCGTCGTCGATCGGATCATTGCCCTTGCCTGCCGCGATGGTGGACGCCGGCGAGAAGATCGAATCGTCGACCAGGCCATCCGACCTGGTGCTGTCTGAGCCATCGGGGTTAGCCGGCTCGACAGGCTCGACGAGCTCCGGAATGTCGCCCCCCGAACTCTTCGCGATGGCTGGTGGAACGAAAGCGGAAGCGGGCTCTGTCGCCGGAGCAGCCTCCGTCGCTTCGCGCTCAGCGGCATCCGATATCGCAGGGGTCGCTGTCACTGGCGCTACCGTGCGCGCGAAACGCGACTGCGTGATTGCTTCGACCGGCTCGGTCTCGGTGACCTGTTGCGCGGCCCAGGCCTGCTGCTGGTGCACGATCTCCTGTTCGCTCAGCGAGGAGTCATAGGCCCAGGAGTCGAGGTCGTTCTTGAAGAGCTTCTTTGCCCGGGTGGGGCGTGCCTGCCAATCGATCAGGCGGTCGCGGAAGACGAGGAGCGTCTGCTCTGCTTGGAAACTGAACGAGACGGCGTTCTTCTTCATCTCGGCGATCTCATGCCGCGCCCAGTCTGCCGCGAGTGCGGTACCGGCGACCGGCAGGAGGCGAAGGCGGATGTCCGCGTCGCCGATGAGGTGGTCGATGTGCTGCTGCTCAGGCGCCGGGAGTGTGTTCCACACGGCGGCCTTGCGGCCTGCACTGATAAGAGCTGTCACCGCGGAGGCCTTGACCTCCCGGTCGCTCAGGGCAATGACCCGCTTGGCAGATCCACGACCGATTGCGGCCGCGACGATTCCCGCGACCACGATCGCGATGAACGGGATGACAGCGCCGGAAATGACACGCCATCCGCCATCGGAGCTCAGCCAGTCAACGAAGTTGTTCCACCATTCCATGGACGAACTTTAACCCCGTCGGCGCGGGCAGGGACCGAGCCAGCGTGGCGAGTCTCGAAGACGGTCGCGCGCCCCCTTAACTGGGGCGAAAGCACTCGATCGCGTCATCGATGCTCCAGAACTCGCCCATCACGATGAATCGCCGCTGACGCACGACCAGTCTTTTGGCGCGGTAGCGAAGGCCTTCGCGCACCCGGAACTGTTCGATGTAGCCGAGTACATCGCCGTCGGGCCGGGTGACTCGCCACAGTTCGTCGTGCAGCTGCACCAGGGTGATGCCGGGTCGGATGAGGGGCAGGTCCCCTATGAAAGCGAGTGTTGTCATGCGATGTCCTCGGGCTGTCTCTTCGGGACTGCAGCCGGCCCAGCTGTCGATGTACCGCCAGATTATGGGCGGCCACCGACATCCGGCACCTCGGAACTCAGCGCAGGCCGGTACCGTCCACTGCGTATGGCTCGATTGCTGCCAGCTCCTCGGCGCCAAGCGCCGGGCCATCGAGAGCGGCGACATTGTTCTCCAGCTGCGCGACGCTCGACGCTCCGATGAGGGCGGAAGTGACCTGCGGCCGGCGGAGCACCCAGGTGAGCGCGAGCTGCGCCAGGCTCTGGCCGCGACTCTTCGCGATCTCGTTGAGCGCGTTGGCGCGTTCGAGATAGGTCTCGCTGATGTCGTCCGCGTTGATCCACCGGCCCTCGGCGGCGCGGGAGTCGGCCGGGATGCCCTTGAGATACCGGTCGGTGAGGAGTCCCTGGGCGAGCGGAGAGAACACGATGCTGCCCATGCCCACTTCCTCGAGCACCGGCAGCAGTCCCTCCGTCTCGATGTGACGGTCGAACATGTTGTAACGCGGCTGGTGGATGAGCACTGGGATGTCGTGCAGCGCGAGAGCTTTGTGGGCGGCGATCGTCTGTTCGGTGTTGTAGTTCGAGATGCCGACGTAGAGGGCTTTGCCCGAGGTGACAGCCGTGGCGAGGGCACCCATCGTCTCTTCGATCGGGGTGTCGGGATCAGGGCGGTGCGAGTAGAAGATGTCGACGTAGTCGAGCCCCATGCGCGACAGGCTCTGGTCGAGGGATGACAGCAGGTACTTGCGCGAACCCCACTCCCCGTAGGGTCCGTCCCACATCGCATAGCCGGCCTTCGTCGAGATGACGAGTTCATCGCGGTAGGGGCGGAAGTCGTCCGCGAAGATACGTCCGAAGTTCGTTTCGGCCGAACCGGCGGGCGGACCGTAGTTGTTGGCCAGGTCGAAGTGCGTGACGCCGAGGTCGAAGGCGCGACGCAGAATGGCCCGTTGTGTGTCGACGGCACGGTCGAAACCGAAGTTGTTCCAGAGACCCAGGGACACCGCGGGGAGTTTCAGCCCGCTCCGTCCGACTCTCTTGTACTCGACGGACTGGTAACGATCGGCGTCAGGGAGATAGGTCATGCTTCAAGCCTAGAGCCGGCTGGGAGCGCGGAATGGCCGGGTGTCATGGGCTGTTGTCCATGACGGTAGCCCCGCTACCTCCCTCGTAAGAAAGTAGGCTTTCAGCATGCAAACATTCGTTCTCGCAGGTGGCTGTTTCTGGTGTCTCGACGCGGTCTATCGCACGCTCCGCGGTGTGAGTGATGTGGTTTCCGGCTATACCGGCGGTTCCACCAGGAACCCCAGCTACGACGCCGTCTGCACCGGCCTGACAGGTCACGCCGAGGCCGTCGCGGTCACGTTCGACCCCGAGGTCATTCCCGCTGACGTCATTCTCGATGTCTTCTTCTCCCTGCACGACCCACGCCAGCTCAACCGGCAGGGCAACGACGTCGGCACCCAGTACCGCACGGCGATGTTCTATGCGGATGACGAGCAGAAGGCGCTGTTCGAGACGGCGCGCGACCGGGCATCCGAATACTGGGATGGCGGGCTCGTCACGACCATCGATCCTCTCGGCGACTGGTACCCGGCCGAGGACTATCACCAGGACTTCTTCGCGAAGAATCCCGGGCAGGGGTACTGCATGGCCGTCGCCGTGCCCAAGGTGAACAAGATCCGCAAGTCTTTTGCGGAGTACGTCCTGGCGTCGTAGTCGATTCCTGACTCCTGATTCCTGACTCCTGACTCCTGACATCTGTCAATCGGTCCTTCGGATGCGTTCCGGAGGACCGATTGCCGTATCTCGGTGAAATATCGGGCCATCGAGATCGGATCGTCTTAAGCTGGTTCGGTCGGCGCAGCCGACAGCCAGAAAGGAAGCTCAACGATGAGCAATGACAACCAGCAGGCAACAATCGAGAAGACCTGGGTGGCGTACGGCCCAGCGGGCATCGTCGGTGCGATTCACCGGCTCGAGGGGGGCTTCACCTTCCGCCTTCTTACCGATGAGGCTCCGCGCGCCGAGTATCCGACCCTCGAGGTCGCGAAGAGCGCACTCCACGCGAGCCTGCTCCCCGGCGCCGAGTGGCCGGAATTCCGCGAGCACTAATCCCCAACGTCGCCGCAATGGATGGTCGTCTCCCCAACCGGGAGGCGGCCATCCCCGCGTGTAGGGCGGGACATCCACACTGTCCTGCATGACTGACACCATCACTCTCACCGGCCTCGTGGCCACTCAGCCCCGGCACCTCGTCACCGGCGAAGGACTGCCCATCACCAGCTTCAGGCTGGCCTCCACCCAACGCCGCTTCGACCGCACTCAGAATCGCTGGGTCGATGGCGAAACCAACTGGTACACGATCACCGGGTTCCGGCAGCTGGCCGTCAACATCGTGGGTTCGATCCAGAAGGGAGAACGGGTGGTCGTGACCGGGCGACTACGCATCCGGGACTGGATCGCGGGGGAGAAGGCGGGCACCACGATCGAAGTGGATGCGGATGCCATCGGGCATGACCTCAGCTGGGGCACGTCCACCTTCGTTCGCAGCATTTCCGCCGCCACCATCGACCCCGCGGCCGCCTCCTTGGAAGAAGCCGCGGGAGAGGCCGCAGGCGAGACTGAGGCAGTCCAATCCGATGGCGCGCCGGAGGCGCCGGTAGACACCGCCACGACCGACAGCGTGGCCGTGCCGTTCTAGCCCGCACAGGAATTCGGCCCTGCCCGTCGCCGTAGACTCTTTGCGACCGACCGCTGTCGCGGCGGACGAAAGGGTTCCCCGATGGGCAGGTCTCGCCTCGTAATCGTCGCGATCTCCGCTCTCGTCGCCGTAACCGCACTGGCCGGCTGCGTGCAATCACCCGCCGCACCGAAGCCGACCGGGGCGAGTGTCTCAACGCCCTCGCCAACGCCGACCCCTACCGTGGATCCGACCTTTACGCCGGGGGGATCGGCGCAGGACAACAAGGGCTACTTCGATTTCGTCAACACCAGGCTCTTCACCTCGAACGGTTCAGCCAATGGGCGCGCGATCGTCGACAACCTCGTGAGTGCGGGCTTCGACAAGGCCTCGATGCAGGTCACGCCCGATAAGACATCGATCAACGGCGGCGTCGATTCGATTCTGTTCTCGGTGAAGCTGGGCGACGACTGTCTGCTCGGCCAGCACGGCGGTGCGGGATACAGCAGCGCGGTCGAGGCAGCGCTCGCGAACGGCAGTTGCCTTGTGGGCAAGACCCGCACCATCGACTGGTAGGTCGTCCGCTTTCGGTGGCTTCCGCGTCACGGTGACCGACCGCGCATCCGGCCCGCGCATCCGCCCCCGCACGACGCCAGCTGGCCGGCCGACGCTTCCGTAGAATAGAGCTATGGCCGAATTCATTTACTCGATGGTCCGCGCCCGCAAAGCGGTCGGCGACAAACTCATCCTCGACGACGTCACGATGTCGTTCCTGCCGGGCGCGAAGATCGGGGTTGTCGGTCCGAACGGTGCAGGCAAGTCGACGATCCTCAAGATCATGGCCGGACTCGACACCCCGAGCAACGGCGAAGCCAGGCTGAGCCCCGGTTACAGCGTGGGCATCCTCATGCAGGAGCCGGAACTCGACGAGGACAAGACGGTTCTCGAGAACGTGCAGGAGGGCGTCGGCCCGATCAAGGCCAAGGTCGACCGCTTCAACGAGGTGTCACTCGCCATGGCCGACCCCGATGCCGACTTCGACGCGCTCATGGCCGAAATGGGCTCTCTCCAGGAAGATATCGACGCCGCCGACGCCTGGGACCTCGACTCCCAGCTCGAACAGGCGATGGATGCCCTGCGCACGCCGCCCGGAGACTCGACGGTCGCGAACCTCTCCGGTGGGGAGAAGCGCCGCGTCGCGCTGACCAAGTTGCTTCTGCAGAAGCCGGACCTGCTGCTGCTCGACGAACCGACCAACCATCTGGACGCAGAGAGTGTGCTCTGGCTCGAACAGCATCTCGCGCAGTACCACGGTGCTGTGCTCGCCGTCACCCACGATCGATACTTCCTCGACCACGTCGCGGAGTGGATCGCCGAGGTCGATCGCGGCCACCTCTATCCCTACGAGGGCAACTACTCGACCTACCTGGAGAAAAAGGGCGCGCGCCTGGAGGTGCAGGGCAAGAAGGACGCCAAACTCGCCAAGCGCCTGTCATCCGAACTCGAGTGGGTGCGGAGCAATGCCAAGGGGCGCCAGGTGAAGTCCAAGGCCCGTCTTGCCAGGTACGAGGAGATGGCTACTGAAGCCGAGAAGACGAGGAAGCTCGACTTCGAAGAGCTCGTCATCCCGATCGGCCCGCGCCTGGGTGCCCAGGTGATCGATGCCAAAAGACTCGAGAAGGGCTTCGACGGGCGGGTGCTCATCGACGGCCTGAGCTTCACCCTGCCGCGCAACGGCATCGTCGGCGTTATCGGTCCGAACGGTGTGGGAAAGACCACGCTGTTCAAGACGATCGTCGGCCTGGAACCGCTCGACGGCGGCGATCTCAAGGTGGGGGAGACCGTCGATATCTCCTACGTCGACCAGAGCCGCGGCGGCATCGATCCGAACAAGACCCTCTGGGAGGTCGTCTCCGACGGGCAGGACTACATCCAGGTCGGCAAGACCGAGATCCCGTCTCGCGGGTATGTGAGCCAGTTCGGTTTCAAGGGTCCGGACCAGCAGAAGAAGGCGGGCGTGCTCTCCGGTGGTGAGCGCAACCGTCTCAACCTCGCACTCACCCTCAAGCAGGGTGGCAATCTCCTGCTGCTCGACGAACCGACCAACGACCTGGACGTCGAGACCCTCGGCAGCCTCGAGAACGCCCTGCTCGAGTTCCCCGGCTGCGCCGTGGTCATCACCCACGATCGGTGGTTCCTCGACCGCATCGCGACCCACATCCTCGCCTACGAGGGCACGGACGAGAACCCCGGATACTGGCACTGGTTCGAGGGGAACTTCGAGGCCTACGAAGAGAACAAGATCGAACGCCTCGGCCCGGAGGCGGCCAAGCCGCATCGCTCCGCCTATCGCAAGCTGACCAGGGGCTAGGTTCGATGCCGCTCGCTCAGATCAAGAGGATGTCGGTATGACCCGGCTGCACATCCAGATTCCGCTGCGGTGGTCGGACTTCGATGCGTACGCGCACGTCAACAACGCCGAGATGCTGCGCATTCTCGAGGAGGCGCGCATCCAGGCGTTCTGGCGGTCTGACGATGGACTCGGTGCTGGCACAGCGGTCATGGATGCGCGTCCCGGGGCGGAAATGATCGCACTGATCGCGCGGCAGGAGCTCGAGTACCTCGCACCGATCCCGTACATGCGGGCCCCGGTCGACATCGAGATGTGGATCGGCCGGATCGGCGGTGCAAGCCTCGAGATCGGTTACGAGGTCTACTCGCCGCAGGGCGTGTCCCCGCGGATCCTCTTCACGCGAGCCGCGACCACGCTGGTGATGGTCACCGCGGCGACGGGCAAGCCGGCCCGCATTCCCGAGTCGCAGCGCGACGCGTGGCTGCCTTACCTCGAGGAGCCGGTCACCTTCGCCAAACGCGGTTAGGTGTTCCGCGGCTCTATTTCGGGTTTGCGACGAACAGGTCGGTCCAGACCGCGCGCCCCGGATTCGCCGATGAGCACGACCGTGACGACCGACCCGACTGCGGTGACCGTGACCGTGACCGCGACCGCGGCGGCGAGGACGATCAGGCGGTGATCACGGAGTCGCCGGACACGGTCACGGCGATCTTGTCGAGCGCCATGATGGCCGGTCCGTGCAGCACCTTGCCCGTTGCCGCGTCGAACCTGGAGCCGTGGCATGGGCAGTCGAATTCTTTGGCTGCGGCGTTCACGACACAGCCCTGGTGGGTGCAGATCGCACTGAAGCAGACGACCGTGCCCGCGGTCGGCTGGGCGAGCAGCACCGGAGCGCCGCCGATTTTAGCTGCGGCGGTGCCGCCGACCGGAATGTCGGTGAGCTTGGCGACCTCGGTGCCCGAGGCGGACTTCGATGTGTCGGAGGAGGTGCCACCGGAACCGTTCGAGAGCGAGCTGTTCGCCCCGGAAGGGCTGCAGGCGGCGAGCGCGAGCGCTGCCGCGCCCACGACGGTGGCGCTTCCAGCGGTGATGAGTGCGCGACGGGTGAGCGTTGATTGGGCGTTCATGGGCGTTCCTCCAGGATGGTGTCGACTTCAAAAGCTTGTCACTCCTATCAACGAAGCGTCGCCGAATCCGGTTCAATCGGCTGGGAATGAACCGAGAACCGTCCCACTACGTTGTTATCAGTGGAGGTGTGGAATGCCGGATGAGCAGGCCGAATTGCTGCGCGCGCTGCACGACGAGCACGCGCCGGCGCTGTGGCGCTACGTCGTGTGGCTCACCGGTGATCGGCACTTCGCCGAAGACGTCGTGCAGGAGACCCTGGTGCGCGCCTGGCGTCGTCCTCAGGTGCTCGACCAGACGGAGACCTCCGCGCGATCCTGGCTCTTCACCGTCGCCCGCAATCTCGTGATCGACGACCGGCGGAGCGCCTACGCGCGTCACGAGATCACCTCAGAGCAGCTGCCAGAACGGGTCACCGACGACGGGACGGATGCCCTGCTCGACACCTGGCTCGTCTCCGACGCACTCACCGCCCTCTCCACCGATCACCGGCTCGTCGTCGTGCACGCCTACTACAGGGGGCAGTCGACGGCCGAGATCGCGCGCGAGCTGGATATCCCGGAGGGTACCGTCAAGTCCCGGCTGCACTATGCCCTGCGCGCGCTGCGGCTCTCACTGCAGGAGCGGGGGGTGACCGAATGAGCACAGACACGTACGCCGAGTGGGACGCCGCCTACGTGCTCGGCTCCTTGTCTCCCGCCGAACGGCGCGAGTTCGAGCGGCACCTGGCCGCCTGCGAGTCCTGCTCGGTCGCGGTGGCAGAGCTCGCCGCGCTTCCCGGGCTCCTCGCGAAGGTGCCAGCCGAGGAAGCGAGCGAACTCCTCCGGCCGGCCGGCGAATTGCCCGTTCCCGCGACGCTGCTGCCCCGGCTGATTCGGTCCGTCGCCCGTCGCCGCCGTCGCACTCGCGGGTTCGTTGCGAGCGCCATCGTGGCGGCCGCAGCGGCAGCGGCAGCGATCGTGCTCGCCGTTCCCCTGTCCTTTCCCGGCGGGGCTCCATCCGGTTCGGCCGGGGCGACAGACGTGGCGCTCACCCAGGTCGTTCCGAACTCCCTGACTGCGCGCATCCGCCTGGTCGCCGAGGGCTGGGGTACCCGCATCGAGATGAACTGCCGCTACGCCGAGGTCGACTCGAACGCTCCGCCCGGCTATCTGCCCGACGCCGAGACGAGCTACGCGATGTATGTGACGGATGCGGCGGGGCACTCGACGCAGATCGCGACCTGGACAGCGAAACCCGGTACCACGGTCGAGCCGTCGGGCACCACGAGCCTCGCGTTGGATGAGATCTCGGTCGTGGACATCCGTTCCGCCTCGAGCGGCCGGGTGCTGCTCCAGGGGAAACCGTAGTAAGTAAAGCGGATGCCGCCCGAGCCGGCGCGTCGAGCGGCATCCGCGCTGAGGAGGTTAGTAGCCCGACGCCGCGGTCGTGATCTTGTCGCCCGCGGGGGAGACGGCCCACCAGATGCCCATGAGGCCCTGGCCCTTGACATCGCCCGCAGCGCTGTCGTTCGCGAAGGTGTAGATCGGCATGCCGTTGATGGTGATCTGCTTGCCCCCGTCGACGCCGGTGATCGTTCCGACCTTTCCGGTGACGCCCTTCACCGTCGGAGTGTCAGACGTTGTGGTGATCGCCGGCCACAGGGTGGCGCATTGGCCGCTGCAGGCGCTCTTACCGGAGTTCGCCGTGTCTTTGTCGAAGAAGTAGGCGGTCATTCCTTTGCCATCGACCACGATTTGACCCAGGGAGCTGTTCGCGGTGGCCAGGTCGTTGCTCGTGGCAGTGGTATTCGCGGTTGCGGAGGGCGAGGAGCTCGTGCCGCCACCGTTGGACGACCCTGCCATCGTCGAGCAACCCGCGAGGGCGACGATGGCGAGTGCGGAACCTGCCATTGCGAGCAGGAGTTTCTTCTTCACGATTGATCTTCTTTCGCTGTCGTTGAGTGTCCGGACGAACCGGACTCGCGGTTATGCCCGCTGATGTGACGACGGTCTGCCGAGCCCCGGCGTTCACCTCCACAGGTAATCCACAGGAGGCGGAAAGCGATCTGAACGAAGTGGAGTGGAATCTCGTTGTGATGAGTGGAGGTGGTGTATGCGGGACGATCAGGAAGAGCTTCTTCGTGCACTTCACGATGCGCACGGGCCGGCGTTGTTCCGATACGTGGCGCGCCTCACGCACGACTACGGCTTCGCCCAGGATGTCGTGCAGGAGGCTCTGCTCCGGGCCTGGCGTCGTCCGGGCATCCTCGAACAGAGTGACGAGGCGGCCAGGGCGTGGCTGTTCACCGTCGCCCGTAATCTCGTGATAGACGACCGGCGTAGTGCTCGGTTCACCCACGAGATCACGACCGATCGGCTTCCCGAAGAGTCGAGCACGGATGCCGCAGAGTCGGTGCTCGACAAATGGCTTCTCTCAGACGCCCTCCTCTCGCTCTCGATCGAACACCGAACGGCGGTGGTGAGCGCCTACTACCTCGGCGAATCCTCCGCTGAGATCGCGCTGCGCGAGAACATCCCAGAAGGAACGGTGCGCTCGCGGGTGCACTATGCGCTTCGTGCACTACGGCTTGCCCTACAAGAAAGAGGTGTCACCCAATGAACGACAACGTGGATCCGTTCCGCGATTGGGATTCAGCGTACGTACTCGGGATGCTCAGCCCCGACGACAGACGCGCCTTCGAGCGTCACCTGGCTACCTGCCCGGCATGCGCCGCCGCCGTCTCGGAGCTGGCAGGACTGCCGGGGATCCTCGGGATGCTCAGCACCGCGGAAGCCGTTGCGCTTGGCGCCGCGCCGCTCGACGACCACCTGCGGTCCGCAATGCATGAGCCCGATCTCGTGCAGCGGCTCGGGGCATCCGCTCGTCGCAGGCAGCGCCGGGTGCGCGGTCGGATCGCCGGTCTCGTCGCCGCGGTCGCCATCGCGTTCCTCGTCGGCGGGGTCGCCGCCGGCGGGATGCTCACCGGAACCTTCACGCCCGCCGCGCCGAGTGCCGCGCCCGCGCCCGCCCAGAGCGCTGCGGCCATCGTCGAGATGAGCCAGGTGAAGCCGGGAGTCATGACCGCGGCACTTCAGGTGAGCGCGAAGGCCTGGGGGACGCGTTTCGACTGGACCTGCTCGTATCTCAAGCCCGATTGGAGCGGCAGCGACTCCGCGGCCGCTTACGATCTCGTGATCACTGATATGCAGGGCACGCAGACGGTCGTCGCCAGCTGGACCGCGGCCGGCGCCCGCGCGGGAGGCCTGGTGGCGTCCACCGGCGTGCCGACGGCGGACATCCGCAGCGTCGAGATTCGCGCTTCGCACACCGATACGACCCTGGTCCGCTCGGACCTCTGACGCGTGGTCAGGGTTTCGGGACCCTGACCATGCCCTCCTGGGCGATGCTCGCGAGCAGCACGCCATCGCGACTGAAGATCCGGCCGAGCGACAGGCCGCGTCCGCCCGTCGCGGTCGGCGACTCCTGCACGTAGAGCAGCCATTCGTCGGCCCGACCAAAGCGGTGGAACCACATGGCGTGGTCCAGGCTCGCCGCCTTGAGACCGGGAGTCGCCCAGGCGACGCCGTGCCGGCGGAAGATCGGTTCGAGAATCGAATAATCACTCGCGTAGGCGAGCGCGGCGCGATGCAGGTTGGGATCGTCGGGCAGGGGCCCGATCGCCTTGAGCCAGACCGCCTGATGGGCGACATGTGCTCCGTCGACGGAGAGGAAGATCGGCGAGGGTACGTGGCGCATGTCGAAAGGCCTGCCGGTCGCCCAGGATTTGGCGACCGGGTTCTCTACGCCTCGGAGCACTTCAGCGGCGCTCGGCAGGTCTTCGGGCTGGACCAGGTCCGCCGGCATCTCCACCTGGTGCTCGAGACCCTCGTCGACATCCTGGAACGACGCGATCATCGACAGGATGGGGAGGCCCTCCTGGTAGGCCTGTGTACGACGGGTGGAGAACGAGCGACCATCGTGGATACGGTCGACGGAGAAGGTGATCGGGAGTTCCACGTTGCCGGGGCGCAGGAAGTAGCCGTGCATGGAATGGACGAAGCGATCCTCACCGATCGTGCGCTGCGCGGCGACGAGCGACTGGGCGAGCACCTGGCCGCCGAAAACCCGGCCGAGCGCCGACCACTGGCTCTGGCCGATGAAGATGTCTTCGCTGGTTCTCGCGTGCGTATCGGTGAGATCGAGGGCCGCGAGCAATTCGGTGAGGGGGTCGGACATGTGATCTCCCGTCATCCTGCCGCTCCACGGTGCCAGGAACCCCGGCGCTCCTATAGTTTAGAGAGCAGATGAGCCAGACATTTTCCCTTGTTGACTCCCTCTCCCTCGGCGACTTGCAGGTATACCTCGGTCGCGCCGGTCGGGTGGAGGACGGTTCCGTGCGCCTGATCGCCGGTTCCGGAGTCCTCGCTGTCTACGTCGCGGTGTTGCATCCGGCCGGCCTGCTCGACGAGAGTCCGACCGTGCTCGGCCTGCGCACCTTCGCCCTCACCGATCGGGAGGCTTTCGACGTCGTCGTGCCCGTGCGCTCGCTGCTCGAGCGGCTCGCACGACTCCAGTCCGACATCGCGGACCCGGCCGCGCCGGTCACGGTGAGCCTGCCGATGCAGGTCAACACCGTCACCTGGGCCGCGATCTCGCCGCCGAAGGGCGGTTGGACGGCACTGGACGGCATCGACGGATCGGGGCTCGAGGCGGTGGCGAAGGCGGGAATAGACGAGGTGGCGACGGCGATCCCATCGGGAACCGGCGAGCAGATCGTGCAGCGCGTGCGCTCCGAGGTGTGGGGGCGTCCGATCGAGGGCCTCGAGCACGTTCCCGCGGGAGCCGCTTTCGCGGCGCTCAGCCTCGGTTTCCTGGGCGGAACGGATGCGGTGCGCATCTTCGAGACCGGACCCTGGACGAGGCTCTCGACCCAGCGTGGACACGTGCTCGTCAAGCGTCGTGCGTGGTCGCTTCAACGCTAGCCATGACAGGAATGGACGAGCCCGACCACCGGCCTGCTAGTCCTTGGTTCGATGGAGCGCCACGATCGGGATGACGCGGTTCGTCCGCTCCTGATACTTCGCGAACCCCGGATTCGAGCGGCTGAACTCCGCGTAGAGCCGGTCGTGCTCCGGGCCCGTCACCGGCTCGGCTGTCGCCTCGAACCGCTCGATTCCGCTGTCGGTCGCCAGTTCGAGGCTCGCCTTCGGGTTGGCAAGGAGGTTGTGATACCAGTTCGGATTCGTCGGAGCGCCCGCTTTCGAAGCGATGACGTAGATCGTCTCGCCGTCGGCGAAATACATGACCGGTGCTATTCGGGGTTGTCCGGATTTCGCCCCCGTCGATGTGATGAGCACCAGGTGCGCGCCGGCGAAGGGACCGCCGACCCTCCCGTCGTTGTCGCGGAACTCCGCGATGATCCTGTCGTTGAATCCGCTCATCGGTCGCCGTCCTGCCTTGTGCCGCAATCTCTGGTTGAGCCTATTCGTACAGTCGACTCGAAGCGGCAGCCCTCTCCATCCACAGGGTGGGTGAATCGGCGCTGACGGTCCGAGTCGCGTATCGCCGAGGCATGTGTTTCGGGGATATTAAACCCTCGGACCTCCTCTTCCCTTGCTGCCGTCTGAGCGCTAGTTTCGTTAAACAGTTAATGATTGGTTGTTTAATAGTCTGGAGTGCGGTGCACGATCTCGATGGCGTTCTCGCCGCTGCCGCCCCACGGGCGTTCGAGGTTCTCGAGCGCCTCGTGGCCGAGCCGAGCACGATCGGCCACGAGAGTGGCGCGCAGGAGGTGTTGGCCAGGGAACTCGCCAGCGCCGGCTTCGATATCACGCGGCTCGAGATCCCATCAGAGATCGGCTCCGATCCATCAGCAGGTGTTCCTCGGGCGTCGTATGCAGGCCGGTACGACCTCATCGGTGAGCGGCGTTCTTCCGCCGGTGGCCGCACGCTCGTCATCAACGGCCATATGGATGTCGTCCCCGCAGACGACACCTCCCGATGGACGAATCCGCCATTCGAGCCGACCCGGGTCGACGGCTGGCTCGTCGGGAGGGGCGCCGGAGACATGAAGGGCGGCTTCGTCGCAGGACTGCTCGCCATCTGGGCGCTCGACGAGATAGACCCGTCCTGGCTCACTGGTGACCTCGCCTTCGTCTCCGTCATCGAGGAAGAAGCGACAGGCAACGGCACGCTGGCCGCGGGCCGGGCGGGTTACCTCGGCGACGCTGCCCTCCTGCTCGAACCGACCGATCTCAATGTCTTGCTGGGAGGCATCAGCCTGATCTGGGTTCAGATCGAGATCGAGGGAAGGGCAGGACACGCGGAGGCTGCGCTTGATTCCGTCAATCCGATCAGCGCGGTGTTTCCCATCATCGAGGCGCTCGAGGGGCTGGAGCGCGATATGAACGAGGAGCATGCCGACGGTGCCGTTCGCGATGAGGCCTTCGCCGCCATCGAACATCCGTACAACGTCAACATCGGCACGGTCAACGCGGGCGATTGGGCGTCGAGCGTGCCCTCGGTCGCGCGGCTCGAGGTGCGAGTCGGGCATCCTCGGCACTGGAGTTCCGAGCAGGCTTTCGAGCAGGTGCGTGCGGCGGTGAGCACTGCCACCGCACAGAGCGAATGGCTTCGCGACCATCCACCGGTTCTCACGATGTCCGGCTATCGGGCGGAGCGTTACCTGCAGGATCCCCAGGGGGAGATAGTGACCACGCTGGCTGACGCGCACAACGAGGTCCACGGCGCCCCGCCGGAACTCGTCACCATCGGGTCGACGACGGATGCCCGCTTCTACCTCAATCAATTCGGGATGCCGGCGGTCGCCTACGGTCCACGCACGAGAAACATGCATGGAACGGATGAAGCGGTGGAGCTCTCGAGCATCGTGGACTGTTCGCGCACGATCGCGAGGTTCCTGCAGCGATGGTACGGCGGGAGTGCGCGATCGTGATCGACAAACGGGCCGACCGGGCAATCGTCGCGCTGCGTCCGCTCATCGCCGAAACGGCTGCCGCACGGATCGCGGATCGCTTCGTCACGGCGATCGCCCTCGGGCAGTTCGTGGTCGGGCAGAAGTTGCCGACCATCCAGGAGTTGGCCCGTCTGCTCGAGGTCAGCCCGACGACCGTCCGCGAGGCGCTCACGCGCCTCGCAGCGCTCGGCTACGTCGTGGTCCAGCGCGGACGACACGGCGGCACCTTCGTCACCTCGCAGTGGGGACCCGCATCCGACTCGATGGTGCGTCGCGCGCTCGAGCCCGGATGGAACCAACTCGAGGTCACGCTCGATTTTCGGTCGCTCATCGAGCAGCAGATCGCCAGAACTGCGGCACTCCGCCATACCGGCGACGACGCGCGCCGCATCACGCAGGCGGTTCGCGGATACGAGGCGGCGGGCGACGACCGTGAGTCCTCCCGCGTCGCCGATCTCGAAGTCCACCAGATGATCGCCGCGGCGACCCAGAATTCCCAGCTCGCGGATCTCAGCCTTCGCATCCGGCGCGACGTGAGTCTTGGATTCGAAGCGGAGCCATACAACCCCGACGTTCGGGCGCGCGCCATCCAGCAGCATGCCGGCCTCGCGCGCGCGATCCTCGATCGCGAGCCGGACGAGGCCGCCCGCCTGGCGGAGGAGCACTTCTCGCTCACCGCCGAAACCCTGCGCGAACTGCACCATCGCGTCGAACACGACAACCCACCGAGCTGAGGAGCACCACCGTGCCAGCACTGTATGCCAACGGAATCACCATCAACTATGCCGTCGAGGGCGACGGTCCCGAGACCGTCCTGCTCATCAACGGGCTCGCCGACGACCTCGAGACCTGGGGATACCAGATGCCGGCGCTGCTCGAGGCAGGCTACCGCGTCGTCCGTTTCGACAACCGCGGCATCGGTGCGAGTGACAGGCCCGCGGGGCCGTACAGTACAGAGCTCCTGGCCGACGATGCCAAGGCGGTCGCGGACGAGCTTGGCCTCGACGACTACCACGTCATGGGCGTCTCGATGGGCGGGATGATCGCCCAGCGATTCGCGCTCAAGTACCCTTCCGGCATCCGCTCGCTCACCCTCGCATGCACGTACGCGGCTCCCGGACCGTTCTGCTCGAGGATGTTCGCGATGTGGGCCGACGCGGCACAGGTCCTCGGCGTTCCTTTCGTCATGCGGGACGTGACCCTCTGGGCGTTCACCCTCGATTTCTTCCGCACCCGCGAAGCCGAGTTGATCGAATTCGAGACCGGGATGCGCTACCTGGACCAGCCGGTGCACGCCTACCTCGCGCAGCTCGCGGTCATCCAGAACCACGACGAGACTGCGGAACTCGGCACTCTCACGATGCCAACCCTCGTGCTCGCGGGTGAGGAGGACATCCTCATCCCGACGGCACTCTCCCACGACCTGCACGAGCTCATCCCCGGCTCGCAATGGCGAACCACCACCGGCGGCCACGGCTGCATGTGGGAACACCCCGACGAGTTCAACTCTGCCTTCGTCGGTTTCTTGCGCGAGAACGAAAGGATCCACTGATGACACAGAATGCTGCCCTCGATCCGGTCACCGGCCTCGAGTCGAAAAAATTAGGCCTGCTTGGCGTCTTGATGCCCGGTCTCGCGCAGATCGCACCCGCGTTCAACCTGTTCTTCACGACCGGGGTGATGGCGTCGCTCGCGGGTGCGTCCGTACCGCTCGTCTTCCTCATCAGCATGGTCGGGATGGTCGCGACCGGACTGAGCCTCGCCCAGTTCTCCAACCTCTATCCGAGCGCGGGCTCGTTCATCACCTACATCAGCCGCGCGCTGGGAGCGAAGGTCGCGACCGCGACGGGGGTGATCGCGATTGTCGGGTACATCATCGCCTTCGGCGGGATCTATATCTTCGTCGGCAGCTACATCGTCGGACTGCTCTTCCCCCACGCCACCAATACGACGTTGCTGACCATCGTCACGACGATCGTCTACGGTGCCATCGTGACCATTCCGGTGATCCTGGGGCTTCAGTTCGGCATCCGTGTGACCATCGTGCTCTACGTGATCGAGGTCGTCGTGCTCATCGTCCTGAGCGTCGCGATCCTCGCGCAAGGGGGAGCGGAAGGCCTCTCGCTCACACCGTTCACCTGGCCGACCGGAGCGGACGGGACGAACATCTTCCTCGCCTTCAGCCTCGCCGTGCTCGCCTTCGGCGGCTTTGAAGCTTCCGCACCTCTGGCGGAGGAGACCAGGAACCCACGCCGCAACGTTCCGATCGCCGTGGTCGGCGCCGTCGTCGTGAGCGGCATCATCTACGTGCTCGGCTCCTACGCGATCGTCACGGCATTCGGTGTCGACCACATGAAAGCGTTCTCGACGGACAGCAACCCCTTCGCGACCGCCGCCGGTCGTTTCCTGCCCATCTTCGTGCCCATCATCGCTGGCGTCTTCCTGGTCAGCGTGACGAGTTCCTACGTCGCTGCGAACACTCAGACCTCTCGGGTGATCTTCGCCGGGGCCAGGGGAGGGCTGTGGCCACGGGGACTCTCGTCCATCCACCCTCGCTTCCAGACTCCCTGGGTTGCCGCCATCGCATTCGTCGTTCCGAGCATCGTCATCGGATGCGTTTCGACCGCTTTCACCGATCCGGGCTCGGCATCCGGATTCCTGGGCACGCTCGGCATCCTCGGCATCGTGATCATGTACATCGTCGCGAACGTGGCGCTCATCGTTCAGTTCGCCAAGCTGCGCATGGCGGGGGTGCGCAAGAACCCCTTCCTCTGGGTCGTCGTGCCCATCATCGGACTCTTCGTTCTCGCGATCCCGGTATGGGGAGACCTGCACCCGGGCCAGGGCGCCCCATACAACGCACTGCCCTGGCTCACGATCGGTCTCGTTGCGCTCGGAATCGTCTACACGGCGGTACTCGCCATCGCGCGACCGAACGCGCTGGCGCACGCCCCAGCCCTGCTCGAAGGGGCCGAAGCACTCGAGAGCGACCCGGTGCCGCCGGCGGCCTAGCTGTCAGCCGTGCAGAGGCCTTCCCGCGAGCCGCGGGGAGGCCTCGTCGTTCACAGCCTCGTCGTTCACAGCGTCGCCGCGACCGCCCGTCCCGCCACCCGTCCGGAGAAGAGGCAGCCACCGAGGAAGGTCCCCTCGAGCGAGCGGTAGCCGTGCACGCCGCCTCCTCCGAATCCGCTCACCTCGCCCGCCGCATAGAGCCCGGGAATCGGTTCGCCGGATGTCCCGAGGGCACGCCCGTCGAGATCCGTCTCGATACCGCCGAGGCTCTTGCGGGTGAGGATGTGCAGCTTCACGGCGATCAGCGGTCCGGCCTTCGG
>JAODMW010000248.1 GCA_025464815.1 Microbacteriaceae bacterium | reverse complement strand
AACTGAAACGGAGCGCAACAATGGCCCAACCGGCATTGGTCAGCAGCATTTTCGACCAACTCCTCAAGGACCGCATCATCTGGCTTGGCTCAGAGGTGCGTGACGACAACGCCAACGAGATCTGCGCAAAGATCCTGTTGCTTGCGGCAGAAGACCCGAAGCGCGACATCTTCCTGTACATCAACTCACCCGGCGGCTCGATCACCGCGGGCATGGCGATCTACGACACGATGAAGTTCGTTCCGAACGACATCGTCACCGTCGGAATCGGCATGGCAGCCTCGATGGGGCAGTTCCTTCTCTCCTCCGGGACGAAGGGCAAGCGCTACATCACCCCGAACGCCCGCGTGCTCCTGCACCAGCCGTCTGGTGGATTCGGCGGAACGTCCGCGGACATCCAGACCCAGGCCAACCTCATCCTCGACATGAAGAAGAGGATGGCGGAGCTCACAGCAGAACAGACCGGCAAGACCGTCGAGCAGGTCATCATCGACGGCGACCGCGACAACTGGTTCACCGCACAGCAGGCGCTCGAGTACGGCTTCGTCGACCACCTCCGCGAGTTCGCCTCCGAAGTCATCGGCGGCGGCGGCACAGACGACACACTGACCAAGAAGTAGGACGGGTAAGAGAGACATGGAATTCACCAACTTTGGTCAGCAGGCCGGCGGCCTCGCCCCCTCGGCGGAGGCTCGCTACATCCTCCCGACCTTCGAGGAGCGCACGGCCTACGGTTACAAGCGCCAGGACCCATACGCGAAGCTCTTCGAGGACCGCATCATCTTCCTCGGCGTGCAGATCGACGACGCGTCGGCGGATGACGTCATGGCCCAGTTGCTCGTACTCGAGAGCCAGGATCCCGACCGCGACATCGTCATGTACATCAACTCACCGGGTGGCTCGTTCACCGCGATGACGGCGATCTACGACACGATGCAGTACGTGCGTCCGCAGATCCAGACGGTCGTTCTCGGGCAGGCAGCTTCGGCCGCCGCTGTGATCCTGGCCGCCGGTACGCCGGGCATGCGGCTCGCACTGCCGAACGCGCGCATCCTGATCCACCAGCCCGCAACAGGCGACTCGGGTCGCGGCCAGGCCTCGGACATCGAGATCCAGGCACGGGAAATCCTGCGGATGCGTGAATGGCTCGAGGAGACGCTCTCGCGTCACTCCAATCGCACGATCGAGCAGGTCAACAAGGACATCGACCGCGACAAGATCCTGAGTGGGGAAGAGGCGCTCGAGTACGGCCTCATCGACCAGGTGCTCGTGACGCGCAAGAACATCCCGGCGATCACCAAGTAGCAGTCGACTCTTGCGGGTCGAGTGGTCGCTCCGCGACCGTATCGAGACCTCGCGTGTGATCGCGTGAGGTCTCGATACGCGCCGTAGGCGGCGCTACTCGACCCGCTCGGGGCTGCCGTAGACGGCGCTACTCGACCCGCTCGGGGCCGCCGTAGAGGGCGCTACTCGACTCGCTTCTTCTTGCGGCTCGTGACGAGCAGCGTCACGACCACCGCGACGCCGACAACAAGCACCGCCCCACCGATCCAGAGAACGGTGCTGAGGGTTTCCTCCGAAACCGCAGGTGTCGTCGGGCTGGACGAGTCGGGCTGCGTCGACGAGTTCGGCTTCAGTGTGCCGTGGCAGTCGGGGGCCGTCGTGGAGCCTTTGCTGACCTTCGCATCCCCCGCGGTCGGCTTCCAGGTGAAATCGAACCGATCAGAGACCGTGTGGCCGTCGGTCGAGATCACCTGCCAGACGATCGTGTACGTGCCCGGCGCACCCAGTGCGGCCGCCGTCGAGATGGACGGGCCGTCGATCGCGACGCAACCATCGCCGTAGTAGAGGCCCGCGGCATCCTTGACCTGCAGGGCGAAGCCTGCCCCGTTGCCGCCGATGTTGAGCAGCACATCGTTCGTCGTCACCGAGAACTCCGGGGGGAGCTCGGTGAGCACGGAGCCTGCCGCGGGCGTCGACGCCACGAGGTAGTTGTGCGCCTGCGCCGGGGCAGCGAGCCCCAGCACCGACACGGTCGCTACCAGCGCGGCAAATGCGGCGAAGCCGAATCGAGTGAGGCGGGAAGGCATCGGACTAGCTCGCTGCCGTGCGACGCATGATCACCACGGCGAGTGCCACACCGATGGCGCCGAGCACGAGTCCGCCGATGCCCAGGCCTCGGGCGACCGCGTCGCTCGAGGAGGCGGATGCCGCGTCCGTCGATCGGAGCGATTCATCCTGGCTGGCCGATGTCACCTCGGCGTCGGCGTCGTGACTCACGACGGGTGCATCCGTGACGTAGAGGACCGGGGCCGGATGGTCGGCTTGCGTGCCACTGTCACTCCACGCAACGACTGTTCCGTCCGTGTACGTCTGTGTCGTCGGCAACAGGATCTTTCCCGTATCGGGAACGGGGCCGACCGACAGGGGGAACAGCTGCAGTTCGCCGTCGCGTATTTCATGGCCGGGTTGCGCCGTCCAGATGACCTTGGTGACGGCCTCCTTCAGCTCGTTGCCGTCGAGCTTCACCGGCTTGGGAAGCTGTTCCGTCACCAGGGCGACGTCCCAACCGGCCACGGGTACGTAGCTCACGCTCGCGAACGGTGAATTCGTCGGAATATCGACCTCGACGATTTTCGTGCTCGCCGTCGCAGATTCATTGGGTACCTTGACGGTGATGAGGGCGTACGAGCCCGGTTCTGTCGTGTACGGCGTGATCGTGACGTGCGCACTGGCCGAGAGCGGCAGGGCGATAGCCAGGAGTGCTCCTGCGCCGACGGCGATGGAGGCCTTCGTGGTGGTGTGCTTGTTCATTTTTCCTCAGCAGAATAGGTGAGGTCGGCGAACGCTGAACCGCCGTGCCGATCGGCGCAGCTGTGAGTCCAGCGGTACGGAAGCGACCTCGGAAATAATTGTCGTTGGGGGTTATCAGACCGACACGGCTGCTGGCGGACCGCGGTGCCTGAGCGCGGAGAGCAAGTGCTCGACCGGCCGGGGCAGCCGGGCGCGTTCCGCGGCGACCACGCTCGTCCGCGGACGGACCGTCGGCCGGAACTGCGTCGTGGATGTGACCAGGCGGGTGACGCAGAGGCGGGTGAGTTCGAGGAGTCCCCAGAACGCGACTTCGCCGAAACGGAACGCGACGATGGTCAGGATCGCGGCCACGGCGTGACCGAGCCACATGCGGACATCCGTGCTCATCGCAGCATGGGTGGCGGGGGAGAGCGCATCGATGTGCATGATCATCTGGCCGCCAGAGTGGTGGTCCATCACCTGCAAGGGAGTCGATGCCGGCCCGGCATCCGACAGCAGGCCGAAGGCACCGTGGAACGCGAACTGGCTCACGGCGACCGACAGCGAGAGCCGGATGAGCGACAGCGTCCTGCCTGCGAGAAGGGTGCACAACACCGTCGAGAAGGCGAGGCAGAGGGCGAGCCCCACGAGGCTGGGCGTGCTTCCACCGGCGATCGCATGCGAGCAGGCCGCGACGAAGGTGGAGAACAGCGCGGCGATCAAGCCGCGGGTCAACCGCGCCCATCTCGTGCTCATCCGTGCCCCCGATATCGGCTTACAGGCCATCGCGAGAAGTCTATGGCCGCCCGATGAGACCGCGGCTCGCCGTGTCGTATTTCCACATGGTGCGAACAGTGTCGTCTACTCGGGTTAGGCTCGTTATCAGAACCACGGTTGCATGACCAGATCCGCTGATAGTCACATCATTGAGCTCCCACGATCATGAGCGTTCTGGATTTCAGCGACGAGATTCCGAGACCAGGAGGAGGCCGAGCATGGCTCGTATAGGCGAGAGCGCCGATCTGCTCAAATGCTCCTTTTGCGGCAAGAGCCAGAAGCAGGTGCAGCAGCTGATCGCCGGCCCCGGCGTCTACATCTGCGACGAGTGCGTCGAGCTCTGCAACGAGATCATCGAGGAACGCCTGGCCGAGGCCGGCGAGGAGACCTCGAGCGAGTTCGAGCTTCCGAAGCCGCGTGAGATCTACAGCTTCCTCGAGGAGTACGTCATCGGCCAGGAGGCGGCCAAGAAGGCGCTCTCGGTCGCCGTCTACAACCACTACAAGCGCATCAGGGCCCGCAACACGATCACCTCCGCGGATGCCGTCATCGACGACGTCGAGATCGCCAAGTCCAACATCCTGCTCATCGGCCCCACCGGCTGTGGCAAGACCTACCTCGCGCAGACCCTGGCGAAACGCCTCAACGTGCCATTCGCGGTTGCGGATGCCACGGCGCTTACCGAGGCGGGTTACGTCGGTGAAGACGTCGAGAACATCCTTCTCAAGCTGATCCAGGCGGCGGACTACGACGTCAAGCGTGCGGAGACGGGCATCATCTACATCGACGAGATCGACAAGATCGCCCGCAAGGCCGAGAACCCGTCGATCACCCGCGATGTGTCCGGTGAGGGCGTGCAGCAGGCACTGCTCAAGATTCTCGAGGGCACCATCGCATCCGTTCCGCCACAGGGCGGCCGCAAGCATCCGCACCAGGAGTTCATTCAGGTCGACACGACCAACGTGCTCTTCATCGTCGCTGGAGCCTTCGCCGGCCTCGAGGAGATCATCTCCCAGCGGGCGG
>JAODMW010000241.1 GCA_025464815.1 Microbacteriaceae bacterium | reverse complement strand
CAGGCGCCGACCGCTTTCGAGCGCCTGTTGAGTCAGCTGCGGGCAGAACTCGAATAGCTCTCAGCCTGCGCGCTGGCCCTTGGTGCAGGTTTGCTGGGCCGCTGTCTGCCCATGGACGGTACTGGGCAGCTGCACGGCCGCGGACGACGTCGCGCCGGGATCGGCACTGGCGCTGGATGTCGCGGCCGGAGCAGCGGGGGCGGCTTCGGTGCCGACGCCTGTCGCTCCGGTGAGTGCGACGGGCTGCCCGGCCTTGAGGGCTGCGAACAGCACGTCCGCGGCGCTCGTGATGGGAAGCACGCCGTTCTGGCCGCTGCTCGAACCGTAGGAATTCGGGTACTGCACGAACACGACCTTGTCGAACGGAATATCCTTCACGGCCAGTGCCATCGACGCCAGTGTGTTGATGTTGGTGAGGCTGCTCGACAGCGTCATGTTGCTCGCCACGGCCTTGGCGAGTTGGTAGTCCTTGACCGGATTGCCGAGCGTCTCCGGTGTCTTGATCTTGCGCACCAGTGCCGAGAGGAAGAGCTGCTGGTTGCTCACGCGACCGAGGTCGCTGCCGTCGCCGAGGCCGTAGCGGACGCGCAGGAACTGCACGGCCTGTTCGCCGACGAGCGTTTGCTGGCCGGCATCCAGGTTGAAGCTGATCTTCTCATCGTGAATCGCCGTCGCGACGCAGACCGTGACCCCGCCGACCGCATTGGACATGGCGACCACGCCCTGAAACTCCGTGAGAGCGGCGTAGGGAATGGTCATGCCGGTGAGGTTTTCGACGGTCTTGACGATGCAGGGGAGCCCGCCGTAGGTCAATGCGGTGTTGATCTTGTTGGTCTGTGCTGGATAGTTGCCGCCCTTGCCATTGGGGCACGAGGCGATCGGTACGATCATGTCGCGCGGAAAGCTGATGACCGTCGCCTGCTGGTGGTTCGCCGAAATGTGCAGCAGCATGGTCACATCGTTGAGATGCTCACCACGCTTGCCGTAGGTGGCGACGTCGCCGCCGCCGCTGTCGCTCGCCGCGACGAGCACGTTGATCTCACCCTCGGCGGCCGAGAGCGTCGGCGGTGCACCGCTGTTGGGAATGAGGTCGACGCCGGGTTTGACACTGTTTGTGACATCCCAGAGCGCCACCGCGGCAATGGATCCGGCGCTGACCGCGACCACGGCAATGACCGCCGCGAGAAGTTTCACCACCGTCGCCCAAGGGCTGGACCGGCGAAGTCGGCCGTGTCGGGCGAGCGGTTTCGTCATGTCGCTGGACATAGGAGAGGATACTAACCCACGTTTGTGCGAATCCACGAGGAGCCTGGGTGTTGCTTCAGGCGGACGATATGGCCGCGGGACCTCGTAGGCTCGACCCGTGGCTTTCGAACTCCATCACCTGACCGCACAGGAGCAGTGGGAGTGGATGCAGCGCGGCGAGATCAGTCCGGTCGAGCTCACGACGCATTACCTCTCCCGTATCGAGCGCCTCGACGCCGGGCTCGGCGCATTCGTCACAGTGACTGCGGATGCCGCGATCGAGCGTGCGCGGAAGCTCGCCGGTGCCGTGCCGAAGACCGCCGCCCTCTGGGGGCTGCCGATCGGCGACAAGGATCTCACCAATCGCGCCGGCGTACCGACGGGCTACGGTTCCCGTCTGATGACCGGGTTCGTGCCGGAGGATTCGGATGAACTCGTCTCGGTTCTCGATGACGCCGGGGCCGTGAGTCTCGGCAAGACCAACGCACCAGAGTTCGGCCTGCCGTCGTACACCGAGACCCTCGTCGCGCCGCCGGCGAGGAATCCCTGGGACATCTCGCTCGGTGCCGGCGGATCCAGCGGAGGAGCGGCGGTCGCCGTAGCCGCCGGCCTGTTGCCCTTCGCGCCCGGATCGGACGGCGGGGGATCGGTGCGGATTCCCGCAGCGGCCTGCGGGCTCGTCGGGATCAAACCGTCCCGCGGCCTGATCCCGAGCGGTTCCGGCGTCGACAAACTCGCGGGACTCGTCGTACCGGGGCCGCTCGCAAGGACGGTCGCTGACGCCGCAATGATGCTCGACGCGATGGTCGCGGGAGGGGAATACCCGTTCACCCTGCGGGCACCGCGTTGGGATGGCGGTGCCCTTCTCAATGCCGCGGTGCGCGGTGAGGGCCGCTTCCAGTTGGGGGTGATGACGACGTCGCCCTGGGACGACGCCTACGACATCGAAGTTTCGCCTGAGGCATTCGCTGCACTGGCACTCGCGGTGAAGGAACTCGACGCGATCGGGCACGGGGTCGAGCAAACGGCACTCGAGCCGGATGACAGCTACGCGCCGAACTTCCGCACGATCTGGCAGTCGGGTGCCGCGGGAATTCCCGCCGAGGGCGAGGATCTGGGCAAACTCGAGCCGTTGACGCAATGGCTTGTCGCACGGGGGCGGGAGATTTCCGCGCTCGAACTGATGGAGGCTCTCGCCGCGCTCAGCCTGTTCGAGCGCTCGGTGATCCGCCAGTTCGCCCGCTTCGACGCGGTGATGACTCCGGCGCTGGCGATGACACCCCGGCCCATCGGCTGGTACGACAGCACGGATGGCGAACGAAACTTCGCGCAGCAGGTGCAGTACACGCCGTTCACCTCATTCGCGAACGTCTCCGGGCTGCCGGCGATCACGTTGCCCGTCTACCAGACGGATGCGGGCATTCCGATGGGCGTACAGCTCATCGGACGCCCGGGCGGGGAGGCGACGCTGCTCGCGATCGGAGCCCAGCTCGAGCGTCGTCTGCAGTGGGAGCGGAGGCATCCGCCGCAGTGGTGAGCGCCTACATCCACTGAGCTCCGACTAGAGCCCGAGCAACTCGGCGCTCTTCTCCCAGAGTGCCGTCGCGGTCGCTGCGTTGTTCGCGAGCCTGTGAGTGCGTCCCTTCGGATTACTGCGGCTGAAGTATGCGCCGCTCTGCGCTCCGACATTCGCCGTTGAGGCCAGGAAGACCAGTGGCTCGGCGCCCTGCTCCGGGCTCAGCCCGAGACGGCCGCCGCTGATCTGCTGGGCGAAATTCATGATCGGGATGTCGGCCCCGAAGTTCGACGCTACGTAACCCGGATGGAACGAGTACGCGGTGACCCCGGTTCCCGCGGTCCTTCGTGCGAGCTCGCGGATGAAGAGGATCGTCTCCAGCTTCGTGGTGCCGTAGGCGCGCCACCCACCCAGCCAGGGGAGGGTCTCGAAGCCCAGATCGTTCAAGTCGAGGCGTGCGACGAGGTTGGAATTGCTCGCGGTCGACAGCACACGGCCGCGGCTCTCGGTGATCCGCGGCAACAGGAGGGAGGTGAGCAGGAAGGGCGCCAGGTGGTTGGACTGGAAGGTGCGCTCGAAACCGTCATCCGTCAACTCCCGGTCGCCGATGAGACCGCCGGCGTTGTTGGCGAGAACGTCGATGTGAGCGAAATGCGAGAGCAGCGCATCCGCAAGTGCGCGGACCTGGTCGAGGTGGTCGTAGTCGGCGACGAAGGCCGTGCCGCCCACGAGCTTCGCGACATCCGCGGTGCGCTCGGGGTTGCGGCCGACGACCGCGATCGACGCCCCGCGCCGCGCCAGTTCGATGGCCGCCGATCGCCCGATCCCGGAGCTCGCACCGGTGATGACGATCGATCTGCCGTCGAGTGTGTCGCCCACGTTGAATGGTTCCTTCGTCAGAGTCCGACCAGCTCGGCGCTCTTCCTCCACAATCTATCGGCGACCCCCGCGTCGTGTGCGATGCCGAGGGTGCGCCCGTTCGGCTTGAGGCCGTCGAAATAGGTACCGCTCGGAGAACCGACATCCTCGGCGGAAGCCAGGTGGATCAGCGGGGCAGCACCCTGCTCCGGACTGAGCCCCAGGCTCCCGCGGCTGACGAACTGGCCGAACCTGACGAGGGCCGAATCGGCGCCGAACCCGGTCGCGACGTATCCCGGGTGGAAGGCGTAGGCGTCGACGCCGGTCCCGGCCGTACGCCTGGCCAGCTCTTCGATGAACAGGATCGTCTCCAGCTTGCTCGTGCCGTAGGCCCGCCAGCCACCCGCGTAGGCGTGTTTCGTGCGATCGAGATCGTCGAGATCGAGCCTGCCGAGCAGGTTGGCGGCGCTCGCCGTCGAGATGACCCGTCCGTTGCTAGCGGTGAGCCGGGGGAGAAGCAGGCTGGTGAGCAGGAAGGGAGCGAGATGGTTGTGCTGGAAAGTGTGCTCGTGTCCATCGGCTGAGAGTCCACGCTTGCTGACGAGGCCGCCGGCGTTGTTGGCGAGCACGTCGATGCTGTCGTAGACGGTGAGCAGGGCATCCGCCAGTTCGCGGACGTCGTCGAGGCGGTCGTAGTCGGCGAGGAACATCCTGCCGCCCACTTCTGCGGCCACGGCATTCGTGCGCTCGGGGTCGCGGCCGACGACCGCGATGTCCGCGCCACGATCGGCGAGCGCGACGGCGGCTGCCCGCCCGAGACCGGAACTCGCTCCCGTGATGACGATCGTCGCGCCATCCAGGTCCCTATTTGCTCCGCTCATCGGTAGCCACCCATTTTCTAGTCCGACATCCCGCGCTCGAGGCCGGACGGCGATTCAGCGGGCATGTCGTATTTGTACCACTTCCGGCAGGGGGAAGCCCCAGCGGTCACAGGGGCTGTGCCAATACAGTGGCAGCATGGCGAGCGCCCTGGAGCGAGTTGCGATGGTGTCCATGCACACCTCGCCTATCGCTGCGCCCGGCACCGGCGATTCCGGCGGCATGAACGTGTCGCTGCTGTCCATCGCCTCGGAGGTGGCCAAGCGTGGGGTCGAGGTCGACCTCCTGACGCGAGCGAGCGGGGTTCCCCGCGTCATCGGCCTGAGTGACGGGGTGACACTGCACGAGCTGGCCGCGGGTCCCCCCGGTGTCCTGGAGAAGGGGCGTCTGTTCGAAGTCGCGGACGAGTTCGGCGAAGCCGTCGCGAATCTCACCGGCCGCCTGCAGCCGCGCTACGGGCTCATCCATGCCCACTACTGGCTGAGCGGCCTCGCCACGCTGCCCGTCGCACTCGAACTCGGGCTGCCGTTCGTGCAGAGTTTTCACACGGTCGCCGCGATGAAGAACGGCGCCCTTCCCCCGGGCCAGGATCCGGAACCCGAACGGCGCGTTCGCACCGAGATGTACCTGGCAAACCAGGCGAGCGCGATCGTGGCCGGTTCCGCCGCCGAAGTAGGCACGCTCATCGATGAGGTTCACGCGCCAGCCGATCGTATCTGGGTGATCCCTCCCGGCGTCGACGTCGATCTCTTCACGCCGGAAAGGGCGGATGCTGCGGGCGCGCGTCTCCGCGCCGAACTCTCGATCGCATCCGGGCGTCCCATTATCGCGGTCGTGGGCCGCGTGCAGCCCCTCAAGGACCAGGAGCTCGCGATCCGCGTGCTCGCCGAACTGCACGCACTGCGCGGATGGGCGCCCGTGCTCGTGATCGCGGGCGAGGCGACGCCGGGGGAGCGTGGGTACGCCATCCTGCTGCGCGCCACCGCTGCGGATCTCGGCGTGCTCGGGGAGGTCCGCTTCGTCGGCGCCCTGTCACGCGAACGTCTCGCCGATCTCTTTGCGGCGGCGACCGTGACCCTCGTCCCCTCGCACTCTGAGACTTTCGGACTCGTGGCGCTCGAGTCCGCATCCAGCGGCACACCGGTCGTCGCCTTCAGGGGTGGAGGACTCGTCGAGTCGGTCTCGGCGGGGGTCTCCGGACAGCTCGTCGACTCCCGCGATCCGCGCGCCTGGGCGCGTACGATCGCCGAAATGCTCGATGACAGCGCCCGCCTCGAGCGGCTGTCCGGCTCCGCCCGGCACTATGCGGAGGGATACACCTGGGCGGCGACGGCGACCGCGCTGCTCGGGGTCTACGCGGGTCTGCCGTAGGTCTCGAGCAGGCGCAGCCAGATCTCGTTCATCGTGGGGTAGGCGGGCACGGCGTGCCAGAGCCGGTCGATCGGCACCTCGCCGACGATCGCGGTGGTCGCGGCGTGGATGAGCTCCGAGACGTCCTGGCCGACGAAAGTGACCCCGAGAATGACCTTGCGCTTCTCGTCGACGATCATGCGCGCCTGGCCCTCGTAGTCATCCGCCTGCAGCGAGGCGCCCGCCACCCAGCCGAGGTTGTAGTCGACGACCCGGATGTCGTATCCGGCTTTTTCCGCGGCATCCGCGGTGAGTCCGACCGAAGCCACCTCAGGGTCGCTGAAGGTGACCTGCGGAACGACTTCATGGTCCGCGGTCGCCACGTGCGTACCCCACTTGCGGTCGGACACCGGCTTGCCGAGCGCGCGGGCGACGATAACGTCTCCAGCAGCCCGCGCCTGGTACTTGCCCTGATGGGTGAGCAGCGCACGATGGTTGACATCGCCACAGGCGTAGAGCCAGTTGAAACCCCTCACGAGGAGGGTGTCGTCGACGTCCAGCCAGTCGCCCGGCGTGAGACCGATGTTCTCGAAACCGAGGTCCAGCGTGCGCGGCACCCGGCCCGTCGCGACGAGCACCTCCTCTGCGGCGAGCACGGTTCCATCGTCGAGCTGCAACTCGACGCCGGCATCCGTGCGCTTCGCCGAGATCGCCGCCACCCCGATCTTCACGGTGGCGCCGAGGGTGCCGAGGGCCTCGGTGACGGTTTCCCTGGCGAAAGGCTCATGTCCGCCGAGGAGGGCGCTGCGGGCGAGCACCGTCACCTCGGTGCCGAAGCTCGAATAGGCAGTCGCCATCTCCACACTGACGACTCCGCCACCGATGATCGCGAGGCTCTTCGGAGCGATCTGGGCGGAGGTCGCTGCGCGGCTCGTCCAGGGGCTCACGTCCTTGAGGCCGGGGATGTCCGGCAATAGCGGGTCGGATCCGACGCTCACCGCGACGGCATGCCTGGCCGTGTAAACGGTCCCGTCAACGGTCACCTGCTTCTCTCCGGTAATCCGGGCGTGCCCGCGCACCAGGCCGATGCCCGCACCAGCGACCCAGTCGACCTGGCTCCGGTCATCCCAGTCGTGGGTGATGCCGTCGCGGCGTTTGAAGGTGGCCGCGACATCCAGGTCTCCGGTCACGGCCTCGCGTGCCCCGCCCACCGCTTTCGCCGCGCGCAATACGATTCCGCTGCGCAGCAGGGCTTTGGAGGGCATGCAGGCCCAGTACGAGCAGTCGCCGCCGACGAGCTCGCTCTCAATGAGCAGGGCAGTGAGCCCGCCCTGCACCGCTCGGTCCGCGATGTTCTCGCCCACCGCTCCCGCGCCGATGACGATGAGATCGTAGGTCGTTTCGGTCATCTCTACTCCTCGTTGTGATACGGCCGCTCACGGCTCTCAGCGGCCGACGAACTGTGCGGGTTGCCGGGTCATGAACGCTTCCATGCCGATGCGGGCATCCTCGCTCGACGCGAGCTCCACCAGCCTGGGCTGCAGGGCGGCTTCCGCGGCGGCATCCCCGTCGCGCACGGCGATGCGGGCGTTGGCGAGGGCCGCCTGCACGGCGAGCGGCGCCTGGGCGGCGACGCGACGCGCGAGTTCGAGGCCGCGATCGTACTGGGCGCCGTCCGGCACGACCTCCTGGACGAGCCCGATGCGGTGCGCTTCGGCTGCGTCGAAGGAGTCTCCGGTGAGGATCCAGCGCATGGCGTTGCCCCAGCCGACCGCGCGCGGAAAGCGGATGGTCGCGCCACCGAAGGGCAGGATGCCGCGGGCGACCTCGATCTGCCCGAAGACGGTCGACTCCGCCGCGACAGCAATGTCGCTGGCGAGGATCAACTCGATGCCGAGGGTGAGACAGGTGCCCTGCACCGCGATCACGACGGGTTTGCTGAGCTGCTGCCCGGAAACCTGCCAGGGATTGATGCCGCCCTCCGGCGCGATCTCGAGGCCCTGCGCACCGATGCGCGGGCCGACGTCGGCGAGATCGAGCCCACCCGTGAAGTGGTCGCCGTGCGCATGGACGAAACCGACGCGCAGTTGCGGGTCACGCTCCAGTTCGCCGTAGGCCAGCGCGAGTTCCTGCAGCAGCTGGAAGTCCGCCGCGTTGCGCTTCTCCGGCCGATTGAATCCGATGAGCAGTACCGGTCCGTCGCGGTCGACGGTGACGCGTGCATCCATGACTCGATGCTACGGCGCCGAGCCGGGTGAGACGAGTGTCAGGACGCCAGGGCGCCGATGATGCGCAGGATGCTTCCCAGGTCGTCCGCAGCGGCGTCCTGCGAGGCGGGGGCGAAGCCCGCGATTCCCGCGCCCACCAGGGGCAGGGTGGCCTTGGCTGCCGTGATCACCTCGATGAGCATGGCGAGGGAGAGGCCGAACGGCATCGGGTCACCAACGCCGTCGAACTCGGAAGGGTCGAGTACATCGAGATCGATATGGATGTAGACGGATGTCGCTCCGCTTGCCGTGAGCGCCTCAACGATCGATTCTGCGCCGACATCCTCCACGTCGATCACGCGTACGGCGCTCGAGTCCAGGTAGTCGTTCTCGCCGTCGTCGACGTCGCGGATACCGGCCAGGATCGTGCGCGAGGGCGCCAGAGGTTTCTGCGGCACGAGGGTCGGCGTTCCTTCTCCGAACTGCGTCCGCAGAACCATGCCTGTGAAGGCATCGGACGGTGAGGACTCGGGGGTGTTGAGATCGGGGTGCGCATCGAAC
>JAODMW010000207.1 GCA_025464815.1 Microbacteriaceae bacterium | reverse complement strand
AGCGGCAGGATGCTGCGGCTCACCGACACGCGCGGCTCGCGCTCGTGGCCGGCCGCCGCGAAGGCCTCGCGGTAGATGCCGATCTGCTCCGCCTGGAGTTCGTCGAATGGGACGCCCGTGTCCTCGGTGAGGAGGGTCGAGCTCATGAGGTTCATGCCCTGTTCGCCCGTCCACTTCGCGGTCGCGCGCGTGCCAGAACCCCACCAGATGCGGTCCGGCAGTCCGGGCGACAGCGGCTGGATGGCGAGGAGTCCGGTGCGTCCGGTCATCTGCGGGTTGGCGGATGCGACGCCGGCGCCGGCGATCGCGGCCCGGAAGATCTCGGTCTTCGTGCGCGCGTCATCCGCATCCGTCCGCCCATCCGCCGGTACATAGCCGAACGCCTCGTAGCCGTTCAGCGCGGTCTCGGGTGAGCCGCGGCTGATGCCGAGTTGCAGTCGACCGCCGCTGATGAGGTCGGCGGCGGCGGCGTCCTCTGCCATGTAGAGCGGATTCTCGTACCGCATGTCGATCACGGCCGTGCCGATCTCGATTGTGGACGTGCGGGCGCCGATGGCGGCGAGCAGCGGGAACGGGCTCGCCAGTTGCGGGGCGAAGTGATGCACTCGCACGTAGGCGCCGTCGATGCCGAGTTCTTCCGCGGCGACCGCGAGTTCGATCGTCTGCACGAGCGCGTCGCGCGCCGTACGGGCTACCGAGCCGGGCACGGGCTGGTAGTGGCCGAAGGAGAGAAAACCGATGCGCTTCACTGTGCGTTCAGCGTACGCGTGACGGGTGTTATTCCCGTTCACCGCACGAGCAGACTGGATACCCGGCCGAGGGAGACCGCGATACTTCGATACGCCGAAGACGGCTACTCAGCACAAGTACGTGCGCTGCGCGCCCTACTCGACAGAGGGCGAGCCCTGTCGACCCACACAGGGCGCGCCCTCGATCCGCAGGAGGCGGGGTTAGCCGACCTCGGCCGGAACGCGCATCTCGGCCACCGGCTCGTGCACCGTACGAGCGCGCCGCACCGACGGCACGAGAACCGAGACGACTGCGGCCGCGATGGCGAAGGACGCGAGCACGATGAAGCCGTCGGTGTATCCGGATTCGAGCGGGAGTCCGGTCGCATCGACCTTGCTCGTCACGATCGTGCTCATGACCGCGGTACCGATCGCCCCGCCGATGGTCCGCACGTTGACGCTCATCCCGCTGGCCGCCCCGGTCTGGTTGGCCGGGACCGCCTGCACGATGAGGCTGGACATCGCGGAGTACGCGATCCCGAGGCCGAGTCCGAAGAGGCCAGACGTGACAGCGATCTCCCACGGTGCCGCGTGGAAGAGCACGAACAGCACACCGGAGATCGCGACGACCGCGGATCCCAGCGCGAGCTGAGCCTTGAAACTGAGGAACGGTGCGATGGGACCGCTCAGGAAGCCGGTGATCGCCATGGTGACGAGCATGGGCAGCATGAGAAGTCCGCTCCCGGTGACGCTCGCCCCGAATCCGTAGCCGGTGCTGGCGGGTGTCTGCGTGAACTGGGGCAGGAACGCGTAGGTCGAGAACATGCCAGCACCGAACAGGAGGGCGACGAGGTTGACGGTCCAGACGCCGGGGAGCCGCATCATCCGCATGTCGATCACCGGGTTGCTCGAACGGTATTCGACGAACACCCAGAGGGCGATCAGGATGACCGCGAGGGCGAACAGACCAATCACGATGGGCGAACCCCAGCCCCACACGTGCGCCTCGCTCAGTGGGAGAAGCAGTGCGACGAGCCACCCGGCGAGCAGTACGGCGCCGAACCAGTTGATGCGGCCGCCGGCGCGGGCGGGTGATTCTGGCACGAAGACGAGGGCGAGGATGCCGACGAGTGCGGTGACGATCATCGGGATCCAGAACAGCCAGCGCCATCCGAGTGCACCGACGATGGGTCCGGCGAGCACGACGCCCAGCCCTCCACCGACGGCGATGATGGCGGAGATCGCACCGACCGCGGAGGGTACGCGTCGGGCGGGGAATTCGTCCCGGATGATTCCGAAGGCGAGCGGGAAGATGGCGCCGCCGAGTCCCTGGATGATCCTCGCGACTATGAGCACGCCGATGGTCGGGGCCATAGCGGCCACCAGATTGCCGAGGGCGATCGCGGCCAGCGCGATGAGGAGTGTGCGGCGTTTGCCGACCATGTCGCCGATCCGGCCGAGGAGCGGTGTGGCGATCGCGGCCGACAGGAGCCAGGCCGTGAGCACCCAGGTGACCGTCGATTGGGTGGTGCCGAGGTCGCGCTGGATGGTGGGCAGCACGGGGTTGATGAGGGATTGCAGCAGGGAGAAGGATGCGGCCGCGGCGGCCAGCACACCGAAGGTGAGCGCTGGAGCGGTTCTTGTGCGTGATGACATGGTTTCCTTTCGAGCGTGGGTGCGCTCTTCACTCGCGCGACGGCAAGTGGTAAAGTGGAGGAGTACCTCCGATTATACGGAGGCACCCCTCCACTTAGCAAGATGAAAGTTGACAATGGCCGACGCACCCCGCGCATCCGTCGCCGCGCCGCGCCCGCTCAGGGCAGACGCTCGCCGCAATTTCGAGGCTGTACTGGCCTCGGCCAAAGACTCTTTCGCCGACAACGGACCGGACGCCTCCCTCGAAGACATCGCGCGACGAGCGGGCGTCGGCATTGCGACTCTGTACCGCAACTTCCCCACCCGCTCGAGCCTCATCGAGGCGGTGTACTTCGACGAGGTGGAAGCCCTCTGCCGCACCGCCGAGGATCTCGCCGAACTGCCGCCGTGGGACGCGCTCGTGGCCTGGCTGCGCCGTTTCGTCGCCTACCTGGCGACGAAGCGCGCCCTCATCGAGGGGCTCAACCGCGACTCGGAGATGTTTCGCAGCGCGAAGGACGCCATGTACGGCACCAGCGAACCTCTGCTCACCCGCGCCCAGGCATCCGGTGACGTGCGCGCAGACGTGGGCATCGAGGACATGATGTTCCTGGTCCACGGGATCATGTCGGTCAACTATTCGACGGACGAGCAGCGTGAGCGTGTGCTGGGACTCGCCCTGGATGGACTCCGTCCGCCGCGAGTGACGGCTGGCAGCGAGACGCGCTAGCCCGTAGCTAGAATCATTCGCACTGAGCCCGGCTGCTGGGGTTCAGACTGCAGGGATCGCGACTTGCCCGATCGATTCGGAGTAAGACCGCGTCGATGCCAGTGCCAAATGAAGGAGATCCTTCCCGCTGTGGCCATTGCTGCCCGGAGATTCGAGAGGTCCGGGGCTAGATTTCCTTCATTTGGCACAGGATGCACCCGCCTGTCGACGCGAACTCCAAGAGCGACGCCGAGAGGTCGGATTGCCGACTGTCTCGCGAGTTATGAAGGGTTCTGACGGACACGCTTTTCGTCCGTCAGAACCCTTCATTGTCTGAGCTCGACAGGCGGTGATTCGACCTCTCGGCGCCCCGAGTCACTCCCACTCGATGGTGCCCGGCGGCTTCGACGTCACGTCGAGCACGACCCGGTTGACTCCGGCGACCTCGTTGGTGATGCGGTTGGAGATGCGGGCCAGCACGTCGTAGGGCAGGCGGGTCCAGTCCGCCGTCATCGCATCCTCGGATGACACCGGCCGCAGCACGATCGGGTGGCCGTAGGTGCGGCCGTCGCCCTGCACGCCGACGGAGCGGACGTCGGCGAGAAGCACGACCGGGCACTGCCAGATCTCCTGGTCGAGCCCCGCAGCGGTCAATTCAGAACGCACGATCGCATCGGCCGCACGCAGCAGCTCGAGCCGGTCACGCGTGACCTCGCCGACGATGCGGATGCCGAGGCCCGGTCCCGGGAACGGCTGGCGGCCGACGATGACCTCTGGCAGTCCCAGCTCGCGGCCGATGGCGCGGACCTCGTCCTTGAACAGGGCGCGAAGCGGCTCGACGAGGGCGAACTGGATGTCTTCCGGCAGGCCGCCGACGTTGTGGTGGCTCTTGATGTTGGCGGTGCCGGTCCCTCCGCCGCTCTCCACGACATCCGGATACAGCGTTCCCTGCACGAGGAACTTGATCGGCTCGCCGTCGGACGCGGCCTCGGCGACCAGGTTGGATGCCGCGGCCTCGAAGCTGCGGATGAACTCGCGCCCGATTATCTTGCGCTTCTGCTCCGGATCGGTCACGCCTTCGAGCGCGTCGAGGAACTGGTCGGCGGCGTCGACGGTGATGAGGCGCACGCCTGTGGAGGCGACATACTCCTCTTCGACCTGGCGACGCTCATCCTGACGCAGCAGGCCATGGTCGACGAAGATCGCGGTGAGCTGGTCGCCGACCGCCTTGTGCACGATCGCGCCGGCAACCGCAGAGTCGACCCCACCCGAGAGTGCGACGATCACGCGCGAGTCGCCGACCTGCTCGCGGATGCGCGCGACCTGCTCGGCGATGACATTGCCGCTGTTCCAGTCGCCGGGAATCCCCGCGGCGTCGTGGAGGAAGTTCTCGAGCACCCGCTGGCCGAATTGCGAATGCTTGACCTCGGGGTGCCACTGCACGCCGTACATCTTCTTCTCGTCGCTCGCGAAGGCGGCTACGGGAGTCGAGGCGCTGGACGCGAGCACGTCGAAGCCCTCTGGCGCCTTGGAGACGGAGTCGCCGTGGCTCATCCAGGCGGTCTGCTCGTCTGGCTGTCCGCTCAACAGCCGGCCGCCGTCGCCCCGCAGGTGCACGGCGGTCGAGCCGTACTCGCGCAGTCCGGTGTTGGCGACCTCGCCCCCGAGCTGCTGCGCCATCACCTGGAAGCCGTAGCAGATGCCCAGCACCGGGACGCCGAGCTTCAGGATGCCCGGGTCGAGCGTTGGCGAGCCCTCTTCGTAGACGCTGGACGGACCACCGCTCAGCACGATGCCGGAGGGATTCCTGGCTGCGACCTCTTCCGCGGTGATGGTGTGCGGCACGATCTCCGAGTAGACGTTCGCCTCACGCACGCGACGCGCGATCAGTTGGGCGTACTGGGCACCGAAGTCGACGACTAAAACGGGCTGGTGAGCGGTTTCGCGCTGGGGCGTCTTAACGATTGTTTACCTCCGCGGCTACTGGTGACTCGAGTACGGCGAGCTCGCGAAACACACGGCGCGAGATGAAGTGCTCGACGATGAAGGAGAGGAAGGGCACGACGCCGCCGAGCGCGATCTGGATGAAGCGGCTGAACGGCCAGCGCATGAAACTCCACAGCCGGAAGTCGCTGAAGAGGTAGACGACGTAGAGCCAACCGTGGGCGATCAGGATGCCCGTGCTGAGGTTGACCGCTCGTACCGAGCCGACCGGCACGAGTGCCAGGAACCCCTGTGGGCCACCGAGCTCGATCTCCCGTTGGATCGGGGTGTACTTGAGCAGCATTTCGACCACGAGCAGCAGCAGCAGCGTGCCGGTGACGTAGGCGAACACCCGATAGAACTTCAGAGCTCCGCGGATTTTCGGAATGTCGGAAATCTTGGGGCTCAGGGGCATACCGCTAGTTTACTTCCGCAGTTTCTGCCGACTGCGCCTCTTCCTGTTCGCGCTCCCAGGCATCCTTCACCAACCGGTACCAGAGGAAGAGCGCGAAGCCCGCGAAGACCACCCACTCAGCGGCGTAGAAGACGTTGAGCAGATTGAGTTCGACGGCAGTGCTCGGCGCGGGCGAGTCGATGATGGCGAGTCCGCTCGCGTGCGCGGAGTCGACGAGATACCCACCGTATACGCCGGCCGGATCGGCTCCCTTCCACAGGTTGATCATGGAGCCGGCCGAGATGGTGCTGAGCTTGCCGTGCTCGAAATCGCCATCCTGCGGTCCCTCATCGGGATAGTAGCGCCCGGTCACGGTCACGCTTCCCGAGACCTGCGAACCCGACAGCGCGTTGAGAGCGGATGCCGCTTCCGCCCGATTCGGCGCCCAACCGAGTGCGACGACCAGCCCCGCCGGGCTCCCGCCATCGACATTCGCGGCGAAGTGGCCGACCACCCAGTATCCGGTGCGACCGCCGTTGAGACGATCGCTGACGAGCAGGTAATCGTCCGGCACCCAGGCACCCGTCACCTTCACGAGCTGGGCGGCCGCGGCATCCGACACCGGAGCCTGCGGCTTCGCCACGGACTCGAGTGCAACCACCGTCTCGGTGTCTCGCGAGACGACAGTTCCTGTTGAGACGCTCCTGGCGAGCTGCCACTGGCTGAGGGCGGCGAATCCCGCGGCGAGTACGAGCGCGAAGACGAGCGCGGCTATCCAGCGGGGGCGCCGGGCGACGGACCACATTACCTAGTACTCCGGATCTCTTTTACGTTCGGTCTGCTCGTCCGATTGCTGCATGGCCTGTTCGATCAGGCGGTCCGCCGCAATCGACGCCTCATCCGGTTCACCAGGGTCCATCCCTGCCGTCGCCGCTTCGACCAGGGCGATGTTCTCTTCGGCCATGATCGGCGCGGGCTTCGGCTTCTTTTTCTTGGTGCGAAGGACGAGCGCTCCGATCTTCTCAGAGTTAGCTGCGAGTATCGGCCCGCCGATCGACATGATGAGCACATACAGGCCAGCGAAGGGAACGATCCGCTTGTCGAGCCCCGCGCTGAGCGAGAGGGTCGCGAGGATGAGAGCGAATTCTCCCCTGTTCTGCAGGATGACCGTGGTGTTGATTCCCGCCTGCGGTCCGAGCCTGTTGAGCCAGGCCACGAACTGCCCGGCGACGACGTTGAGCACGAAGGTCATGAGCACGGCGCCGAGCACCGGTACGAGCACCGTGGGAAACTCGGACACATTGAGGGCGAGCCCGAAGTTCAGGAAGAAGAAGGCTCCGAACACATCGCGCATCGGCAGTGAGAGCTGCTCGATCCGTGCGCGGTATTTGGTCGCGCCGAGCACGAGCCCGATGAGGAAGGCGCCGATCGCATCGGTGACCCCCAGGAGCTCGCCGATGCCGCCGAAGGCGACGGCAAGACCGAAGAACAGGATGGTGAAGAGCTCGTCGTCCTTGGTTCGGAACAGCCGCGAGACCCACCTGCCTCCCCAGCGCGCGATCGTGAACATGACCACGAGGAACAGGAAGGAGATCGCGAGCTTGCCGACCACCGGCCAGATCGCGGTTTCGCCGCTCAGCACGACACCGACGATCGCGAGATAGATGGCGATGAAGATGTCTTCGACCACGGTGACACCGAGGATCATCGGCGTCTCGCGGTTGGGCAGACGGTTCAGTTCGATGAGCAGCTTGGTGACGATCGCACTCGACGAGGTCGCGGTGATGCCGGCGATGATGAGGGCCTCGCGGGTACCCCAGCCGACCCAGAAGCCGAAGGCGAGCCCGACGCCCATGTTCACCAGGATGTAGGAGCCGCCGGAGACGATGAGCTTGCCGGCGTTGCCGAAGAACTCGTCCTGGTCGAACTCGAGCCCGAGGTTGAAGAGAAGGAGGATGAGGCCGAAGATCGCGATGAGCTCGATCTTGCTCGAGTCGAAGTTGAGCGGGAACCACCCGGTGTGCGGGCTGGCGAGCAGACCGACGAGCATGTAGACCGGGATCGCCGGCAGGCCGATGAGCTTGCCGAGGCGTCCGAAAACATATGCAATGAGGAGGAGTACGCCGAGGACGGCGAGCTCTTCACCCAGATGCATGTCAGCTCCCGGGCGGAGCGTCGACAGGCGCCTTTGACCCCAGTGACAGCTCGCCCGTGCGGTAGAAGTTGAAGGCCTTCGCGACCTTCTCCGGTGAGCCGGCGACCACGAGGGTGTCGCCGGGGAAGACCTTGAAATCGTCGGCCGGAGCCGGGTTCGCGGATTCGCCACGCACGACCGCGACCACCGTCAACCCGACGACGCCGTGTGAGGCGAGATTGCCGAGCTGTTGGCCGGCGATGTAGTCGTCGTAGTCGACGGTGAACCAGTCGATGCTGAGGCCGGGGATCTGGTCGAGCTTGTCGAGTCCCTCGGTGATGCGCGTACCGCCGAGCAGTTCGGCGAGGGTGTGCGCCTCGTCTTCGCTCAATCGCAGGGAGACCTTGCTGGCATCCGATCCGTCTTCTTCGTCGGCGAAGGTGATCAGGTCGCTGTGGCCGGAACGGTGGGTGATGACGCCGGCCTTGCCGCCATCAGCGGTGACGAAGGTATGCAGAACGCCCACTCCGGGAAGCTTGACCCGACGAACGTCGACCATAGGGTGACTCCTTGAGGCTTGTTGGGGACATATCCCAGTCTACCGGGCGGTTCGCCGCCCACAGCGGGCGTTCGCCGGCGGCGCAGCCCCGTACCGGGGCCGGCCAGAACCCGACGAGACGCGGCCTCGCTACTTCGCGCTGATGATGTCCGGAGCCTCGAGCCGCACCCGGTCGGCCGACTCGTCGTCGGGTTCGAGCTGGCTCGCACGCTCTGCCGTGACGCGCTTGAGGTAGTTGTTGACCTCGCGATCGATCCGCTCCTCGTCCCAGCCGAGCACGCCGCCCATGAGTTTTGCCGCCACTGGTGCGGCGGAAATTCCGCGATCCCACGCCTCGATCGAGATACGGGTGCGGCGGGCGAGCACGTCCTCCAGGTGGAGCGCGCTCTCGTGGGTCGCCGCGTAGACGACCTCGGCCTCGAGGTAGTCGTCGGCGCCGGGGAGCGGATTGCCGAGCGACGGGGTCTCGCGGATGATGTCGAGCAGTTCATCCGTCAGCACGCCGTAGCGGTTGAGCAGGTGTTCGATACGCACCTTGTGCACTCCGAAGGCCCGTGCGATCTTGGCGCGCTTGTTCCACGCGGCCTGATAACCCTCGGCACCGAGCAGACCGATGTCCTGGGTCACGCTCTTCGGGACGTTGGCGTCTAGAGCCGAGACGGCTGCGTCGATCGCATCCTTCGCCATGATGCGGTAGGTGGTCCACTTGCCGCCGGCGATGACCACCAATCCCGGAACACTGTGCGCCACGAGGTGCTCACGCGACAGCTTCGAGGTCTGCTCCGATTCGCCGGCGAGCAGCGGACGAAGGCCCGCATACACTCCCTCGACGTCTTCGCGTGTCAGCGGCACGGCGAGAACCTTGTTGACGTGCTCCAGGATGTAGTCGATGTCCGCAGCGGTCGCCGCCGGATGCGCTTTGTCGAGATGCCAGTCGGTGTCGGTCGTCCCGACGAGCCAGTGGCGGCCCCACGGGATCACGAAGAGCACGCTCTTCTCGGTGCGGAGGATGAGTCCGACATTCGACTGGAACCTGTCGCGCGGCACGACGAGGTGCACGCCCTTGGAGGCCCGCACCTTGAACTGGCCGCGCTCTCCCACCATCGCCTGGGTGTCATCCGTCCACACGCCCGTCGCGTTGACGACCTGCTTTGCCTTGATCTCGAACCGCTCGCCGGTCTCGAGGTCGTGCACCTTCACACCGATGACACGCTCGCCGACCTTGAGGAAGCCCTCGACCCGCACACGGCTGGCGACATGGGCACCGTAGAAGGATGCCGTACGCGCGAGTGAGGCAACGTAGCGGGCGTCATCCACCTGGGCGTCGTAGTACGTGATGCCGCCGATCATGGCATCGTGCGCGAGGCTCGGTGCTGCGCGCATCACCTGGCTCCTGGTGAGGTGGCGGTGGTGCGGCACACCGGGAGGACGACCGCCGGTGTAGCTGAGGACGTCATAGAGCAACATGCCCGCACCGATGTAGATGCGCTCGAAGAACCGCTTGTTGAGGGGGTAGAGAAAGCGCACCGGCTTCACGAGGTGGGGCGCGATGCGCTGCAGCAGGAGGCCGCGCTCCTTGAGCGCCTCGCGCACCAGGCGGAAGTCGAGCTGTTCGAGATAGCGGATGCCGCCGTGTACGAGCTTGGACGAGCGGCTCGACGTTCCACTTGCCCAGTCGCGCGCCTCGACCATGCCGACGCTCAGGCCCCGGGTCACGGCGTCGAGAGCGCTGCCCGTTCCGACGATCCCGCCGCCCACGACGAGGATGTCGAGCTCTTTCTCCTTCAGGGCAGCGATGGCTGCGGCACGCTCCTCCGGTCCCAGTTTCGATGAGCGCGTTACCGTCTTGAGCTTGGCCATCACTGCCTCCGTAGTGCTACTTGTGGTACGGGGCCACAACCACTTCGACCCGCTGGAATTCCTTGAGGTCGGAGTATCCGGTTGTCGCCATTGATCGACGCAGCGCGCCGACCAGATTAACTGTGCCATCCGCAACTGTGGATGGTCCGTAAAGGATCTCCTCGAGCGGCGCGATCGAGCCGACCTCGACCCGGTTGCCGCGCGGAAGTTCATCGTGGTGGGCTTCGACACCCCAGTGCCAGCCGCCGCCGGGGGCCTCGGTGGCGCGGGCGAGCGTCGAACCGAGCATGACCGCATCGGCTCCCACGGAGAAGGCCTTCGCAATATCCCCGGATGTTCCGAGGCCGCCGTCCGCGATGACATGCACGTAGCGGCCGCCCGACTCGTCCATGTAGTCGCGGCGTGCGCCAGCGACATCCGCCACCGCCGTCGCCATCGGAGCGTGGATGCCGAGGCTCGCGCGCGTCGTCGAAGCAGCGCCGCCTCCGAAGCCGACGAGCACACCGGCCGCACCGGTACGCATGAGGTGCAGTGCCGGCGTGTAGCCGGCGGCGCCACCGACGATCACGGGAACGTCGAGCTCGTAGATGAACTTCTTGAGGTTGAGCGGCTCCTGGTTCCTGGAGACATGCTCGGCGCTCACGGTCGTGCCGCGGATGACGAAGAGGTCCACGCCCGCCTCGACGACGGTCTTGTAGAGCTCCTGGGTACGCTGCGGGGAGAGGGCTCCGGCGACCGTCACGCCGGCCGCGCGGATCTCTTCGAGCCTGGTCTTCACGAGCTCAGGCTTGAGCGGCTCGGAGTAGATCGCCTGCATGCGTCGCGTCGCCTCGGCCGCGGGAAGTGCGCGAATCTCTTCGAGCAGAGGTTCCGGGTTCTCGTAACGGGTCCACAGGCCCTCGAGGTCGAGCACGCCCAGGCCGCCCAGCTTGCCCATCAGGATGGCGGTCGCCGGCGACACCACGGAGTCCATCGGGGCCGCGAGGAAGGGGATCTCGAACTGGTAGGCATCGATGCTCCAGCTGACGGAGACATCCTGCGGATCGCGAGTACGCCGATTCGGCACGATGGCGATGTCGTCAAAGGCATACACCCGGCGAGCGCGCTTGGCGCGGCCTATTTCTACGTCACTCACGGGTCAAGCATACCCGGGTCGCCCCTGCTCGTATTGGTTGGTCGGCTGCGCCGGTGGTTGCGCGGTTTGACCCTCGCGGCGGGGTTACCGCCTGGCGGACCGAGTTGCTACTCCGTCCGTGATCGGTTATCCCCGCCGCGAGGAACTCCGGCTTCGAGAAGCAGGCGCGCGAGCCTCGGTGGATGCGAGACGTCAGAGGTGAGGATGCGAGTGACTCCGAGAACAAGCTTCCTCAATCGGTCTTCCCGTTTCTTCTCCCGCCAGACGACCTCGCCCGGATCACCTCCGGTGAACTGGTCCCTCGTGTATTTGCTTTTGCCATCGAATTCTGCGGCCTGACGAACCGAACGCCAGAAGTAGTCCGGCATCATCAGACCCTGTGAGTCCCGAAACTCGACCTGCAGTTCTGGCTGCGCAAATCCCAGTAGATGGATGACGGCACGCCCTCTCGACTCCTCGAACGAGTCTGAGAGGGAGGTTCCAAAGCCGGTGATCCGGGCCAGATGACGCCTTCCGGTGCGCGGGGCAAGCAGCGACAACTCCTCGAAGAGCTCGGCCGAGCTGATCGCCATCTCGTTTCGACGCCACAATGCCCAGTCGACCGAACCGACCGCATCCGCGAAGGAGTGCAGTCGCGCGACATCGAGCGCGGTGCGTGCCAGGCTCGTGACGGGCAGTCCGTTCAGCGTCTCGATTCGTGCGCTTGCGAATCCAGCCGATGTGCTCCTGACCCCCGGTTCAGACCGTCCACCGCCCTTCCATGCATCGAGCACCGACACCTCGATCGGCCACTCGCCGGCGATGGGCATTCCCCATGCGGCGGCAGCGCTGATTCCGCAGAGAGCGACTGGTCGCCCTGTCGCCGCCACTACCGCACGCGCCCTGAGCAGGTGCTGGTCGCGTTTCGAGGTCTCGGCCCAGAGCCGACTTTCGACAAACGCTCCGCGTCGAAGCGCGACGAGCTTTCCCCTGGCGACTTCGCGCCGAAGCGCAAAGCTGTCGTCGATCCGGTTGCGCACGCGATTGAAGAGAATCAGCCCGTCATCGTCCAACGCAGAAAAATCCATGCGGCCAGCATCATCGCTGAAGCATCCCTCAAGGTCGATTCGCACGGGTGCCGGGCGCTCTCCTACGACAAACGGCCCTGTGGTGGAGGAGATATCGCATCACGGACTGAGTAGGGAATCCGTCCGCCATGGAATATCCCCGCCGCGACGGGCAAGCAACCGCGGGCAGCCGCCGCGACGGCCGATCGCCGACGAGCAGCTATCAGACGGGCACTGCTCGTGCTGCTGCGCGAGGCCGGCTACCGCGAGTAGTTCGGCGCCTCGACGGTCATCTGAATGTCGTGCGGGTGCGATTCCTTGAGGCCGGCGGCCGTGATGCGCACGAACTTGCCCTTGCTCTTGAGCTCCTCGATCGTGCGCGCACCGGTGTAGAACATCGACTGACGAAGGCCGCCGAGCAGTTGGTACGCGACCGCCGAGAGCGGCCCGCGGTACGGCACCTGGCCCTCGATGCCCTCGGGGATGAGCTTGTCGTCGGAGGGAACGTCGGCCTGGAAGTAGCGATCCTTCGAGTACGAGGTCTTCTCGCCACGGCTCTGCAGTGCGCCGAGCGACCCCATGCCGCGGTAGTTCTTGTACTGCTTGCCGTTGACGAAGACCAGGTCGCCGGGACTCTCGTCACAGCCGGCGAGCAGCGAGCCGAGCATCACCGAGTCGGCGCCGGCGACCAGCGCCTT
>JAODMW010000188.1 GCA_025464815.1 Microbacteriaceae bacterium | reverse complement strand
TGCCCGTCATGCTGCAGTGGTTCGCGGACGGCGCCGATCCCGACTACGGCCTGCTCGCGTTTCGCAAACTCAGCGATGCCCTGGGGGAGTCGTACTGGTTCCTGCGGATGCTTCGCGACTCATCCGGCGCCGCGAAGCGCCTCACGAACGTGCTGTCGAGCTCTCGATTCGTCGACGTGCTGCTCGAACGCATCCCGGAAGCGGCAGCCTGGGTCGATCATGAGGAGGAACTCCGTCCGCGGACCGCCTTGGCTCTGCTCGACGAGGCCTTCGCCACCGTCGCGCGCCACGACGATCGCGATGCTGCCGCACTGGCGCTGCGGGCTGCTCGTCGCCGGGAGGTGCTCCGTCTCGCGATCTCGGCCATCCTCGGGGTCATCGACGTCGAGGAGCTCGGCGTGGCGCTCTCCGACATCACCACCGCGCTGCTGTCGGGCGTTCTCCACGCGATCCGCACCACCGACGACGGCATCGAATTCGCGATCATCGCCATGGGGCGCTACGGGGGACAGGAGCTCGGATTCGGCTCTGACGCCGATGTCATGTATGTCTATCGGGCGACGACTGCGGGTGGCGAAGAAGCACAGGCGAGAGCTGAGGCGATCGTAAGCGACCTCCTGCGCTACACGGAGGACCTCCGGCTGCCGCTCGATCTCGACATCAATCTGCGGCCGGAGGGCAAGAACGGCGCCGTGGTCAGATCCCTCGATTCCTACCGCGCATACTACGAGCGCTGGTCGCTCACCTGGGAGGCGCAGGCGCTCCTGCGCGCGAGGGCGGCAGCGGGGGACACCGCTCTCATGGCCGATTTCGAAACGCTCGCCGACAGGGTGCGTTTCCCCGTCGCCATACCCGAGAAGGATGTCCGGGAGGTCAAGCGGATCAAGGCGAGAGTCGAGTCGGAGCGACTGCCCCAGGCGGCGGACCCCTCGCGGCACCTGAAGCTCGGTCGCGGCTCCCTGAGCGACGTCGAATGGTTCGTGCAGCTCATCCAGCTGCAGTACGGGGCGAAGGTTCCCGGACTTCGCACGACCTCGACTCTGACGGCCCTGAACGTTGCGCGAACCGAGGGATACATCACGGGTCCGGAGGCGGCGAAGCTTCGCGACGCCTGGGTACTCGCTTCTCGTGCCCGGTCGGCGATCACGCTGTGGTCGGCCAGGACCACGGATGTGCTGCCCACCGAACGACAGCAACTCGAGGGTGTCGCCCGTCTGCTGGAGTACCCGCCAGGCTCGGCCTCGCAACTCGAGGAGGACTATCTGCGCGTCACACGACTCGCCCGGGCGGTCTTCGAGAAACGGTTCTACGGGTCGTCCGAACGACCGGCACCGACAACCGGCTGAATTTCCGCTCGAGGGTTCCAGCCTCTTTTTCTGACGTGTCGAATGTTTCGAGCAGGTAAACGTTCAGCTAATTTGCCGTCGTCCGATCGAGTCCCCCGATGCTATGAATTTTGTACCCCGAATTGGGGGCACCCTCGAATCACGGTCCGGTTCAGCTCCGGCCAAATGCGATGAGCCGGTTGGGAAGTCGCCGCTCTCGCGGAGCAGCAGCATTTTCGCGACGATACTGCTGCTGATCAGGAAATATCGTGAATTTCCTGTGCCGTCCTCCGGTCTTGATATGGCGCAGGAGGTGAGGCTCCGGCTGTCCGCAGTTAGGGGGACACGGGGTACGTCAGCCTAAGTGCCGACACATGCAGATGAGCAAAATTCGGTCCCCTCGGGTGGGTGACATCGGCCGGTGGCAAGACGCTTGCGCCCGTCGGGAGACCGTGCCATTAATCGAATCACCCCGAAGAAGATAATGACCAGTTCCTCAATGTCGCGGAATCAGAAAAAACGCAGCGAACGAGGCAACAGTGTTTATCTTCATTCTGCAAATTCGGCACATGATTGAGGGTCACCCGGAGGTTTACACCTTCGCGGTCTACTCGGCTCTCATCTGGGCTCTGTGGCTGCTCAAGCTCGTCATCTCGAGTCGCTACAAGCCTTTTACGGGCACCTTTACCGGCACGACCAGCGTCGTGGTGCCTGTGGTCGACGAACCGCTCGACCTGTTCCGCAACGTTCTCGGCCGGATGGTCGAACAGCGTCCCGGCGAGATCATCGTCGTCATCAATGGCGCAGTCAACCTTCCACTCCAGGAGGTCTGCGAGGAGTTTGCGCCTCTGGTGCGCTGGGTGCACACGCCGATCCCCGGAAAGCGCAACGCGGTCATGATCGGCACCGAGCTGTCGAACGGCGAGATCACCGTGCTCGTCGATTCCGACACGGTCTGGACCGACGACACGCTGTCCGAGCTCGTGAAGCCGTTCGCCGACGAATCCGTCGGCGGTGTCACCACCCGCCAGCGCATCCTCGAGCCGGAGCGCAGCTGGATCACCCGCTGGGCCGACTGGCTCGAGAACTCGCGCGCGCTGTATTCGATGCCGGCCCAGAGTGTGCTCGGCCAGGTCGGGTGCCTGCCAGGACGCACGATCGCCTTCCGTCGTTCGATCATGGTGCGGGTCATGGACAAGTTCATGACCGAACGCTTCATGGGCGTCTTCCTCGAGGTGAGCGACGATCGCACCCTGACGAACCTCACGCTCAAGGAGGGCTACCGCACGGTGTACCAGCACACCTCGCTGGTCTACACGGATGCCCCGCTGCGGATCAAGAAGCTGTTCAAGCAGCAACTGCGCTGGGCACGCGGCAGCCAGTACAACACCCTGCGGATGTTGCCATGGATGCTCGGTCACGCCCCGGTACTCGCGCTCTTCTTCGTCATGGACATCATCCTGCCCTTCCTCCTCGCCGGGGTCGTCGGCGGCTGGATTTACCGTGCGTTCACCGGGCAGGGCTACAACTTCTACGAGGGCATCCTCAAGGAATACGGCGTCCAGAGCGGAGTCGCATTGGTTATCGGCCTCATGACCGTCTCCTCGGTGCTCAGCATGGCCATCCGGCAGATCCGTCACCTCTCCGAGAAGCCGAGCGACTTCTTCAGACTGCCGATCTTCATCATCGTGTCGACCGCCTTCCTCATGCCGGTGCGTCTCATCGGCTTCTTCCGGATGGGCCACGCCAGTGGATGGGGAACCAGGGCTGGCGCATACGGCGGAGGTTCATCCAACGACTCGCTGATGGAAGAACTCGGCGACGCGAAACTTGCGGACACTACCGAATATCTCGATGAGCTGGTGTTGGACTACCGGCCGCTCTCGACCAGCTCCCACACCTCGACAGTGCTCGAGGCGTCGCCCAGGCGCGCCGCCCAGACCCGGGTGGTCACACCTCAGGCCCCCAAGCGCCGTCGGCTCAATCCCAAGGCCGCCTGGCCATACGTGATCGGAATCACCATCTTTGCACTGGAGGCGTTCTTCATTGTCAGTGGCTAATCGCACACGCAGCTGGTGGGCGCTCTCGAGCACCCGCGCACGACTCACGGCCGTCGGAGCGGCCGCTATAGTACTCGCCCTCCTGACGACGAGCATCATCGTCTGGAACTCTCCGGCCAATCCCGTTACTCGGGCGATCGCGGCCATTTCCAACGAGCCGACCGAGACCGAATTGGCGATCAGGGAGCGCAACTCCCTGCTCAGCCAGGTCGTCGCCCTGCAGAAGCAGCTCGCGAGCAGTAAGGGGAACCTCTCGGCGACCAAGGCGCAATTGGCCTCCATCCAGCAGCAGCTGTGGTCGGCCCAGGGACAACTCGATGCTGCGGCGAACAACCCGAAGACATCAGTGAAGACGCCAGCGAAGAAGCCGACTACGAAGACCGCGGCCGTGGTTTCCGCTCCCTCGAAAGCACAGATCGTCAACCCCGTGTCGGCATACTTCGGCCTGTACACGGAGCAGGCACCGTTCAATTTCGCCAGCTATGACGCCGCTGCGGCCAAGATCGGCAGCAATCCGAATGTCGTCGGCTACTTCGGAGGCTGGGATCAGGCCTATCGCGGCGATGCCGTCACAGCGGCCTGGAAGCGCAACACCCTTCCGATACTCACCTGGGAATCGCGGCCCATCGCCGCCACCAACAGCCAGGTGACGGAGCCGGACTACACGCTGCCGCAGATCATCGGCGACCCCGCCGCTGGAGTCGCGGGCAGGTACGACACCTATCTGCATCAGTATGCGAAGGACATCGTTGCGACCGGCCTGCCGCTCGGCATCCGTCTCGACCACGAGATGAACGGCATCTGGTATCCATGGTCGGAGACGGATGGCAGCGGCAACTCGCTCAACGGCAACCGCGTGGGGGACTACGTCAAGATGTGGCAGCACGTGCACGACATCTTCCAGCAGGAGGGTGCGAACAGCCTGGTCGTCTGGATCTGGGCGCCGAATATCGTGAACAACCTTCCGGCCAGCCATAAGACCAGCACTTTCCTGGCTGGTCTGTACCCCGGCGACCAGTACGTGGATGTCGTCGGTCTCTCCGGATACCTGCGCCCGCCATACGCGACGGACAACAGCTTCACCTTCGACTACACGTTCGGACCGAGTCTGACCGCCTTGCGAAATTTGACGAAGAAGCCCATCATCCTCGCCGAGATCGGTGCGTCCGATGTCGGCGGCCATAAGCCCGCCTGGACGACGAGTCTCTTCACCGCTCTGGCTAAGCCGGAGAACGACGACATCATCGGCTTCTCCTGGTTCAACATGGCCGTGACCAGCTACACCGAGGGTGTCCTCGCCACCAATGACTGGCGCATCGAATCTCGTCCGGAGAACCTCGCCGCCTTCATAGCGGGACTGACCGTGCCCGGCAGCCGTTTCGTCCTCACGCCCAATTGACTTCCGTCCACAACCACGATCAGGAGGACATCATGAAGAAGAACGAAGAGCAGCAGACGATCGTTTCCGCCGCGCATCCGCCACAGGCGCCGCGGATCAGCGTTGTCGGTACCGGATATCTGGGGGCGACCCACGCCGCGGCCATGGCCGAGATGGGTTTCGAGGTCATTGGCGTGGACAACGATCCGGCGAAGGCCAAGGCGCTCAGCGAAGGCAAGGTCCCGTTTTTCGAACCCGGCCTCCCCGAGCTGATCCGACATCACGTCGAGAGCGGGCGCCTTCGCTTCACAACCGATATCGCCGAGGCCACCGCGTTCTCGGACGTGCACTTCATCTGCGTCGGAACGCCCCAGCAACGTGGCAGTAACGCCGCCAACCTCAGCTATGTCGAAGAGGCGACGAGGCAGGTGGCGCGCAACATGACGCACGACGGCATCATCGTGGGCAAGTCGACGGTGCCGGTGGGAACGGGGGAGAGGCTCCGCGCGCTGGTGACGGAGAACGTGCCTGATGGCATCGATGCGGAACTGGTCTGGAATCCGGAATTCCTGCGCGAGGGCAAAGCGGTGGAGGACACGCTCACCCCGGATCGTATCGTCATCGGCGGCACGACGCCGCGCTCGGAGGCGCTCCTCCGCGAGGTCTATGCCGGGCCGATCTCGACGGGCACACCAGTGATCGTCTGCGACCTCCCGACGGCCGAACTCGTGAAAGTGAGCGCGAACGCCTTCCTCGCCACCAAGATCTCCTTTATCAACGCGATCGCCGAGGTGTGCGAGGCCGCAGGAGCCGACGTCACGGTGCTCGCGGATGCCCTCGGCCACGATGCACGGATCGGGAGGCAGTTCCTGAACGCCGGGCTCGGTTTCGGCGGCGGATGTCTCCCGAAGGACATCAGGGCGCTCATCCACCGCTCGAGCGAACTCGGCGCCCGCAAGGCGGCGTCCCTCCTGCAGCAGGTGGACGAGATCAACATGTCCCAGCGCCAGCGCGTGATCGATATCGCGATCGAGGCCTGCGGGGGATCGGTGCTCAACCGCAGGATCGGCGTGCTGGGCGCGGCCTTCAAACCGCTCACCGACGACGTTCGCGACTCGCCGGCACTCAACGTCGCCGCCGCGCTGCATCTTCGTGGGGCCCAGGTCGTCGTATACGACCCGGAGGCGAACGACACGGCTCAGCGCATGTACCCGACGCTCACCTACGCCGACTCGGTACGGGAAGCCGTGGCGGGATCGGATGCCGTGCTTCTGCTCACAGAGTGGAAGGAGTTCGCGGACAGCGACCCCGTGGAGCTCATCGAACTCGTTGCCGCGCCCGTGATCATCGATGCACGCAACTGCCTCGACGCGGAGAGCTGGCGAGCGGCCGGTTGGCTGCTCACCGGCCTCGGAACGTCACCGACTCCGGCGCTCGGGTACGCTCCACGCGCCGGCCGGACCAGCGCGGGCGCACTCGTCGGCGCTCGCTGACGGGAAGTCGTAGCTGGCCCAGCCGACCGGGCCTCAAAACGACAGCGGCCGCATCCCCTCGGGGACGCGGCCGCTGTGTTTTGCCGAGACTTAGACGCTGAAGTACAGCTCGTACTCGAAGGGATGCGGACGCTGGGCGGCCGGGATGATCTCCTTCTCGCGCTTGTACGAGATCCAGGTCTGGATCAGGTCGGGTGTGAACACGTTTCCTGCGGTGAGGAAGTCGTGGTCGGCCTCGAGCGCCTGCAGGGCCTCCTCGAGAGAGCCGGGGACCTGCGGGATGTTCTTGGCTTCCTCCGGCGGCAGCTCGTAGAGGTCCTTGTCGACGGGCTCGTGCGGCTCGATACGGTTCTTGATTCCGTCGAGGCCGGCCATGAGCTGCGCCGCGAAGGCGAGGTACGGGTTTCCGGAGGCATCCGGCGCGCGGAATTCGATGCGCTTGGCCTTCGGGTTCGTGCCCGTGATCGGGATGCGGATCGACGCCGAGCGGTTACCGGCCGAGTAGACCAGGTTGACCGGGGCCTCGAAGCCGGGGATCAGGCGCCGGTACGAGTTGAGCGTCGGGTTGGTGAACGCCAGCACGGCGGGGGCGTGCTTGAGCAGTCCGCCGATGTACCAGCGGGCGATGTCGCTCAGTCCGCCGTAGCCCTTCTCGTCGTAGAACAACGGCGAGCCGTCGCTCCAGAGCGACTGGTGCGTGTGCATGCCCGATCCGTTGTCGCCGAACAGCGGCTTCGGCATGAAGGTCGCGACCTTGCCCCACTCGTTCGCGGTGTTCTTCACGATGTACTTGAACTTCAGGATGTCGTCGGCC
>JAODMW010000149.1 GCA_025464815.1 Microbacteriaceae bacterium | reverse complement strand
CGGGTCACCGTGTCGACGATCTTGCGCGCCGAGCTGTCGATGACCTCATGGTCATACGACTTAAGTCGGATGCGGATCTTCTGTCCCGCCATGTGTGACTCACTCTCTTTAGAACATCGTGGCCGCGCGAAACGCGACTATTGGATGTTTGGGTTAGCTCAGCCCGCGCCGTTTGAAGAGCACATGTACTTCGCACCACTGTTTTTGTGTCAATTACTGCGTCGTTACCGACCCCCGCGCTCGGGCGTGTCGCCCTGCACGGACACAAACCTTGCACTGGCACATACCTCTAGGTATGAACCGTGGGTTTCGATTAAGTCGTGTTCTGCTACCCGCGGCCTAGGTGGTGATTGGAACGTCACACCTATGCACTGCCTGGCAGTGATCCCGCCACGAAGGACGGGTTTGTTGAACTAGAAGAGTCTGCCACAGGTTGTGGGCTGCTGCAACCCGGGCGTGTCACGCCTCGGCGTGTCGCTGATGCTCATGGTGGCGTCGAGTCGCCCAGACGAGCGTGAGCGTGCCGAGCGAGAAGATGATGGCGGCGGCGACCAGTGCAGCCGGCCCGCCGGACCAGTGCACGGCCGCGGCTCCGATCGCGGCACCGACCCCCATCGCGACGACCGCCCCGAGCCTCGAAAGCCACTTCTCACCCTTGCCGCCGGCGAGCCTGCTGTCCCTCGCGAGATTGGCCACCGTGTTCGTCACCACGATGGTCGTGACATCGCTGTTGCCGATCGGCTTGACGGCGGACACCTGGGCGCCCATGACAACCGCGAGCAGCCCGGTCACGACCAGGAGCTCGATGTGAGCGAGGGTTCCTACGGTCAGCCAGAAGACGGCGAGAAGCACGATGAGCACGGCACCGACGCCAAGCACCCACCGGCTCGAGACGGGGAGACCCTTCGGCTGATTGCGACCGATGATCCGACCGCTGACGATCGATCCGATGATGAAACCGATGAGTGCGATGGAGTTGTTGAGAAACGGTATTCCGCCGATGCCAACGAGACCGAACCCGAGAAAGAGCACGTTGCCGGTCATGTTGCCCGTGAAGACCCGGTCGAGCGCGAGATAACTCACCGCGTCTATGGCTCCGGTGGAGGCCGTGAGAATCAGGAGGCCGAGGGTGAACTGGTGCTCGGGGGCGAGGCGTCGTGCGGTCATTACGACAACGCTAGCGGATCGCGTGGCGCGTCATTCACAAGCGGGCGCTACTCGAAGAGAAGCGTCCTGAGCTCCCCTTCCACCGACTGCGTTCGCGCAGGATCGATCGTGTCGCCTGCGACGTATCGATCGACGATACGGGGGTCTACGTAACTCGATTTCGCAATGGCCGGGGTATTGCCGAGGACCTCGGCGGCATCCCGCATCGCCTGCGCAAGCGCACGGTCCCGAGACGACTTGCGCGGCTCTGGCCCGTGCTTCGCGAGGCTGATCGCGGCGGCGGCCGAGCCACGCAGTGTTCTGAAGTCCTTCGCCGTGAACTCTCCACCGGTGCGCTCCCTGACGTAGGCGTTGATGTCCTGCGCGGTCAGGGGGTGCCACGCGGATTCGTCCCTCCAGGCGAGCAGCCGGGCCTTACCGCCCCGTCGTTTCAGGGAGCGGACCACCGACGCGAGGTCGGCATCCGTGATCTCCGACCGCCACTCCTGACCGCTCTTTGCGGGGAAGTCCAGGACAACGGTGTCCCCGCTCACGGTGGCGTGCGAACAGAGCAGCGTGGAGAGACCGTGACTGCCGTGCATCTCGGCATACTGCTCGGAGCCGACACGCAGCGAACCCGTGTCGAGCATCCTAAAGGCCGCCGCCAGAGCACGCTCCTTCGTCGGCTGTTCGTCGCGCAGATCGATGGTCACGCGGCGTCGCGCGGTCGGTAGGGACTCGGCGAGGCTCAGGGCCCTGTCGTACTTGATACGGTCCTTCTGCTCGCGCCAGGCGGGATGGTAGATGTACTGGCGCCGGCCGGCCGCATCGAGACCGGTCGCCTGGATGTGGCCATTCGCGTATGGGCAGATCCAGACATCCGTCCAGGCCGGCGGTATCGCGAGGCTCTCGATGCGGTCTCGCAGCCCGGAATCGGTGATCGGAAGCCCCGAGGCATCCTTGTAGGAGAACCCACGCCCGGCGCGCACTCTCCGCAATCCCGCCGAAGAGGAGTCGCTGCGACGAAGTCGAGGCATGTGCCCATCGTAGGCAGTTCGATCGTGGCTTGTTCGTTCGCGAGTACGCCTCGCACTAGCGTTAAACGACGAAAGGCCGAACCTTTCGGCTCGGCCTTTCGCGTAACTCGGGTACTACTTGAGGATCTTCACAACCGTGCCGGCGCCGACGGTGCGGCCACCCTCGCGGATAGCGAAGCGGAGGCCCTCCTCCATGGCGATCGGCTGGATGAGGTTGACCGTCATCTCGGTGGTGTCGCCGGGCATGACCATCTCGGTGCCCTCGGGCAGCGAGATGACGCCGGTGACGTCCGTGGTGCGGAAGTAGAACTGCGGACGGTAGTTCGCGTAGAACGGGTTGTG
>JAODMW010000133.1 GCA_025464815.1 Microbacteriaceae bacterium | reverse complement strand
GTACAGGACAGCGCGGGACCGCTCACGGTCAAGGCGCTGGTAGACGGTGACATCCAGCTCGCCAACATCTACACGGCCGACCCGAACATCAAGTCGAACAATCTCGTCGCGCTCCAGGACCCCGACGGGTTGTTCTTCCCGGACAACGTGGCACCAGTCGTGTCCAAGAAGGTCGACGACAAAGCGGCGAAGATTCTCAACGCGGTCAGTGCGAAGCTGACGGCCGACGATCTCGTGAGCCTCAACTCCGAGAGCGTCAACGACAAGAAGTCCGCCGACAGCATCGCCAAGGCATGGCTCAAACTGAAGGGCCTGATCAAGTAGCACTGGATCACTCGCCGATGGGGCCAGAAGGCAGCAGCCTTCTGGCCCCATCGGCGAGTGAAGCCTCGTTACTGCTTCCTGGTCTCGTCCTCGTTCTCGCCTGCGGCATCCGTATGCCTCATGTGACGCGCCTCGCTGCGCTCGATCAGTTTCTTGACCAGCAGCACGATCACGAGGAAGACCGCGATGATCGCGGCGAAAATGTACCCCGCGTAGTGCAGCTGCGAAGAAAGCTGGCGATACGAGCCGGCCGCGAGCCAACCGACTGAGACGTAGGCCACGGCCCAGATGATGCAGGCCGGAGCGGTCCAGGCGAGGAACTTGCGGTAGCGCATCGCGCTCATGCCGACGGTGAGCGGGATGAGCGCGTGCAACACGGGCAGGAAGCGCGAGATGAAGACCGCGATTCCGCCACGTCGCTCGAGGTAGTTCTGCGCCCTCATCCAGTTGTGCTCGCCCAGCTTTCGCCCGAGCCTGCTCACCCTGATTCTCGGACCGAAGAAGTGGCCGAGGCCGAAACCGATGCTCTCCCCGGCGAGCGCTCCGACGATCACGGCGACGAGCAGCGCCGCGTACTCCTGCCAGGTCGTGATGGCCGTCGAACCCACGATGACGATGGTGTCGCCGGGGACGATGAGCCCGACCAGTATCGATGTCTCGAACAACATTCCGAGGCCGACGAGAAGCACGCGCAGCGCAGGGTCGACGCCGCGAACGGTATCGAGGATCCAGCTGAGGATGTCGTTCACGCGTCGAGCTTACAGAGCGCAGCTCAGGGAAGAGGCTTGCGCAAGCGATCGAGCCTGGCCCGCCATGCACCGAGCCGACCGGGCTCTTCGGCTGTTGACGGACCGTCGATCCAGGCGGTGACGATCCGGATGCCGTGTAATGCGCTGAGCGCCCAGAGTTCGACACCGTCCAGTTCGGCGGGTGTCACCGATTCGTAATAGACCTCGACGCCGAGAGCGGTCGCAAGGGCGATCACCGACCGGGCGGTGACGCTGTCGATCCGGTCGAGATCGAGTGACGGGGCGCAGAGGATCGCACCACGCCACCAGAGAAGCGAACTGTATGCACCTTCGACGACATAGCCGTCCGGAGACAGGATCACCGCTTCATCCGCTCCCCGTTCCTGCGCTCCGGTGCGCGCCATGAGCATGGCTTCCGTGTCGGGACCCTTCACCCGAGGCGAGGTGCGCGGATCGGGTCCGCGATGGGTCGAGAGACGCAGGGACCTGGTTCGTTCTGGTGCACTGCGCAACCGGAACACGAGCAGCGGGGCACCCTGGCGCAGTTGCAGCTCGACGCGCGGGAACCAGTCGCCGGACCGCGGAATCGCGGCGACCGCCGCGTCCCAGAATGCCTCAGAAGCGAGCTCGGGATAGCGTTGAGCGTCGATCGCGTCCAGGAACCTCGAGCGGTGCAGGTCCAGGGCGAGCACGGTGCCCTCCGCGACGAGCCAGGAGTCGGCCGCGGCCACGAACACGTCGGACATGTCGCAGTACTCGAGCGGCTCGAGCTCGCCGTCATGCCAACGATGGATCGCGGTCACACTCATAGAGTTAGGTTATGCGCCCCCGGCTCCTCGAAGCGCCCCTGACAGGCTGGATCGACCCCGCCCGCGTCTTCGGCGCCCTCTATGCGCCGGAAGCGCGGGTAGTCTGGCTCGACTCCGGAATACATGCCGAAAACGGCATGAGCTTTCTCGCGGCCGGCTCTCGACTCGTCACCGCATCCGTCGACGACGGCACCGTGACGGTGGACGGCCGCACACGACCGGGCGAGATCCTCGAGTTCTTGACGACCGAACTCGAACCCATCGAAAGCGAGCCAGGGGAGGGATTCCGGCTGGGCTGGGTGGGGTGGCTCGGTTACGAGCTGCGGGCCCAGACGATGGGCACTCCGCCACGGACCGGCTCGCGATATCCCGACGCCGCCATGATGTTCGTCGACCGGGCGATCGTGTTCGACCACGCCGAACGTTCCATGCGGCTGATCGCGCTCGGGAACGACTGGTCGGGAGAGTTGGCCGGCTGGAGGGACTCGATGGTCGACGGATTGGCCGGGGCGGCCGACTTCGATCCGGGCGTCCGGCCTGCCGCCGCGTCCCCGGCCGCCGTCTGGGCCTACCGGGATGACGAATACCTCGGGATGATCCGCGATTGCCAGGTGGCGATCGTGGCGGGGGATGCCTACCAGATCTGTTTGACGACGGAGGTACGGGTGGATGTGCGCCCCGATCCCTTCGCGACCTACCTCGCGCTGCGAGCGGCCAGCCCCACCCACCACGGTTCCCTGTTCGTCGTCGACGGCGTTGCGCTGCTGAGCTCTTCGCCGGAGCAGTTCCTTTCCGTCTCACCCGACCGCATCGCCCAGTCCAGGCCGATCAAGGGGACCCGTCGCCGCGGCGCGACTCCCGAGGAGGATGCGGCCCTCGCCATCGAACTCGAGTCGAGCGACAAGGAGCGTGCCGAGAATCTCATGATCGTCGACCTCATGCGCAACGACATCGGCCGGGTGAGCGAGGTCGGTTCGGTGAGCGTGACGAGCCTGCTGGCGGTCGAGAGCTATGCGCAGGTGCACCAACTTGTAAGCACGGTCCGCGGACGCCTGGCACCGGGACTCACCGGGATCGACGCCGTTGCAGCGTGCTTCCCGGCGGGCTCGATGACGGGAGCGCCGAAGTACGGTGCGGTCTCGATCCTCGATCGGCTCGAAGATCGTGCTCGCGGCATATACGCCGGCGCTTTCGGATATTTCGGGCTGGACGGCCGTATCGACCTCGCCATGGTCATCCGAAGCATCATCCTGGATGCGGAGGGCGCGACGGTCGGAACCGGCGGGGGCATCACTGCCCTCTCCGTGCCAGAGGAGGAACTCGACGAGGTGCGCCTCAAGGCCGCGGCGCTGCTCGCGGTTCTCGGTGTGCGGTGACGTGGATGCGGCGACCCGGGTCCTGCACGATTGTTCCTCTTTGTCAGGTTTGTTCCTGTTCGATCGGGCGCAAACCTGACAAAAAGGAACAATCATCGTTTGCGTCCTGCTCGAGCGCGTTGGCACCCATGCCGGGTTCGGTAACCTTGGTAGCTGGCCGTGACCTCATCCGGTCGAAATCCGTTTATGAATTGAGATCTTCGTGGAACACGACCACCGCAACGAGGCCGAAGGCCCGCAGTACGACGTCGCACGATTGCAGGAGAAGTGGCTTGCCCGCTGGAACGAGCTCCAGCCGTTCCGCACGAACGACCCGGACGACAAGCGGCCGCGCAAGTACATCCTCGACATGTTCCCGTATCCCTCGGGCGACCTGCACATGGGCCATGCGGAGGCCTTCGCGCTCGGCGACGTCGTCGCGCGTTACTGGCGACAGCAGGGTTTCAACGTGCTGCACCCGATCGGCTGGGATTCCTTCGGCCTGCCCGCCGAGAACGCGGCGATCAAGCGCGGCATCGATCCGCGCGAATGGACCTACGCGAATATCGACCAGCAGAAGGAGTCGATGAAGCGGTACGCCATCTCCTTCGACTGGGACCGTGAGCTGCACACGAGCGATCCCGAGTACTACAAGTGGAACCAGTGGCTGTTCCTCAAGCTCTACGAGAAGGGCCTCGCCTACCGGAAGGACAGCTGGGTCAACTGGGACCCGGTGGACCAGACGGTGCTCGCCAACGAGCAGGTGCTGCCCGACGGGACATCCGATCGTTCCGGCGCCGTCGTCGTGAAGAAGAAGCTCACTCAGTGGTACTTCAAGATCACCGACTACGCCGACAGGCTGCTCGACGACCTCAACCAGCTCGAAGGCTCGTGGCCGCCCAAGGTGCTCGCCATGCAGCGCAACTGGATCGGCCGCTCGATCGGTGCAGATGTCGACTTCGAGATCGAGGGCCGCTCCGAAAAGGTAACGGTCTTCACCACGCGACCGGACACCCTCTACGGGGTGACCTTCATGGTCGTCGCGCCCGATTCCGACCTCGCGGCAGAGCTGGTCGAAGACGTCCCGGATGACGTGAAGTCGGTCTTCAGCGACTACCTCACCCAGGTGCAGAAGACCTCCGAGATCGAGCGTCAGGATGCCAGCCGGGAGAAGACCGGCGTCTTCCTCGGCCGCTATGCGGTGAATCCCGTGAACGGTGAGCGCATTCCGATCTGGGCGGCCGACTACGTGCTCGCGGACTACGGGCACGGTGCCGTCATGTCGGTGCCCGCCCATGACCAGCGCGACCTCGATTTCGCCCGCAGGTTCGACCTGCCGGTGCGTGTCGTCGTCGACACGAACGCCGCGGTGACCGGGGCGATCCCGATCATCGTCGACGGCGAGCTGCCCGACGACCTCCCACCCCTCGACCCGGCGACCACCGGCATGGCGCTGACCGGCGACGGCCGGTTGATCAACTCCGGTCCGCTCGACGGACTGAGCAAGTCCAACGCCATCAAGCGCATCGTCGAACAGCTCGAAGCCGCGGGCAACGGCCGCTCGGCACGAAACTACCGACTGCGCGACTGGCTGATCTCCCGCCAGCGCTACTGGGGTACGCCCATCCCGATCCTGCACGGCGAGGACGGCGAACTGATCCCGGTAGCGGAGGATCAGTTGCCGATCGTGCTCCCGCCGACCGAAGGTCTCGACCTCCAGCCCCGCGGGCAGTCACCGCTCGGAGCCGCGGAGGAGTGGGTCAACGTGACCATGCAGGATGGCACCCGGGCGCGCCGCGATCCCGACACCATGGACACTTTCGTCGACAGCTCCTGGTATTTCCTGCGTTTCATGGACCCGAACGACGACACGAAAGCGTTCGATCCGAAGGAGGCGGACAAGTGGGCGCCCGTCGACCAGTACGTCGGCGGCGTTGAGCACGCCATCCTGCACCTGCTCTATGCGCGCTTCATCACCAAGGTACTGTTCGACCTCGGCTACGTGAGCTTCACCGAGCCCTTCAGCGCGCTGCTCAACCAGGGCATGGTGCTCTCCGGCGGCTCGAAGATGTCGAAGAGCAGGGGCGGCGTCGACCTCGGCGACGAGATCGACGCGCACGGAGTCGACGCGATCCGACTGACGATGGCGTTCGCTGGTCCACCGGAGGATGACATCAACTGGGAGGACGTCTCTCCCGCCGGATCGGCGAAGTTCCTCGCCAGGGCCTGGCGGCTCGCGCAGGACGTCACGAGTCCTCCGGAGATCGAATGGAAGACCGGCGACAACAATCTCCGCCGGGTGACCCATCGCTTCCTGGCCGAGGCACCGGGGCTCATCGAAGCCTTCAAGTTCAACGTCGTCGTCGCGCGCCTCATGGAACTCGTCAACGCCACCCGCAAGGTCATCGACTCGGGAGCGGGCGGTGCGGATGCCGCGGTGCGCGAGGCTACCGAAACGGTCGCGCTCGGGATATCCCTCTTCGCGCCGTACACCGCCGAGGAGATGTGGGAGACGCTCGGATACCCGGCGACCATCGCACTCTACGGCTGGCGCAAGGCCGACCCGACGCTGCTCGTCGAGAATGCCGTCACCGCGGTTATCCAGGTCGACGGCAAGGTGCGCGATCGCGTCGAGGTCAACCCCAAGATCGAGCCGGGCGAACTCGAGAAGCTCGCCATGGCATCCGCGTCCGTCACCAGGGCGATCGGCGAGCGCACGATCGTGAATGTGATCGTGCGAGCCCCGCGCATCGTGAACATCGCGACGAAGCCCTAGCCTCCAGTCCACGGGCGGGGCAGTCGCACCGTGACTGTCCCCACCCGCTCGGGTTCCTGGTTGTGGCGAGCGCGCGGATGCTTAGCCTTCTGGCATGGATCCGCCCGACCAGATCGTTGCGCCGCGCCGCACTCGACTGAGGGTCGGTCTCGGCGCGGCCGTCGTGCTCGTGATGGTCGGTCTCGGAATCGCCGTGCTGGTCAGCGCGCTCGGCTCGCATGGCTCGACCGTAGACGCCCCGGCGCCAGCTCCGAGCATCGCCCCCACCGAAGCGTCGGGCTCCACGCTCTTCGTTCACGTCCTCGGTGCGGTGGCGCGGCCGGGCCTGTATGTCTTGAATGACGGGGATCGCGCCGTCGATGCGATCGCCGCAGCCGGAGGCTTCGCCGCCACCGCGGACCAGTCCCAGCTCAACCTCGCGCGGCTGATCGTCGACGGGGAGCAGATCTACGTTCCGAACCTCGGCGAGGCACCTCCCGCAGCCTCGGGAGGTGCCGGAGGTGTCGGCAGCGTCGGCGGCAAGGTCAATATCAATACGGCGGATGAGGCGGCACTCGAGACCCTCCCTCGGGTCGGCCCTGCCATGGCAAAGCGCATCATCGATTGGCGCACGGCCAACGGGAGGTTCACCGCGATCGAAGACCTGATGAGCGTGACCGGTGTTGGCGACAAAACCTTCGAGCAACTCAAAGACCTCGTGACGATATGACTCTCGACCTGCGGCTCGCGGTACCCGTCGCGGTCGGTTGGGGGACGGTGGCGGCGCTCTTGGCATTCCCGGAGGCATTGGTCATCGTCGCGATCGCGGCGTGGGTGGTCGCGGGCGCCCTCGGCAGCGTCGCATTCCCCGCGGCGCTACGTCGCCGACGCGGAGTGCTCGTCGGCATCGCCCTCTGCCTGTCGGCATCGGCACTTCTGGTGACGGTCGCTGCGGTGCGCGCACCACAGCGACAGCCCGATGTGCTCGTCGAGGCGGCGTCCGCAGGTCGTTACGTGACCGCCTCCGCGATGACCACGGAGACACTGCGCCCTGGCGGACGACAGTTCGCCGCAACCCTCAGCGCGGTTTCGGTGGGCGCCCGATCGCTGTCGGCCGGTATTCCGGTGACCGTTTTCGGGGCGCCGGTCTCGCGCGAGATCGGTATCGGGGCGACGCTGCATCTCGGAGGGACGCTCGCGGCCACGGATCCCGGCGACGATGTCGGCTTCCTGTTCTTCGCCTCCGGGCCGCCGACGACGACCGCCGAACCGCCGTGGTTCCTCGCCTGGGCGAATGGCCTCCGTGAGGGTTTCCGGCAGGCCGCTTCCGCGCTCCCCGGGGATGGCGGCCGGCTTCTGCCCGGCCTCGCCATTGGCGACACGAGCGCGGTGGGCAAACCGCTGGATGTTGCGATGAAGGCGACCTCGCTCAGCCACCTGACCGCGGTATCCGGTGCGAACTGCGCCGTCGTCATCGCGCTCGTCATGGTCGCGGGCGCGGCCCTCGGCCTGCGGCGCGGAGTGCGGATAGGGGCATCCGTCACCGTACTCCTCGGCTTCGTCGTGCTGGTGACTCCCGAGCCGAGCGTGCTCCGAGCGGCGGTGATGGCGACGCTCGTGCTCGGCGCGATGGCGAGCGGCCGACCCGTGAGGGGCATCCCGATCCTCGCGCTGGCGGTGCTCATCCTCCTCACGATCGATCCGTGGCTCTCCCGGAGCTACGGCTTCGTGCTGTCGGTACTGGCGACGGCCGGTCTCCTGGTGCTGGCGGGGCCGCTCGCGACCGTGCTCAGCCGATGGCTGCCCACGGCACTCGCGGCGATCCTCGCGATCCCGGTCGCCGCCCAGCTGGCCTGCCAGCCGGTTCTCATCCTGCTCAATCCAGCGATCCCGACCTACGGCGTATTGGCGAACGTGCTTGCCGAACCCGCGGCTCCTCTCGCGACGATCCTCGGGCTGGTGGCGTGCATCGTTCTCCCGGCCGCGCCGCCTGTCGGATACCTGGTCGCTCAGATCGCCTGGTTGCCGGCATCGTGGATCGCCGCGGTCGCCGAATTCTGTGCCGCACTACCGGGAAACAGCATCCCCTGGCCCGATGGGGTGCTCGGTGTTCTACTCGTGGCGGGCGTGAGTGCGCTCGGCCTCGTGGCGACCTTCCGTGGAGGCAGGGCCCGGGTGGTCGCATCCGCAGCTCTCGCCGTCGTGCTCGTCGCCTACCTCGGCATCGCCGGCGGGGAGAAACTCCGCGGTGAGCTCTCTCGCCCCGACGACTGGCAGATCGCCGCCTGCGACATCGGGCAGGGCGATGCGGTCATCGTCCGAAGTCGTGGACAGGTCGCACTCATCGACACGGGTCCCGATCCGGGGTTACTGGCCCGATGCCTCAGCACCCTCGGGATCGACCGCATCGACCTGCTCATCCTGAGCCACTACGACCTGGACCATGTCGGCGGAACCTCCGCTGTTTTCGGCCGCGTCGACCGCGCCATGACCGGGCCACCCGCGGACGCGAACGACGAGCGGCTGGCAAAGCAGCTCTCCGAATCCGGCGCCACGGTCCAGCGGGTGAGCAAGGGACTGACCGGCGGGCTGGGTGAGCTTCGCTGGGAGGTGCTCTGGCCACGCGCGAAGCTCGGCGCGGTCGAGCCGGGCAACGACGCGAGTGTGACGGTGCGGTTCAGTGGCGTCGGGCAGTGCGCATCGGGTTGCCTGAGCGCGATCTTCCTGGGGGACCTGGGCAATCGACCCCAGGCTCTCATGATGGCGGCCAACCGCATCGGCCACGTCGACGTCGTCAAGGTCGCGCATCACGGCTCGGCCGACCAGAACGACCGGCTGTACGCGAAGCTCTCGGCATCCGTCGGCCTCGTCGGCGTGGGGATCGACAACGGCTACGGGCACCCCACCGACAAGCTGCTGGATATTCTCGCCGGGGTCGGCACGCTCGCTGCTCGCACGGACCTGCAGGGCATGATCCTGGTCTCTCCGCGTGTGGAGGGCGGCGCCAGCGTGTGGAGCGAGCGAACGGTCGTTCACGACGGTGGCGGCGAATAAACTGAAACCGGATTCGAACGACCGACGCTGAAGGAGTTCCGTGGCAGGCAAGGTTGCGCCGAAGATCGCGGTGGCGATCCCGCAGCTCGACTGGTCGAAAGTGCGCCCCGCGCGGGTGGTACTCGTCTCGGGCACGGAAGACTTCCTGGCGGAACGAGCGATTCGGATGCTGCGCGACATCCTGAAGACGGAGGATCCCAGCCTGGAGATCAGCGATCTCGAGGCGGACGCGTACGGACCAGGGGAACTCATCACCCTCGCGAGCCCTTCGCTCTTCGGCGAACCTCGGATGATCCGGGTGACCGGTGTCGAGAAGTGCACGGACGCCTTCATCGCGGAGGCTCTCGCCTACCTCGAAGCTCCGGCGGACGACACCTACCTCGTGCTGAGGCACGCCGGGGGAGTCCGCGGCAAGAAGCTGCTCGACGCGATCCGTGGCGGGCTCGGCAACGGCATCGAGATCGTCTGTGCGGAGCTGAAGAAGGAGGCGGAGAAGCTCGACTTCGCCGCGGCAGAGTTCTCGATCGAGGGCCGCAGGATCAGCAGCGGGGCGCTCCGTGCCCTGGCTTCTGCCTTTTCCGATGATCTCGCTGAACTCGCCGCGGCCTGCCAGCAGCTTCTCGCCGATGCGAGCGAGGAGATCACGGAGGCGACCGTCGAGAAGTACTACTCGGGACGCGTGGAGACGAACGCCTTTCGTGTGGCCGATATCGCGATCGCCGGCAGGCACGGTGAGTCCCTCATCCTGTTGAGGCATGCGTTGACCTCGGGCGCGGATCCCGTTCCCATCGTCGCCGCCTTCGCGAGCAAGCTGCGCACCATGGCCAAGATCTCGGGATCGCGTGGCGCATCGGGCCAGCTCGCCCAGCAGTTCGGCCTTGCGCCGTGGCAGGTCGACCGCGCCCGCCGCGACCTGCAGGGCTGGAACGACGCCGGTCTGGGCCGCTGCATCGAGCTTCTGGCCGAGACGGATGCCGCGATCAAGGGTGCTGGTCGAGATCCGGTCTTCGCCCTCGAGCGCATGATCGGCGTGATCAGCGCCCACGGCGAGGACTGAAACACCGACGGACGAGGGACGACGAATGCGCGAACCACGATGGCGCCAGAGCGGCGAAGAACCGGACTACCGGTTCTCTCTCGCCAACGAGCGTACCTTCCTGGCCTGGATCCGCACCGCTCTCGCGGTGCTGGCAGGCGGCGTACTGCTCGAGCAGTTCTCCACCAAGCTCGGACCGCACGTCGTGCTCGTCATCCTTGCGGTCGTGTTGGCGCTCCTCGGTGCCAGTCTCAGCGTGCTCGCCTATCTGCGTTGGCGTGCGAACGAAATCGCCATGCGCCAGCGCAAGCCGCTGCCGGGCACGCTGGCCCTGCCTATCGTCTCGGCGGTAGCCCTCGTCGTTGCAGCCACCATCGCCGTGCTGCTCATCATCCAGTAGCCGATGGTGGAGAGCGAGGGGACGGGTTCGGCTCCGTCCGTGCCTGGGTTGCAGGCCGAACGCACGGCTCTCTCCTGGAATCGCACTGCCCTTGCCGTTCTCGTCAACGGCCTGCTCGCCATCCGGAGCGGCTGGATGAGCGGACAGCCAGGCTTCATCGTCGCGGGCGCGGTGCTCCTCGTCGCAGCGGCGGCAGCGATGCTCTATGGCGCCTGGCGACAGCGTCATCTCCTTGTCGAGAGCGGCCCGACCGCGCCGGGGACAGCGTCCATCCTCATCGCGACCGCGGTCGCGTTGCTCGCCTGCGTCACCGGGCTCGCGAGCGTCGTCGTCATCCGTTGACCTGAGCCGTTAACGAAAGAACCCCCGCCTTCAGGGAGACGGGGGTTCGGACAGTTCGTTCTAGAGAGCAGCAACCTGCTTGGCGATGGCCGACTTCTTGTTGGCCGCCTGGTTCTTGTGGATGACACCCTTGCTGGCGGCCTTGTCGAGCTTCTTCGCGGCGAACTTGAGGGCGACGGCCGCCTTGGCGGCATCCCCGGTGGCGATGGCCTCGCGGGTCGCGCGCACGGCGGTCTTGACCTCGCTCTTGACCGCCTTGTTGCGCTCCTGCGACTTCTTGTTGGTGCCGATGCGCTTGATCTGCGACTTGATGTTTGCCACGTTGTTACTTTCTTGTTAGTCCGAATGGTTCAGGGCAGCCGAGGAAGAGAATCGTAGAATCCTGATTCTCGGCCGCGAATCGCGCCGGGCCTCGATGGAGGCGGCACGCAAGCCAACAGGCAACATTACCAGTTGGCGAGCAGATCGGGCAATCCGATCGCTGGGTGCTTTGGCACGATCGTGGCCCGATAGCCTGAAAGCATGCCTTCGCTCGCCCATCACATTCCCTCCGTACCGGCTTCGGGCATCCGAAGGATTTACGAGGTGGCCGTCGAGCTCGACGATGTGATCTCGCTCGGCGTCGGGGAACCGGATCGACCCGTCGCGCCGCACATCCTGGCCGCGGGTGCGCAGGCGTGGCGCGACGACCTCACGAATTACTCTGCCAATGGCGGCATCGCCCCGCTTCGCGCGGCGATCGTCGAGAAGCTCGCGGTTCAGAACCGCATACGGGTGGATGTCGAACAGGTCTGGGTGACGATGGGCGCCACCCAGGGCCTCCACCAGGCCATGCGGCTGTTGCTGGCGTCGGGCGACGAGGTTCTCGTTCCGGACCCGGGATACACGACATTCACCATGAACGCACGGATGCTCGAGGCCGAGCCGGTGCCCTATGCGCTGCGTCCGGAGCACGGCTTCGCCCCCGACCTGGAGGAGCTGGAGCGCCTGGTCACCGACCGCACTCGTGTGATCATCGTCAACTCGCCGTCGAATCCGCTTGGAACCGTGCTCGACGAGTCGCAGCTGCGTGCACTCCTGGATTTCGCGAAACGCCACGATCTCTGGATCATCAGCGATGAGGTCTACGAATACTTCACCTATGGCCAGCCGCACCTCAGCATTGCGAGTCTCGATGACGACGACCGTGTGTTCAGCGTTTTCTCGCTCTCGAAGACCTATGCGATGACGGGCATCAGGGTCGGTTACCTGGTGACCCCGCCCGGTCTGACCGCGATCATGCGGACGGTGCAGGAAGCATCCATCAGCTGCGTGAGCATGCCGGGCCAATATGCGGCTCTCGCGGCCATCACGGGCGATCACCAGCATGTGGCGGATTCGCGAGAGCACTACCGCGACAATCTCGAGGCGGCCTGCGCGCTGCTCGATGAGCGCGGTATCCGCTATCAGCGTCCCACCGGGGCCTTCTATCTCTGGGTTGACGTGCAGCACGCCTCTGGCGGGGACGTCGCCGGCTGGGCGGAACGCTTCCTGCTGCACCAGCGGGTCGCCGTCGCTCCGGGCAGCGCCTTCGGGCGCTCGGGGGAGGGCTGGATCAGGATCTGCCTTGCCGCGCGCCAGGAGGACCTCCTCGAAGGACTCCGTCGGCTGCCCGGACGTTAGGGTCATCCCTCGCCGTTTCGGGGGTTACCCCCATGGCTGCGCCGTTCGCGAGTTTCTAGCCTTGGACTACCAACCGATTCCAAGGAGAGAAAACATGTCAACCGCACAGCCCGTCGTCGAACAGCCTCTGGTCGGCACCGAGCCGCCCGCGGCCGGTGCAGCCGAATCCAAAATGTTCGGCATCCTGAGCCTGGTGCTCGGTGCCGCCTCCATCGTGGCCGGCTATACCTTCGTCGTTCCGGTCGCAGCCATCGTCCTCGGCATCCTCGGCCTCAAGCGTGAACCCGCCAGCCGCGCCTTCAGCATCTGGGGGATCGTTCTCGGCAGCGTCATGCTGGCCCTGCCGGCTCTCATCCTGGTCTTCGGCATCGCGCTTCTCGCGCCGCTCGGCCTCTTCGCGGCCTTCTGGAGCTTCTAAGCGCTGCCAGGAGGGGCGCCCTTCCTCCGTTATCGCCTGGGCAGCCTCGGCACGCTGTCGAGGAGCCTACGGGTGTACGGATGATCCGGGTGCGCGATCACCGTGCCGGTATCGCCCTGCTCCACGATCCGTCCGCGCTCGAGCACGAGCATCCGCTCGCAGAGAGCCGCGACCGCGCTCAGATCGTGGGACACCAGCACGACGGTGAGCGGATCGGGGGAGCCGGCATGCTTATGTCCGAGCTCCGCCAGGAGGTCGATGATCCTGACGCGGGTGGAGACGTCGAGGGCGCTCACGGGTTCGTCCGCGAGTAGTATCCGCGGATTGGGCACGATCGCGCGCGCGATCGCAATACGTTGACGCTGACCGCCTGAGAATTCGTGCGGGTAGCGCTCCGTGGCGTCCGGAGACAATCCCACCGCGTCGAGCGCTCGCTGAACGCGCGCTGCAATGGCCTCCCTTCCTGTCTCGAGCCGCAGGGACCGCAGGGGCTCGGCCACGATGCGGCCGACGTTCTGACGGGGGTCGAGCGACGAATACGGGTCCTGGAACACCGCCTGGGTGAAACGCCGGTACTCGCGCAGAGCCGTGCGGTTGCCCGGATCCAGGGTGATGCCGTTGCTCAGGATGCGTCCCGTCGACGGGCGCGCGAGTCCGAGCATGAGCCGCAGCAGCGTCGTCTTGCCTGCTCCCGACTCGCCGACGATGCCCAGATTCACTCCCGCGTCGATGGCGAATGACACGTCGGCGAGAGCCGGTCCACGATTGCGGTAGGAATATCCGAGGTCCTGGGCCTCGAGAAGGGGCTGAGTGCTCATGACAACCGCCCCGGATGGTCGAGCGCCTCGTCGAGGGCGCGTGCGCCATGCACCAGGTCGCGGGTGTACGGATGCCGCGGCTCCGCGATGAGCTCGGCCAACGGCCCGCGATCGACGGCCTCGCCATCGCGCAGCACGAGGACCCGATCCGTGACCCGAGCGACGACGGCGAGGTCGTGGCTGATGAACAGCAGCGACATCCCCCGCTTGCGTGCCACGCCGTCGAGCAGGTCGAGGATGCCGGACTGCACGGTCACGTCGAGCGCGGTCGTCGGTTCGTCGGCGATCAGCAGCTTCGGTTCTCCGGCGAGGGCGATGGCTATCGCGACCCTCTGCCTCTGGCCGCCGGAAACCTCGTGCGGGAACGACC
>JAODMW010000051.1 GCA_025464815.1 Microbacteriaceae bacterium | reverse complement strand
CGAGCGCGACCATGGCCTCCGCGACGACGCCGGCCGCCGGAACCGCGCAGACGTCCGAGCGCTGGTGGTGGGCCTCGGCGGATTTTCCCGCCGCGATGTCGACCGTACGCAGAGCGTGCGGAACGGTGGAAATCGGCTTCATCGCGGCCCTGACCCTGAGCACGGTGCCGGTGCTCATGCCGCCCTCCGTGCCACCTGCCCGGTCAGTCGATCGCACGATGCCGTCCTCCGTTTGGAACAGCTCGTCGTGCGCCTGCGATCCGCGGCGTGCCGCGGTGGCGAACCCGTCACCGACCTCGACCCCCTTGATGGCCTGGATGCCCATGAGCGCGGCCGCGAGTTGCGAATCGAGCCTGCGGTCCCAGTGGGTGTAAGAGCCCAGTCCCGGCGGGAGATTGAAGGCGAGCACTTCGACCACGCCACCGAGGGTATCGCCGTCCTCGTGAGCCGCATCGACCTCGGCGACCATGCGAGCCGACGTTTCGGGATCGAAACAGCGCAGCGGATCGGCATCGAGAGCCGCGACATCCGCCGGACCGGGCAGCGGCCGGCCCTCGGGAACCCGCACCGATCCGATCGACAGGGTGTGGGCGACCAGGCCGATACCCAGCTCCGCGAGGAAGGAGCGCGCGACGGCACCGAGGGCGACGCGTGCGGCCGTCTCCCTCGCACTGGCGCGCTCGAGCACGTTCCGGGATTCCTCGAAGCCGTATTTCTGCATTCCGACGAGGTCGGCGTGCCCGGGGCGAGGACGCGTGAGGGCTGCGCCGCGCCCCTTCGGGAGCGTCTCGGGGTCGACAGGCTCCGCGCTCATCACCTCGACCCAGCGCGGCCACTCGGTGTTGCCGATGCGAAGGGCGATCGGGCTGCCCATCGTGAGGCCGAAGCGGACTCCGCCGCTGATCGTGAGCTCATCCTGCTCGAATTTCTGACGGGCACCGCGGCCGTAGCCGAGCGTGCGCCGATGCAGGTCGGCCTGGATCGCGGCCATCGAGACCGGTACGCCAGCGGGCAGTCCCTCGAGAATGGCCACCAGTTCCGGACCGTGCGATTCGCCTGCAGTCAACCATCGAAGCATGTAAGAATCCTCCCACAGGCGAGGTCGCTGGATTTCAGTTCGGGAGGCCGACCGCTGCGCGCATCGCGGCGAACACGGATGGCTCACCGTCGAGAGCCGTGTCCGGATGCGCATTGACGAAGATCCGCACCTGGATGAGCGCCTGGTGGGCGAGCATTTCCAGGCCTCGGATGACCGTCCCGCCCGCCGCGGCCCATTTCGTCGCCAGGGCAGTCGGCCACGGCTCGTAGGCCACGTCGAACAGGACTGCTCGGCGATGCACCGCCTCGCCGAGGTCGAGACCGAGGTCGACGCCGTTGGGCAGCGTGCTCACGACGGCGTCGGGCACGAAAGTCTGGTCGATATCGGAGAGCGACTCGATCGTGAACTCGAGGTCGAGAACCTCGGAGAGGGCGACGAGCGGGCCGAGCTTCTCGGGGGAACGCGCCGCGACCACGATCCGCCGCGCGCCGAGACGTGAGACCGCGACGAGCACGGATGCGGCGGTCGCTCCCCCGCCGAGCAGCCTCACCGTCGTGAGGCTGTCCACCCCCGCGGCACGAAACGACTCGGTAACGCCGTAGACATCGGTATTGAAGCCGCGCAGCATCCGTCGCTCCGTGTCGAAGAGAACGGTGTTCGCACCACCCGTGAGCTCGGTGAACTCGTCCATCGTTCCGAGAAGGGGCAGCACGTCGCGTTTGAGCGGCATCGTGAGCGACAGACCCCGCCACTCGGCGTCGCGGCTCGCGATGAACTCCGGCAGGGCGTCCGGGGTCACATCGATCGCCTCGTACGACCATGGCAGGCCGAGAGCTGCATAGGCGGCGGCGTGCATGGCCGGCGACTTCGAGTGCGCGATCGGATGCCCGAGCACGGCGAGTCGCATCAGTTGCAGCCGCCGGGATTCTGTTTCTGCCATTCGCCGAGCTGTTTGTTCGCTGCCTGCTGCTGGGCCAACGTGTCGGAGAAGGCGGTCTCCCCCGTGGCGCAGTTGACGACCACGAAGTACAGCCACGATCCGTCCGCCGGGTGCAGGGTCGCGTTGATCGCGGCTTCTCCCGGGTTCGAGATCGGCCCGATCGGCAGTCCGGGGTTGGCATAGGTGTTGTACGGATTGGTCTTGTCCGCGCGCTGGGCGGGTGTCGTCTCCAGCGTCGTGCCGCCGACCCCGTAACTCACGGTCGCGTCGGACTGCAGGTTCATACCCTTCGCGATGCGGTTGTCCCAGACCCGCGCGACCTTGAGGAAGTCCGCCGTGCTGCCGCCCTCCTTCTGCGTGAGGGCGGCAAGGGTCAGAATACGGTGGCGATCCGCCGGAGCGACGCCCGCCGCATCCAGCCTCCTGAACATCTCCTTGACGAAGGTATTGATGATGTCGTGTGCGCTCTGACCCGGATCGAGCGAGTAGGTGGCCGGGAACAGGTAGCCTTCGAGACTCGGTGCTTCGGGGGGCAGGCCGTAGGATTTGTAGTCGGCGACGGCGGCGTCCAGCTGTTGCCGGGTGACGCCGGTGCTCTGGCTGAGGTCCGCGAGTCGACTCACGACGCCCTTGACGGTGATCCCCTCCGGGAGGGTCACCCGGGTCAGGACCTTGTTCTTGGGATCGGTGATCGCCGCAAGTGCCGCCTTGGCGCTCATCTCCTTCTTCAGCTGGTAGCTGCCGGGCTGGAAATTGACCTGGGGGCTTTTGAGCAGCAGGCCGTAGAACGCGTCGTAGGTCTTGGTGACCCCCGCGGCCGCGAGGGTCTTGGCCACATCCCCGCCGATCTGGCCGTTCTTGATGGTGACGATCACCTTGCCGGTGCCCTGGCCGGTGTAGTCGTTGCCCCCCTGCGAGCCGAGCACCTGCCTGATCTGCGGCTCGAAGGTGAACCACACCGCCGTCGCGGCGCCGCCAAGAACCACGACGATGCTCAGGAGCACCCAGAGCCAGGTGAGCTTGCGCTTCTTCTTTCTCTGGGGAGGCAGGTCGTAGTCGTCGACTCGCCTCTCTCGCCCGCGCTTCGGCTGACGCTCGCGCAGTTCGCGTCGCGACTGGGGCGCCGCCGGCTCGACGTTCTCCGTCGAACCTGGCTGCGAGTTGAAAATGTCGTCCCAGCTGGGATCATCTGCCACGAGCTACTGTCCTTCGTCCGGTTCGACGACCACACCGGGAGGGTTTCCTCCAGAGCGCTCGACATCGAGGGCGTGCTGCAAAATTATAACTGCGGCCACCTGATCGATCACGGGACGTGAGCGTTTGGTGTTTCTCCCGGATGCCTGCATCGCCCGTTGCGCGGAGACCGTCGACAGGCGCTCGTCCACGAGCCGCACCGGCAGGCTCGTCGACGCGCCGATCCTCGCTGCGAAGTCGCGGGCGTCCTGGGTGGACGCCGTCTCACCGCCCGAAAGAGCAAGCGGAAGACCGACGACGATCTCGACAGCATTCAGCTCTGCGGCGTGTTCGAGGATGGTTCGTACGTCATCGGCGCCGCGGGGAACGGTCATCACCGGCGTTGCGAGCATGCCATGCGGGTCGCTCTGCGCGAGTCCGATGCGGACTTTGCCCACGTCGACCCCGAGGCGCACGCCCGATCGCATGCTCAGGGCCAGAGCGTGCGGGAGATGGCCTCGAAGGCGGCCGGGATCGCCCCGAGGTCGGAGCCACCGCCCTGGGCGAGGTCGTCCTTGCCACCGCCGCCACCGCCGAGTGCCCCGGCGGCCACCTTCGCGAGCTGGCCTGCCTTGACCTCGCGGTTGCGCGCGGCGTCGTTGGTCGCGACGATCACCGCTGGCTTGCCCGCCACATTCGCGGCCAGTGCGATGACGACGGCATCGGTGCCGAGGCGACCGCGCACCGTCGTCACGAGCGAACGCAGATCATCGGAGGATCCCAGTGTTCCGACGTCCTTGAACAGCACCCGCAGGTCGCCGACGGTCTCGACCTCGGCCAGAAGCGCGGGAACGCGTTCGGCCAGGGCAGCCGACTCGAACTCGGCAATACGCTTCTCCGCCGCCTTGAGGCTCGACAGCAGCTCCGAGATACGCTCCGGCAACTGCTCCCGCGGCGTCTTGAGGTTCGTTGTGAGCTCGTTCACGATCGCGCGCTCCGTCGTCAGGTCGCGGAACGCCTCGATACCGACGAGCGACTCGATACGCCGGTTGCTCGAGCCGACCGAGGACTCGCTGATCACGTTGATGAGCCCGATCTCCGCGCTGCGGGTCACGTGCGTGCCTGCGCAGAGTTCGAGCGACCACGGTCCGCCGATCTCCACGACGCGCACGGTGTCGCCGTACTTCTCACCGAACAGCGCCATCGCACCGAGGGCACGGGCGTCGTCGATGGGCATGATGCGGGTGGAGACCTCGAGATTCTGCCGGACGGCGTTGTTCGCGATGCCTTCGATCTCGGAGCGGGTCGCGAGCGACAGGGGCTTGTTCCAGTTGAAGTCGAGTCGCATGTAACCGGCTCGGTTGTCTGAGCCCGCCTGGTGAGCCTCCGGCCCCAGCACCTCCCTGAGTGCCGCGTGGATGAGGTGCGTCGCCGAGTGCGCCTGGGTCGCGCCGCGACGGTATTCGGGGTCCACGACGCTGGTCGCGGCATCCCCTACTCCGACCTCGCCGGAACGGACCTGCACCCGGTGGCTGACGAGCCCCTTGACCGGACGCTGCACATCGAGCACTTCGAGGTCGAAGCCATTGCCGACGATGCTTCCCGCATCCGCCTCCTGCCCGCCGGACTCCGGGTAGAGCGAGGTCTCAGCGAGGATCACCTCCGCGATGTCACCCACCACGGCCCTGTTCACGGAGACGCCGTCGACGATAAGGCCGAGCACCGTGGTATCGGTGTTCAGGTAGTCGTAGCCGGTGAAGACCGTCTCGCCCTGTGCGCGAAAGGCGCTGTAGACCGAGAGGTCGGCGAGCAGGGTCTTCTTCGCCTTGGCATCGGCCTTCGCCATCGTGCGCTGCTCGAGCATGAGGGCGTCGAAAGCATCGCGGTCGACGCTCAGGCCTGCCTCCTCCGCCATCTCCAGCGTGAGGTCGATCGGAAAACCGAAGGTATCGTGCAACAGGAACGCGGTGTCGCCCGGCAGCTCTGTCACGCCTGCGCGCTGCGTCTTCGACACCGCCAGGTCGAGGATGCTCGTGCCGCTCGCGAGCGTACGGAGGAAGGTCTCCTCCTCCGCGTACGCCAACCGGGAGATGCGATCGTAGTCGGACTCCACCTCCGGGTAGGCCGCCTTCATCGCATCGCGCGACGCGGGGAACAGTTCCTCGAAGGTCGCGGTGTCCACGCCGAGCAGCCGCATCGAGCGGACGGTGCGGCGCAGCAGGCGGCGCAGGATATATCCACGGCCCTCGTTGGACGGCGTGACACCGTCGGACATGAGCATAAGGCTCGAGCGCACGTGATCGGCGACCACGCGCATCCGCACGTCGTCGTCGTGCACGGCGCCATAACGACGACCCGACAGCTCTGCGGCGCGGTCGAGCACCGGGCGGACCTGGTCGATCTCGTAGAAATTCTCGACGCCCTGCTTGAGGAAGGCGACGCGCTCCAGGCCCATGCCGGTGTCGAAGTTATTCATCGGAAGGTCGCCGAGAATCTCGAAGTTCTTGCCGGAGCCGGGGCCGCGAAGGTACTGCATGAAGACGAGGTTCCAGATTTCGACATAGCGATCGTCGTCCGTCGCCGGGCCACCGTCCGCACCATAGGCGGGCCCGCGGTCGAAGAAGATCTCGGAGCACGGTCCCGCGGGGCCCGGCTGCCCTGTCGACCAGTAGTTGGTGTCCATGTCGAGACGCTGGATGCGCTCATCCGGGAGTCCCGCGATTTTCTTCCACAGGTCGAAGGCCTCGTCATCGTCCTTGTAGACCGTGACCCAGAGGTCTTTCTCCGCGAAGCCGTAGCCGCCATCCGCCTCGGATGTCGTGAGCAGCTCCCAGGCGTAGGTGATCGCCTTCTCCTTGAAGTAGTCGCCGAACGAGAAGTTGCCGTTCATCTGGAAGAACGTTCCGTGCCGGGGCGTCTTGCCGACCTCCTCGATGTCGAGGGTGCGGATGCACTTCTGCACGCTGGTGGCGCGCGGATACGGCGGAGGAACGAGCCCGGTCAGATACGGAACGAAGGGCACCATGCCCGCAACCGTGAAGAGGAGGGTCGGGTCGTCGCTCACGAGCGATGCCGAAGGAACTACGGTATGGCCGCGCTCGGAGAAGTAATCGAGCCAGCGCCCACGGATGTCAGCGGTCTGCATGGTGTCCTGGAATAGGGGCCGAGCGCAGGCGCGGCCGCGAGAAAGTTCTAGCTCTTGCTGCGAAGGTCGGCGATGACGTCTTCCGCGTCGGCGACCGCCGCGCGCAGCTCTGCCTCGCGGGCCCTGTAACCGTCGACCACCGCGTTGCTGAACTCTTTCGCCCGGTTGTCGACATCCTCGAAGAACTTCTTGCCCTCAGGTGTCTTGTTGATCTGGTGCGCAGCAATGAAGCCGACACCGATACCGACGATGAGCCACAGTAGATTCTTCATCTGGTTACTCCCTGCTGAGTGTGAAACGGATTGTGCGGTGCGAGCCTGGGAAACAAGCTTACTTCGAACGCCGCTTGGGCTTGAGCCCCGACATCGCCGCTCGCACGGCCGCGGAGAATCCGGCGAGCTTGATGAGCGGACCTCCGACGGTGGCCGCGAACAACGCGATGAGCGAGGAGATGTTGCCCGTCGCCTCGGCGATGCCGCTGGTGATCGTGTCCACCCGGGCCAGCTGCTTGTTCGTCTCACTGATCGTCGTCGTGGCTTCTTCGAGCAGCGGGGTGACGTTCGCGCTCAGGTCGTGGATCGCGGCACGGCTCTCATCGAACACCCTGCCCAACTTGAGAAGCGGAACGGCCAGCAGCCCGACGAGAACCGCGAATACTCCCGCCGCGATCAGTCCGGCGATATCGCCACCACTCATGTGATCCACCAATCAGTCGCTCCGGCACGCCTGCTGCGGCCCTGTCCAACCCTATTGGACGTCCAACCCTATTGGACCGATCGGCGGCCCGCACCGCCCATTCGACGGGACGAATGGGACAGGCCCGCGGCTAAACGCAGGAGGGGCCCGGCGCAAGCCGGACCCCTCCTGACAAAACAGATCGCTTAGCGAGCCGCGTAGTACTCGACGACGAGCTGGACCTCACACGTGATCGGAACTTCGGCACGCTTCGGGCGGCGCACGAGGCGCGCCTGCAGCTTGTCGATCTCGACCTCGAGGTAGCCGGGGGTCTTCGGCAGAACGTCGACGTGACCGCCGGCGGCTGCAACCTGGAACGGCTCCATGCCCTCGCTCTTGGCGTGCACGTGGATGAGCTGGCCCGGCTTCACGCGGAAGGAGGGACGGTCGACCCGCTGGCCATCGACGAGGATGTGGCGGTGGACGATCAGCTGACGGGCCTGGGCCGTGGTGCGCGCGAACGCGGCACGAACGATGAGGGCGTCGAGACGCATTTCGAGCTGCTCGACCAGGTTCTCACCGGTCAGGCCAGCGGCGCGACGCGCCTCTTCGAACTGGATCTTGAGCTGGGCCTCGCGAATGCCGTACTGGGCACGCAGACGCTGCTTCTCACGAAGACGAACGGCGTAGTCGCTGTCGGTCTTGCGCTTGGTGCGGCCGTGCTCCCCCGGAGGATACGGACGCTTTTCGAGGTATTTCGCTGCCTTCGGGGTGAGCGGAATGCCCAACGCCCGCGACAGGCGGGTCTTGCTGCGAGTACGTGACTTGGTAGACACGGTTTCCTTTCGATTCTCTTCGCCTCCACCGTGCGGATGTGCACAGCCGAGACACGCGCGCGAGCGCGAACACAATTGGGAAGAGGGATTGCCACCGGGTACCGTCCGGCTAAAGGACGCTTCCCTCAGAATGACCTCCGCAGCAGCCGTGCGCGAAAGCCCTCTGTAGGCGGGGTCAATCGTAGCAGACTCCTCCCCTGTGGATCGAGTAGGGCGCGCAGCGCCCGCCCCTGTGGATCGAGTAGGGCGCGCACCGCCCGCCCCTGTGGATCGAGTAGGGCGCGCAGCGCCCGTATCGAGATCGTCATGCGTTGCTCGTGGGTTTCGATACCTCGCTGACGCTCCTCACCCAACCCGCAGTGGTCACTCCCCGCGGATGATGCGGCGCAGCTTTTCCAGCCGGGCCTTCACGTCCCGCTCGTTGCCGTGCTCCGTCGGCTCGTAATAGCGCGTCGAGAGCAGCTCATCGGGCAGGTACTGCTGCTTTACGACGCCGAGTTCGGAGTCGTGGGAGTACTGGTAGCCCTTACCGTGCCCGAGCCGCTTCGCCCCCGCGTAGTGGGCATCTCGCAGATGTTTCGGCACCCGTCCGATCTTGCCCGCGCGCACATCCGCTATCGCCGCATCGAGCGCCATATAGGCGGCGTTCGACTTCGGAGCGGTCGCGAGGTAGACGACCGCTTCGGCCAGCGGGATGCGCCCTTCCGGCATGCCGACGTACTGCACGGCGTCGGCCGCGGCCACGGCGACGACGAGCGCCTGCGGGTCGGCGATGCCGATGTCTTCTGCCGCGCTGATCATGACGCGCCGCGCGATGAATCGCGGATCCTCGCCGGCCTCGATCATGCGCGCCAGGTAGTGAAGTGCGGCGTCGACATCCGAGCCCCGCACCGACTTGATAAAGGCGCTGATCACGTCGTAGTGCTCATCGCCGTTGCGGTCGTAGCGCAGCAGGGCACGGTCGACGGCCATCGCGACGATGTCCTCGGTGACGACGGGTTTGTCTTCCTCCGAGGTCGACGATGCAGAAAGCGCCCCAGCCTCAAGCGCCGTGAGGGCGCGGCGGGCGTCGCCCGATGCCAGGCGGATGATCGCCGCGCGCGCATCCGCTTCGAGCACGACCTTGTCGTTCAGGCCGCGCGGATCGCTCACCGCGCGGTCCACCAGCACGCCGAGATCCTCATCGCTCAGCACGTTCAGGGTGAGCAGGAGCGACCGCGACAGCAACGGCGAGATCACCGAGAACGACGGGTTCTCGGTCGTGGCTGCAACGAGGATGACCCAGCCGTTCTCGACGCCGGGCAACAGCGCGTCCTGCTGCGCCTTCGAGAATCGGTGGATCTCGTCGAGGAAGAGCACCGTGGACACGCCGTAGAGATCCCGGGCTGACATCGCCGCCTCCATCACCTCGCGCACGTCCTTGACGCCGGCGTTGACGGCGGAGAGCTCGACGAACTTGCGTCCGGAACTGTGGGCGATCGCCTGAGCAAGGGTCGTCTTGCCCGTGCCGGGCGGACCCCAGAGGATCACTGAGACGGAGCCCTGCTCCCCCGTCTTGTCCGAGGCGAGACTCACGAGCGGCGAACCGGGCGTCAGCAGGTGACGTTGGCCCGCGACTTCGTCGAGGCTGCGCGGTCGCATACGCACGGCGAGGGGCGTCGCTCCACCACGAAGGCCTAGCTGGGCATCCACCATGAACGCAATGGTAGTTGCGACAACCGATAACTCCCCTTCCGATAAAGTTCATGGGGGCATCCCAGCAGGCCCGATGGAGGACACAGGTGGCACCGAGCAAGAACGCCGAGCGCGACGCACGTGAGGCACGGGATCGCCTACGCCGCTACAACGCCCGACAGGCGGTGCACGCCAACCAGGTCAAACGCCGACGACGCGACAACGTCCTCGCGATCGTGGGTGTCGTCGTGGTCGCAGCGCTGGCGACGCTCACCCAGGTCTTCTACTTCACAGCAGGCCCTGGCATGCCCTCGCCCACTCCCTCGGCGAGCAGTTCGGCGGCGGCCGGCGCCGCGAATGTCGGCAACGTGCCATCCGCCGATATCGCGCAGGGGCGCACCTGGACGGGTGAACTCGATCTCAACAGCGTGAAGCTCGGCATCCAGCTGGATGGCGCGAAGGCGCCGCAGGCAGCCTCGGTCTTCATCTCTCTGGCCCAGCAGGGCTTCTACACCTCGACCGGAAGCACCTGCCACCGCCTGACGAACAGCGACACGGCCAAACTGATCCAGTGCGGCTCGGTCAACGGCGATGGTACCGGCGATGTCGGATTCAGCTTCGGCCCGCTCGAGAACACGCCGAGCAACGGCGTCTACCCCGCGGGCACGATAGCGATGGCACGTGGCACCACCGCCTACAGCCAGAGCACCCAGTTCTTCATCACCTACGGTGACACGACCCTGGACACCTCCACCGGCGGGTACACCGTCTTCGGCACCGTGACGAGCGGCCTCGACGCGTTCATCGGTGCGATCGCCAGTGGCGGCGTCGTTCCGACCGCGAGCAGCACCACGGATGGCGCTCCCGTCACTCCGACGAAGATCACGCAACTGACAGTGCAATAGGCTGGTGCCCGGCCATTTCTCGACATGGCCCGAGCAGCAAGGGTGAGACTTTTGGCGACAAACGATCAGGCTCCATGGGGCCGCGTTGATGAGACGGGGACCGTCTTCGTTCGCGAGGGCGACTCTGAACGTGCCGTCGGACAGTATCCCGACGGCAGCCAGGAAGAGGCCATGGCCTACTTCGAGCGGAAATATGTCGAGCTCGCCGGACAGGTGACCCTGCTCGAGCAACGCATCAAACGCGGCACGGCCGCCGCGGATGTAGCCAAGACGATTTCGACCCTGAAGAACACCGTCGCAACCGCCAACGCGGTCGGCGACCTGCAGTCGCTGGTCGCCCGCCTCGACGCGCTCGACGGCGCCGTCGGCGAGCTCGCCGAGAAGCAGACCGCCGAGACCAAGGCTGTGACGGATGCCGCGCTGGCCGAGCGGGAAGCCCTCGTCGTCGAAGCCGAGACGCTCGCGGCCCAGGACCCGGCCAAGGCTCAGTGGAAGCAGGTGAGTGCGACCCTCGACGACATCTTCACCCGCTGGCAGAAGCACCAGCAGGACGGTCCTCGCCTGCCGAAGAACGAAAGCAACGAACTCTGGAAGCGGTTCCGGGCCGCTCGCACGACGATCGAGACGCATCGCAAGGCTTTCTTCGCCGAACTCGATTCGGTGCACAAAGACGCCCGCAGTAAGAAGCAGGAGCTGGTCGAGAAGGCCGAAGCACTCACGTCCAAGGGTCTCGACGGCATCCCCGTTTACCGCTCGCTGCTCGACGAGTGGAAGAACGCGGGGCGTGCCGGCAAGAAGTTCGATGACGCACTCTGGGCGAAGTTCAAGACGGCCGGCGACGCACTCTACGCCGCGAAGTCAGAGGTCGAGACACGCGAAAACGAAGAGTTCAGCGGCAATTTGGAACTCAAACTCGCCCTGCTGGCCGAGGCTGAGCCCCTGATCGGCGAGACCGATCGCAACAAGGCGAAGGATGCGCTGCTGTCGATCCAGCGTCGCTGGGATGCCATCGGCAAGGTTCCGCGTGAGAAGGTCAAGCCGATCGAGGAGCGTCTGCGCAAGGTCGAAACCGCTGTGCGCAAGCTCGACGAAGAACACTGGCAGAAGAGCAACCCCGAGCGAATTGCACGTGCGGAGGGCCTCGCCGGCCAGCTTCAGGACGCGATCGCCAAACTCGAGCGCGAGCTCGCCGACGCGAAAACCAGCGGCGATGCCGCAAAGATCAAGGATGCCGAAGAGGCCCTCGAGGCGCGCAAGGCCTGGCTGAAGGCAATCGGTTAGCTCACAGCTCCCGGCGGCGATCGCTTATCCACAGATGGCGACGATAGCCGTCGGCATCCGCTGGCAGCCACGACCATGGACGGATGCCGCAGCGCCTGCCGCCCGTCCTCTCCCGTTTCGACCTCCCGCAGGCCGAGCTCCACGCGGCGCGGCTGGACGGCGAGGTCTACGCCGTCGACGACTGCTTCAGCCCCGTCGACGAGATCGACCGACGTGACCTCCGCGCGAGGTCGCTGTCGGCATTGTTCGCGCCTCGGCTGATCGCGGAGCAGCGCACTGCGGCCTGGGTGCTCGGAGTGCTGGCGAGACCGCCGGCGCAGCATCAATTCTGTGCCGACATCGCGGCCAGGGTGCGCCCGACCGGCGTTGCACGAATCACCGTGCGCGAGGTGGTGATCGACGAATCAGACCTGTTCGAGTGCGCGGGCCTCACCGTGACCACCCCGCTCAGGACCGTCGTAGACCTGGCTCGGTTCAGCCGCTCGTTCGGCGAGGAAGAACTCCGTATCGCCGGCGCGCTCATGCTGCTCGACGAATTCGGCGTGCCGGAATGCGTCGCGATGCTCGACAGGCGACGAAACCTGCCCGGCAAGCGGATGGCGCTCGACCGCATCGCCGCGGCTGCCGCGTACTCTCAGCCCCCGGAGACCCTGTACACGTCGTAGACGGCGTCGATGCGTCGCACGGCGTTCAGCACCGCGTCGAGGTGGGTGGTATCCCCCATCTCGAACACGAAACGGCTGAGCGCCAGGCGATCGCTCGAGGTCGACACCGTCGCCGAAAGGATGTTGACGTGGCTCTCTGAGAGAACACGTGTCACGTCCGACAACAGACCGGCCCGGTCCAGCGCTTCGACTTGGATCTGCACGAGGAAGACGCTCGACGAGGTCGGCGCCCACTCCACATCGATCATGCGCTCTGGTTCGTTCAGCAGGGAGGCGACGTTGTGGCAGTCCGCCTGGTGCACAGAAACCCCTGCACCGCGTGTGACGAAACCGACGATGGGATCGCCTGGCACGGGGGTGCAGCATTTGGCGAGCTTGACGAGGATGTCCGGGGCGCCGCGTACGAGCACGCCAGAGTCGCTGTTGCGAAGCTGCTTGCTGCGCCCCTTGGTCGGGAACGGGATCTCCGCATCCTCGGTCTCCGCCTCGGTGTGCAGTGTTGCAAGCACCTTCTCGATGACCGACTGCGTGGAGACGTGGCCTTCGCCGACCGCGGCGTAGAGCGCCGAGATGTCCTCGTACCGCATCTGCGACGCGACCTCGCTGAACGAATCCTGGTTCATCAGCTTCTGCAACGGAAGGTTCTGCTTGCGCATGGCACGCGCGATGGCGTCCTTGCCCTGCTCGATCGCCTCGTCACGGCGTTCCTTGGTGAACCACTGCTTGATCTTGTTGCGGGCACGCGGGCTCTTGACGAAATTCAGCCAGCCCTGGCTCGGACCCGCATCCGGGTTCTTCGAGGTGAAGATCTCGACCACATCGCCGCTGTTGAGTGTGCTCTCCAGGGGAACCAGTCGGCCGTTGACCTTGGAGCCCATCGTGCGGTGTCCGACCTCGGTGTGCACGGCGTAGGCGAAGTCGACGGGGGTTGCGCCGGCGGGCAGGCCGATGACCTTGCCCTGCGGCGTGAAGACGTAGACCTCTTTGGCACCGATCTCGAAGCGCAGGGAGTCGAGGAATTCGTTCGGGTCGACCGTTTCGGCCTGCCAGTCGGAGATGTGGGCGAGCCAGGCCATGTCGCCGTCGTCGCTGAGGTCGCTGCTGACGCCCTTGCCGCCGTTGACGCGTTCCTTGTATTTCCAGTGTGCCGCGACTCCGAATTCCGCGCGCTGGTGCATCTCGTCGGTACGAATCTGGATCTCGACGGCGCGACCCTTCGGGCCGATGACGGTGGTGTGCAGCGACTGGTACAGGTTGAACTTCGGGGTGGCGATGTAATCCTTGAACCGCCCGGGAATCGGGTTCCAGCGCGCATGGATCGAGCCGAGGACCGCGTAGCAGTCGCGTACGGAGCCCACGAGCACGCGGATGCCCACGAGATCGTAGATCTCGTCGAACTCACGGCCGCGCAGGATCATCTTCTGGTAGATCGAGTAATACTGCTTCGGGCGCCCGACGACCTTGCCCTTGATCTTCGATGCCTTGAGGTCGTTGTTGACCGCATCGATCACCTGCTGCACGAATTCCTCGCGCTGCGGGGTGCGCTGCTTGACGAGGCTCTCGATCTCCACGTAGAGCTTCGGATAGAGCACAGCGAACGACAGGTCTTCGAGCTCCCACTTGATGGTCTGGATGCCGAGTCGGTGGGCCAGGGGCGCGTAGATCTCCAGCGTTTCCTGTGCCTTTCGCGTCGCACTCTCGGTCGGCATGAAACCCCAGGTCCGGGCGTTGTGCAGACGATCGGCGAGCTTGATCACCAGGACCCTGATGTCTTTCGACATGGCGACGACCATCTTGCGGACGGTCTCCGCCTGGGCGCTGTCACCGTATTTCAGCTTGTCGAGCTTCGTGACTCCGTCGACCAGCATGGCGATTTCATCGCCGAAATCGTCACGCAGGTGGTCGAGCGTGTAATCGGTGTCTTCGACCGTGTCGTGCAGCAGAGCAGCAGCGAGTGTCTTCGGCCCGATGCCGAGATCCGCCAGGATCTGGGCGACCGCGACCGGGTGGGTGATGTACGGCTCGCCGCTCCGACGCAACTGGCCGCGGTGTGCTGTCTCGGCGGTCGTATACGCCCGCTCGATGATGCTGACATCGGACTTCGGATGATGCAGCCTGGCCGTCTTGATGAGCCTGTCCACGGCTCCGGTCGGCTGCGCCTTGGAGAAGATTCGCGGAAGAAGAGTACGAAGGGAGGCCGCTCCCGACGCCGGAGAGCTGGGTGTTGTCGTCTCGGTCATCGCTCCTCCTCCCTGTGCAAAACTATCACCGCATATCGAGTGCTCCTGCGGGGTTCGCTGAGGGCGCGAAAGCCCGCCGGATCAGCCGATGCGGGGTGTTCCCATGCCCTCGGAGACGATTTCGCCACCCGCCTCCGCCCAGGCGAGCATGCCGCCGACCACATTGACGGCGTCATAGCCGGCATCCTGCAACGCCTTGGTGACACGCAGCGAACGGGAGCCCGCGAGGCACACGACGAGCACCCGTTGGTCGCTCGGCACCTCGGGAAGCCGTTCGGTGATGGCCGACATCGGCAACAGGTGGGTGAGGGGAGAATGACCGCGATCCCACTCGTCCTGCTCGCGCACGTCGAGCACCCAGGCACCGTTCTTCGCGAGTTCGATAGCCTCGGTCGCGCTTACCTCGGGAAAACCGCTCATGCTGCTCCTCGTGGGGAAAAACTACTGGTTGGCGAGACTCGCCTGGCGGACCGCGGCGGTGCGCTTGTCCCTCTTCTTGATGGCGTCTTCACCGCTGCGGAGGTGCGCGTAGAGAGGAGCCGCGATGAAGATCGTCGAATAGGTGCCGACGATGATTCCGATGAAGAGCGCCAGCGAGATGTCCCGCAGCGTTCCCGCACCGAGCACGAATGCGCCGATGAAGAGGATCGCACCGACGGGCAGGATCGCGACGACCGACGTATTGATCGAGCGCACCAGCGTCTGGTTGACCGCGAGGTTGACCGATTCGGCGAAGGTACGGCGTGACTCGGCGCCGTCCTCGCCGGTATTCTCGCGGATCTTGTCGAACACCACGACAGTGTCGTAGAGCGAGTAACCGAGAATCGTGAGGAAGCCGATCACCGCCGCCGGGGTGACCTCGATACGGAATACGCCGTAGACGCCCGCCGTGAGGATGAGGTCGTGCATCAGCGCCACGAGCGCGGCCAGAGACATCTTCCAGGTGCGGAAGTACAGCGCCATGACGATGGCGGCGAGGATGACGAATACGATCAGGGCGGTCACCGCCTGTTGCGTGATGTCCTGTCCCCAGGTCGCGCCGATGAAGGACGCCGTGACGTCCGACCTCTTCACGTTGTAAGCCTTCGCGAGGGCGTCCTGCACGTTGGCGCTCTGGTCGCTGGTCAGCTGGTCGGTCTGGATCCGTACGGAGTGCCCGCCGATCGTCGTGACCCGGGGGTTGGCTCCGGGAACCACGCTCGTCACGGTGTGCTCCGCGAATGGCTGGTTCAGATTGGTCGTGTTCGAGACCTCGAATTGCGATCCGCCGCGGAATTCGATGCCGAAGACGAAACCGCCACGGAGGATCGGAACGATCACGACGACCAGGATGAGCACCGCCGCGATGGAGTACCAGATCCTGCGGCGTCCGACGATGTTGTATGAGCGCTTGCCGGTGTAGAGGTCGTTGCCGAACTGAGAGAAGCTGGCCATCAGGAATCCTTCCCCTTGCTGCGGCTACTGGACTGCCTGGCGCCGGCCGCCAGCTCGGCCGCCTTGCGTTCGGCGATGGTCTGCCTCTTCTGCGCTTCGCGGCTGACGGCGGCCTTCTTGGTGGACGAGACATTCACCGGGTCACGGAAGGTGGCGCGACCGCGGTACACGGCACCGAGCGCACGTGGATCGAGACCGCTGAAGCGATGTCCCTCGTTGAAGAAGGGTCTGCGTGCGATGAGTTGCAGCATCGGATGCGTGAACAGCGAGACCACGACCAGGTCGATGATCGTTGTGATCCCGAGGGTCAGCGCAAAACCCTTGACGTTTCCGACGGCCAGGATGAACAGGATCGCGGCCGCCATGAAGTTGACCGTATCCGAGGCGATGATGGTACGCAGGGCCCGTTTCCAGCCGGCTTCGACCGCGGACTCGAGGGCACGGCCGTCTCGCAGCTCGTCGCGTATTCGCTCGAAGTACACGATGAAGGAGTCCGCGGTGATACCGATCGCCACGATGAGGCCGGCGACGCCGGCGAGCGACAGCCGATAACCTTCCCGCCATGACAGCAGGATGACGACCAGGTAGGTGATCACCGCCGCGATCACGAGCGAGGCGACGGTCAGCAGGCCGAGGGTGCGGTACTGGATCAGCGAGTAGACGACGACGAGGACGAGGCCGATGAGGCCGGCGAGCAGGCCGCTCTGCAGCTGGCTCTTACCCAGGGTCGCCGAGATGGCGTCGTTGCTCTGCACTTTGAAGCCGATCGGCAGCGCACCGAATTTGAGCTGGTCGGCGAGGGTCTTCGCCGTCGTCTGGGTGAATGAACCGGTGATCTGCGGCTTGCCATCCGTGATGACCGCGTTTGTCGTCGGAGCGGAGATGATGCGCCCGTCGAGCACGATTGCGAACTGGTTCTTCACCCCGGTGAGCGCGTTGAGCCGCGTCGTCACCGCCGCGAACTCCCTCGTGCCCGTGGCGTTGAATACGATGTTGACCGCCCACTGGCCGGTGCTAACACCCTGGCTGTTGGAGTTGAGCCCGCTGGTCGCATCGGTGATCGTCTCACCGGCGACCTCGACCGGCCCGAGGATGTATTTGTACTGGCCGGCGTCGTCACAGGTGATGAGCGGCTTCTTCGGGTCGGCGACGTTCGTATTCGCCGCTTCGACCTTGTCGCAGGTGAAGTCGGTGAACTGCTGCTGAAGTGCCGGCGTCACCCAGGCGTCATCGCTGCCATTCGTCGGACTCACGCTCGGCGTGGATTGGAGCGGCGCACTCGGCGACGCGCTCGGACTCGGTGTCGCGCTCGGCGACCCGGCAGTGCTCGTCGCCGCGGCATCCGATTGCAGCACGGCACGGAACTCGAGCTTGGCGGAAGACTCGATCCGCTGGATAGTCGCCTTGTCGGGAATGCCGGGAATCGACACGACCACGTTCTGGCTGCCCTGCGTGTTGATCTCAGCCTCCGAGACACCACTCGCATCGATGCGCTGGCGGATGATCGACACCGCCTGATTGAGCTGTTCGGCGGTCGGTGCGGCCGCGCCGTTCGCGACCTGCGGCGCCAGGATGATCTCGGTGCCGCCCTCGAGGTCGAGAGCGAGTTTCGGCGCCCACGAGCCCTTGTTCGCGCCTTGACCCCAGAGCACAGCCGCACCATTGATCGCGGTGAGACCGGCAATGATCACCAGGAGCCAGGTCAGCGACCTCAGGGCCTTTTTGACCGGGGTCGTTCTTGCCACAGCGATCTCAGCTTTCTACGGGCGTGTTGCGGCATTCGCACGCTCCACACTGGAGGGCCCACATGCGGGTCGCACGTGGGCAAACATCAGGTTAGCGGCTACTCGCCGGCCTTCTTGGTGGGCTTGCGGCCGGGCTTCTTCGTCTCTGGCTCGATGCGCTCACCGAACTCCGGCTCGCCGGACACGATCGCGCTGTCCTGGTTGAGCTCCGCGGTCGGCGCTTCTTCGACGACTGCGGGGGTCTCATCCTCGACCACCTTGAGAATCGTCTGGCGGTGGATCTTGAGAACCGTACCGGGGGTCGTCTCGATGAGAGCGACGTTGGTGTCGTCATCGATGGACAGGATGGTTCCGTAGAGACCGTAGTTCGTCATGATCTCGGCGCCCGGAAGAATCGAAGCCTGACGCTCGGCGGTCTCCTTCGCGCGCTTACGAGAGCTGCGGAACTGGAAGAAAACGAATACGGCCAGCGCAACCGCGACAACAATGAGGATTGGATCCATGGGTCGAACAAACCTTCCGAGGGTGCATAGGGGGAGAACACGGGGAGTCTAACCCTGTGCACTGTGAGACCAGCTTGAATTATAGGTCATCCCCGAAGAGGCCACCGTTTGCCTGGGTGAGACCGAAGTGCTTCCAGGCCGCACGAGTCGCAACCCGTCCGCGCGGCGTGCGCGTGAGCAGACCGATTCTCACGAGAAAGGGTTCGACGACGGATTCGATCGTTTCAGCTTCTTCGCCGACCGACACGGCGAGAGTGTTCAGCCCGACGGGTCCGCCGTCGAAACGGCTCAGGATGATATCCATGACGGCACGGTCCAGCCGGTCGAGACCCAGCTCATCCACGTCGTAGAGCTTCAGCGCCGCGTGCACCGCTTCGAGGCCCGCGGAATCGTGGACGAGCGAATAGTCGCGCACCCGGCGCAGCAGCCGATTCGCGATCCTGGGTGTCCCCCGGCAACGTCCTGCGATTTCGGCAAGAGCCTCACGATCGATCGGGAGATCGAGAAGGGATGCGGCGCGCGCGAGCACCTGCTCGAGTTCGGACTCCGCATAGAACTCGAGATGAGCGGTGAAGCCGAAGCGGTCGCGCAGCGGGTTGGGCAGCAGGCCGGAACGAGTGGTTGCGCCGACGAGCGTGAACGGTGCGAGATCGAGCGGGATGGATGTCGCGCCGGCGCCCTTGCCGACCATGATGTCGATGCGGAAGTCCTCCATCGCGAGGTAGAGCATCTCCTCGGCCGAGCGCGCCATGCGGTGGATCTCGTCGATGAAGAGAATCTCCCCCGGCACCAGGGACGACAGCACGGCTGCGAGATCGCCAGCATGCTGGATCGCCGGGCCGCTCGACAGCCGCAGCGGCCGTCCGCTCTCCTCGGCAACGATCATGGCGAGAGTGGTCTTGCCGAGCCCCGGAGGGCCGGCCAGGAGGATGTGGTCCGGGGTGCGGTTCTGCAGCCGGGCGGCCTGCAGCAACAGCTGCAGTTGCGCGCGCACTTTGGACTGGCCGACGAACTCGGCCAGGGTCTTCGGACGCAGGGCGCCCTCGAAGGCGAGCTCGGCATCCGATTCGGGTGTCGGCCTGATGATGGCGACCGACGGGTCTTCGATGCCGCTCAACGGGCGCTCGATCCGGCGGTCTGTTGCGGGCCAAGCTGTGTGAGGGCCAATCGAAGGAGTGCGGGCACCGTGGCGGTTTCTTCTGCGGATGCCCCGGCCAGCGCATCGTCCACCGCCTGGGCCGCAACCCGCTCCGACCAGCCGAGCCCGACGAGCGCCACGAGCACGCTGTTCCCGACGCCGGCTTGGGACACGGGCGCATTCGGCGCCGCGGTAGGGGCGACCTGCATCTTGCCCGCGAGGGACAGGACGATGAGTTTGGCCGTCTTGGGACCGATGCCCGACACCTTGCGGAATGCGGCGTCGTCCTCGGTTGCGACTGCGAGGGCGATCTGGCCGGGACTCATCGCGGCGAGAACCCCCATCGCCGACTTGGGGCCGACACCGGTGACCCCACGGAGGAGATCGAAGACGGCCAGCTCATCGGAATCGACGAACCCGAAGAGCGAGAGGTCGTCCTCCCGAACGATGAGCGCGGTGCGGACCGTCGCCTCCGTGCCGACGCGCAGGGAGAGAGCGTGCTGAGGCGTGATGGTGACAGACAGCCCCACTCCCCCGACTTCGATGACCGCGGTCGTTCCGGCGACGCCGAGCACGATGCCGCGGACAGAAGAAATCATGGAGCCAGCCTACGTTTGGGAGCAGACTTCCCCGCGGAACGTTCGGCGGCGAGCCACGCTTCCTGTGCGGGCGTGAGCGTGTCGCCCGGGGTCGCGACGGCGGCGCCGCGTTTCCAGGCATGGCAGATGGCGATCGCGAGCGCGTCAGATGCGTCCGCAGGCTGTGGCAGCTCGGCGAGACCGAGAACCCTGGCGACCATGGTCGCGACCTGCTTCTTATCGGCCGAGCCGTATCCGGTGATCGCCGCCTTCACCTCGGATGGCGTATGCAACCCGACGACCAGGCCCCGTTTCGCCGCGAGGTGCAATGCCACCCCGCTGATCTGCGCCGTGCCCATCACGGTGCGCAGGTTGTGTTGCGCGAATACCCGCTCGATCGCGACGGCCCCTGGCTGGTATTCATCGAGCAACCGCTCGATCTCGTTGCCGACCCGCATGAGCCGCTGCTCGAGCGGCATCTCGTGCGGGGTGCGGATGACGACCACCTCGACGAGAGTCGCCTTGCGCGTCGAGGTGACGTCCACGATCCCCACGCCACAGCGCGTGAGGCCGGGGTCGATACCGAGCACCCGGATGCCGGTCACCGTTGCCGCGCCGGCCTATTCTTCGTCGTCGAGTGCCGCTTGCACGTCTGCCGGCACCTCGAAATTGCCGTAGACGTTCTGAACATCGTCGTCGTCGTCGAGGGCGTCGATGAGGCGGAAGACCTTGCGGGCCGTCTCGATGTCGACCTCGACGGTGAGGCCGGGAACGAACTCGACGTCGGCCGAGTCGTAGTCGATGCCTGCATCCTGCAGAGCGGTGCGCGCGGCGACCAGATCCGTCGGCTCGGTGACGATCTCGAAGCCGGCACCGCGGTCGTTGACCTCTTCCGCACCGGCGTCCAGGACGGCGCCCAGGATGTCGTCCTCGCTGATCGCATCGGTCTTGGTGACCGAGATGACGCCCTTACGGCTGAAGTTGTAGGCCACGCTGCCCGGGTCACCCATGGTTCCGCCGTTGCGAGTCATGACCGTTCGCACGTTCGCCGCTGCACGGTTGCGGTTGTCGGTGAGGCATTCGATCAGCAGGGCGACGCCGCCGGCGGCATAACCCTCGTACATGATGGTCTGGTAGTCGACCGCCTCACCGAGCTGGCCGGAACCGCGCTTGACGGCAGAATCGATGTTCGAGTTCGGGACCGAAGTCTTCTTCGCCTTCTGGATCGCGTCGACGAGCGTCGGGTTTCCTGCGAGGTCGGCACCGCCCAGCTTGGCGGCGACTTCGATGTTCTTGATGAGCTTGGCGAACGACTTGGCACGGCGCGAGTCTTTGACTGCTTTTTGGTGCTTTGTGGTTGCCCATTTGGAGTGGCCTGACATGCTGAACATTCTAGCCAGCACCGCTGATCCCCTCGCGGCGGAGAAACTGCCCGACGCGGCGGGGAACGGCTGCCGTGGCGGAGAAACCTCCGTCTGCGGCGGAGTTCGATACTCGCGGAGGGCGAAATACCCCACTCCGCGACGCATTTCCTCCGCCGCGATGGATCGGGACGGGCTCGCCCGACGAGCGAACGGGCGCGTCAGGCCGAGCGCACCTTCGCGAGGAAGTACTCGTGGAAGCGCGTGTCGCCCGTCATTTCCGGGTGAAACGAGGTGCCGAGGAGGTTCTCCTGTTCCACCGCGACGACACGCCCGCCGCCGAGGCTCGCGAGGGTACGCACGCCCGGGCCTGCCTGCTCGACGATGGGCGCACGAATGAATACCGCGTGCACCGGCGATTCTCCGAGCACCGGGATGTCGAGGTCCGTTTCGAAGGAATCGAGCTGTGAGCCGAAGGCATTCCGCCGCACCGAGATGTCCAGTCCACCCAGACTCTGCTGGCCCGCGATGGCGTCGAGCACGCGATCGGCGATCATGATGAGTCCCGCACAGGTGCCGTAGACCGGCATGCCGGAGGAGATGGCCGCCTTGAGCGGTTCGGCAAGGCCGAACGCCCTCGACAGCTTGTCCATCACGCTCGATTCACCACCCGGGATGACGAGCCCGGCCACTTCCGAGAGCTCCTCCGGGCGGCGTATCGGCCTGGCATCCGCCCCCAGGGAATGGAGCACAGCGATGTGCTCGCGAAAATCGCCCTGGAGGGCGAGCACGCCGACTATGGGACCGCCCTGAGACGGGGGCCTACCAGCCACGTTCGGAGAGACGGTGCGGGGCGGCGAGGTCCGCGACGTTGATGCCGACCATCGCCTCACCCAGCCCGCGCGAGGTCTCGGCGATCACACTGGGATCGTCGAAGAACGTGGTCGCCTTGACGAT
>JAODMW010000108.1 GCA_025464815.1 Microbacteriaceae bacterium | reverse complement strand
ATTCCTGCCGACCTCCTCGCCGATCGCGATGCCGAGCGCGAAGACCAGGGTGGGCAGGAGCGTGCCCTGCCAGATCGAGGGCCGGGCGGATGCGAAGACCGTGCTGAGCGTGATCGCCAGCGACGCCACCGCGAAGGTTCCGATCGCCACGATGATGCCGAGCCGGTAGTGCGGGGTCTCGACGATGCGTCGGCCGGCGCGCACGCCGAGCAGCGCCGTGAGCAGCGCGAACCCGAGCGGAGCGATGGTCAGGATGAACGGGGTACCCGCTCCCGGAAAGCCGAGGCTCGCGGCGATTGCCGGGTTGAGCGTCATCGTCACATCGGCGCCGGAACCCAGGAGCCAGATGTCGGTCGCGGCCCGCCAGAAGACGACCCAGTCGATCTGAAGTCCGTATTGGAAGGCCCAGAGGATGGTGAGCGGCACCAGCGGTATGCCCACGCCGATTGCGGCGACGAGCAACGCTTCGAGCGCGGCGAAGAGGGCGGTGAGCGGACGGTTCATACCCGTCGGAGCCTACCGGCTGGGTGCCGCAGAACCGGGGTGCCGGACCGGCGTCGCGAGCTTTGGGGCGAACTCACGTACCCATCGAAAACTCAGGACTTCGGTCGAGCAGGGCGCGCGCAGAGCGTCCAGGCGGTCGAGACGGTGCGGATCTCCTGAATTTTCAGCGGGGAGGACTCAGGGTTGCGCCCGCAGGTCAGGGAACGGGCTGACCTCGTCGCCCATTTCGCCGAAGCCGGAGGTCACGAGCTCGCGAACTTTCTCCAGCGCTTCCGCCGCCTGGGGACCGGATGCGGCCACCGTCACGACATCGCCGGCCTTCGCCCCGAGCGACAGCAGTCCGATCAGGCTCTTGCCGGCCACGGGTTTGCCCGCGGTTCGCCTGTTAGCGATCGTGACCTTCGCGTCGAATCCGGCGAGCGCGGAGACGAGTGTCGCTGCCGGTCGAGCGTGCAGGCCGTCGGGGTTGAGAATGGTCAGCTCTTCGGTCTGCTCCGCTTCGACGTGGGGAGCCTCGACCTGCGGAGCCTCGCTGGTGCTCCCGGGCTCCGAGCTGCCGAGCATGCCCTGCTTGGGAACGAGCGCGGCGTTCGCTTCACGATCCACGTCGTCGAGGCTCGCGCCGCCCGCGGCCGTCACGATCGCAGCGAGCAGCCCCTCGACGAATGGCGCGCTCGAGAGCTTCACCTCCGCATTCGAGGCCCTGAAGTCGAGGGCCATCTCCGCGCTCATGACTGCCGAGCCGAGATCCATCATCACGAGGACACCGTCTGGACCAGCGACCTCGTCGATCGCCGCCGCGACTTTGGTGGCATCCGTTCCGGTCACGCCCTCACCAGCACCCGCCGCGATCGCGATAGCCGGCTTCTCGCCGGCGACCATCTGGAGGGCGAGGTCGACGGCCGCGCTGGCCAGCGCTGGGCTGTGCGAGACGACGACGATACCGATCACGCGAGCGCTTCGCTGAGCGCCTCGAACAGATAGGCCGTAGAGGCCGCCCCCGGATCGAGGTGCCCCGCACTGCGTTCGCCGAGGTAGCTCGCGCGACCCTTGCGGGCGACGAGCGGTTCGGTGGCGTCACGCCCCATGGCCGCGGCAGAGGAGGCAGCGGATGATGCTGCCGTCGCATCCGCCCCAGAAGCGACCTCTGCGTCGAAGGCGTCGAGCGCGGGAGCCATGGCATCGAGCATCGTCTTGTCGCCGACTTCGGCCTTGCCTCGTGCGACCACACCGTCGAGGCCTGCACGCAGTGCTGCGCCGAGCGCTGCGCCATCCAATTCCGTGACAGCACCGGCCGTCGTTCCGAACCGCAGGAAGAAGGTTCCGTACAGCGGGCCGCTCGCGCCGCCGACCGAGGTGACGAGAGTCATACCGACGGACTTGAAGAGCTCGTCGACCGCCGCCACCGGGGTGGCACCGATCTTTTCCATCACCGCGGTCATGCCTCTGGCCATGTTCGCCCCATGGTCGGCGTCCCCAATCGCCGAGTCGAGCTCGGTGAGGTAGGTGCGGTTCTCGGTGACCAGACCGCTGAAACGCGAGAGCCAGTCGACGAGCTGTGGAAGAGAGACGGTGCCACCGGCCATGGTGCTAGACCCCCCAGCGGAGACCGGCCGTGTTGACCGGCGCATCCCACAGTTTCAGGAATTCGTCGTCGGCCTTGAGCACGGTCACCGAGCATCCGGCCATGTCGAGCGAGGTGATGTAGTTGCCCACCAGGTTGCGAGCGATCGTGATGCCCGACTTCTCGAGAATCTTCGCCACCTCTCCGTACATGAGGTACAGCTCGATGAGCGGCGAGCCGCCCATGCCGTTGAGCATGACGATCGCCGGGGCGCCCGTGAAGTCGAAGTCCTGCAGAATCGGCTCGACGAGCTGTTGAGCGATATCGGATGCCTGCGCAAGGGGAACACGATGGCGTCCGGGCTCGCCGTGGATGCCGACGCCCATCTCCATCATGTCGTCCGGCAGGTCGAACGTCGGTTTGCCTGCCGCGGGAACCGTACAGCTGGTGAGAGCCATTCCCATGGAGCGACCGGATGCGTTCACCCGTCGAGCCAGGTCGGCCACGCTTGCGAGATCACGACCTTCCTCCGCGGCAGCGCCGGCGATCTTCTCGAGCAGTACGGTGATGCCGACGCCGCGACGACCGGCCGTCCAGGTGGAGTCCTCGACGGCGACATCGTCGTTGGTGACGACCGTCTCGACCTTGACCCCTGCTTCAGCGTCGGCCAGCTCCGCGGCCATCTCGAAGTTCATGACGTCGCCGGTGTAGTTCTTGACGATGTGCAGCACGCCCGCACCGCCGTCGGCGACCTTGGTCGCCTCCTGCACCTGGTCGGGGGTCGGCGAGGTGAATACCTCACCCGAGATCGCGGCATCGAGCATCCCGAGGCCGACGAAGCCGCCGTGCAGCGGTTCGTGCCCCGAGCCGCCGCCCGAGATCACGGCGACTTTGCCGGCTTTCGTCGGCTCGCCGCGGTAGATGATTCTGTTGGTGTGGTCGACCCTGAGCTCCGGATGCGCAGCCGCGACGCCCACGAGGGAATCGGCCAGCACATTCGCCGGGTCGTTGATGAGCTTTTTCACGCTGGGGACCTCTTCCTCGAGTTCTTTCACGCTCGCGGACACCCGCGGGACCTGTTTCCCAAGTTAGACCGGGGATGCCCGGCGCGCCATAGGGCGAGGCCGGCCATTTCCCGCACCGCGACATCCTGTTTTGCGCGCATAACTCCTGCGGAATGCATGAACGCGGCCAGGATCGTCGCCATTTCGACACTCCCGCGACACATTGCAGGAGTTATGCGCAGCGGACGGCGCCCTGACGACGAAAGGCCAGCCGCGAGGCTGGCCTTTCGTGGGAAGCAGAAGAGCGGTTACAGCGCTGCGAGCACCTCGCGCATGAGGCTGGCGGTTTCGCTCGGCGTCTTGCCGACCTTGACCCCGGCGGCCTCGAGTGCCTCTTTCTTGCCCTGGGCGGTACCCGCTCCGGACGAGACGATTGCGCCGGCGTGGCCCATGGTCTTGCCCTCCGGGGCGGTGAAGCCCGCGACGTAGCCGACGACCGGCTTGGTCACGTGGGCCTTGATGTACTCGGCCGCGCGCTCTTCGGCGTCGCCACCGATCTCACCGATCATGACGATCGCCTTGGTCTCGGGATCGGCCTCGAACGCTGCAAGCGCGTCGATGTGCGTGGTGCCGATGATGGGGTCTCCGCCGATGCCGATGGCGGTCGAGAAACCCAGGTCGCGCAGCTCGTACATCATCTGGTAGGTCAGGGTGCCCGACTTGGAGACGAGGCCGATCGGCCCCTTGCCCGTGATGGTCGCCGGGGTGATGCCCACGAGCGACTCGCCGGGCGTGATGATTCCGGGGCAGTTCGGGCCGATAATGCGGGTCTTGCCGCCCTTGGCCTTGGCCGTCGCCCAGAACTCGGCGGAATCCTGGATCGGGATTCCCTCGGTGATCACCACGACGAGCGGAATCTCCGCCTCGATGGCTTCGAGAACCGCGTCCTTGGCGAACGCCGGTGGAACGAAGACGATCGACACATCGGCGCCGGTCTTTTCGATGGCTTCGGAGACCGCGCCGAACACGGGCAGCTCGACGTCACCGTGGGTGACGGTGGTGCCGGCCTTGCGGGCGTTCACACCGCCGACGACTTTGGTACCCGCCTTGAGCATCAGTGCGGTGTGCTTGGTGCCCTCACCGCCGGTGATGCCCTGGACGATGACTTTGGAGTCCTTGTTGAGGAAGATCGACATTTTCTTCTAATCCTTATTTCGTCGGTAAGGTTTCGATACGCGCTGGCGCGCCACTCAACCCGCGTGCGCCAGCTCGGCGGCCTTGGCGGCGCCCTCGTCCATGGTGTCGGCGAGCGAGACGAGTGGATGTCCCGCATCGCGCAGGATCTTCCGGCCCTCGTCGACCTTGTTGCCGTCCAGTCGCACGACGAGCGGCTTGTTCGCTTCGTCGCCGAGGATCTCCAGAGCCTTGACGATGCCGTTGGCCACCGCATCACAGGCGGTGATCCCGCCGAAGACGTTGACGAACACGCTCTTGACCTGCGGGTCGCCGAGGATCACGTCGAGCCCTGCCGCCATGACCTCCGCGGATGCTCCGCCCCCGATGTCGAGGAAGTTGGCCGGCTTCACACCGCCGTGACGCTCGCCCGCATAGCTGACGACGTCGAGGGTGGACATCACGAGCCCCGCGCCGTTGCCGATGATGCCGACCTCGCCGTCGAGCTTCACGTAGTTGAGGTTCGAGGCCTTCGCCTTCGCCTCGAGCGGGTCTTCCGCGGCCGTATAGACGAGCGCCCCATGGTTCGGGTGACGGAAGTCCGCGTTCTCGTCGAGTGAGACCTTGCCGTCGAGGGCGACGATCTCACCCTCCTCGGTGAGCACGAGCGGGTTGACCTCGACGAGCGTCGCGTCCTCCCCCTTGTAGACCTCGTAGAGCTTCACGAAGACGGGGGCGACCCTGTCGACTACGTCCGCGGGGAACTTCGCCGCAATGGCGATCTCGGTCGCCTTGGCCAGGTCGACGCCCACCAGCGGGTCGACCTCGATGCGGGCGAGCGCCTCTGGACGCTCGACGGCGAGCTCTTCGATCTCCATGCCGCCCTCGAAGCTGGAGAGCGAGAGGTAGGAGCGGTTCGCCCGGTCCAGCAGGACCGAGAAGTAGTACTCGGACGCGATACGAGCACCGGCGGCGACCATCACGCGCTTGACGGTGTGACCCTTGATGTCGAGACCGAAGATGCTCTCGGATGCCGCGGCTGCGTCATCCGGATTGTGGGCGACCTTGACTCCACCGGCCTTGCCACGACCGCCGGCCTTGACCTGGGCCTTCACCACGACCGTGCCGCCGAGCTTCTCGGCCGCCGCGCGCACCTCCTCTGGAGTGTCCGCGATGATGCCGGCGAGCACCGGCACTCCGTAGCTCTCAAAAAGGTCTCGGGCCTGGTACTCGAATAGATCCACGCTGCTTGTCCAATCCGCAGGTCGTTTGTCTGATACGCCAACTCTGTCGTCAATGTCGACTGCCTCGACGCCGAGATAGTTCGACATCAAGAGATTTGGGCCATCAAGAACTCTACCCCCGGCTCCGATGTGGTTCGTCCGTGATGGCATGCACGGCAAGGAAACATTGGCCGTTTTTACCCGTTTGCGGGTTGGACGGCGAGCGCCGGCGAGCATTCGAAACTATGGGCGGTACCGCTCAACCAGCGGAGAAGAGCAGCATGCGCTTCGTGACATCGGCCGTGACGAGTGTGGCGCGAACGACAGTGCCGGGCTCGAGCGCCCCGTCGCAGTCGGCGGTCACCGCGGGGTCCGCCAGCTGGATGACGCCTCCCTTCGCGTGGGCGGAGATCACAGTCGCGTCGAAGGTGTCACCGACACGATCGCGCAGGATCGCCGCCTCCACGGCGTCGATCGCTCCGTGGTCGAGCCGTGAGGAGATGTCGTCGGACCTGGCCATGATCCCGGGGAGCGCCGGCAACGCCTCGCGGACCCAGTCCGGGATCGGCGTTCCCGCACAGATCGCATCGCAGACGATCAGCGCGAACCGATCCACGAGTCGGCGGATGGGCGCTGTCGCGTGCGCATATGGCGCACCCACGGCGGCCTGGATCGTCGTCTCCGGTGGCGTCCCATCCACCACCGTGTAGCCCGCGCCGCGGAACAACGATGCCGCCGCATGAATGATAGCCAGCTGATGCGAGTCGTCGGAGTCGAGGCTGCGGAGGTATTCGCCGTACGCGACGCCCTCGGCCCAGGGCGAACCGAGCGCCTCGGCCTGGCGACGAAAACGCTCGACGGCCTCGGCATCCGGCGCGGGCATCGTGCGCAGGATGCCGACACCGGCATCGAGCATGAGTTTCGCGGCGGCCATGCCCGTCATGAGCGAGAGTTGCGCATTCCATCCTTCGACGGGGAGTGCCTTGCGCCTCTCGAGCCGATAGACGTGATCGACCTCGCTCACCTCCTGGTCCGGCCGGTTGAGGCTTGCTCCGCCACGCGCCCTCTCGAGCTCGATGCGCTTCTCGCCGACCTCCTTCAACAGGCTCATCGCTTCGCTGGCCGTGCCGGAAACCGGTGTCGCGCCTGTCGAGGCATCGATCTCGGACTGCACCTCGGCATAGCTGTACTGCCGACGGCTCTGCACACGGCTCCGTGAGACCATCACGGAGGCGACGTCCGCGGCGCTGTCGAGCTCGAAGACCCAGACGAAGGCGGCGCGAGGCTGGCCGGGCAGCAGCGAGGCCGCGTCCTCGCTGAGCCGGGTGGGGTGAAGCGGGATGCGGCCATCGGGGGCATACATCGTCGTGCCTCGACGACGGGCTTCAGTGTCGATCGCGCCACCGGGGGCGACGAAGGCCGAGACATCCGCAATGGCGTACCAGACCCGATAACCGTCACCCTGGCGCTCGAGGTGCAGCGCCTGGTCGAGGTCGGTCGCGCCCTCCGGGTCGATCGTGACGAAGGGGATGCCGAGGCCATCGGCTGCTGGAAGCCGCAGGTCCGCGACCGCACGAAGCGCTTCGGCCTCGACGTCCGACGGGAACTCGGCGACGAGCCCGAGTTCGTCGCGCAGCGCTGCGAAGGCTGCGGCAAGCTCGCCCGCGGGAGAAACCAGTCGCAGGGAGGAAGTCACGCGGTCAGCCTACTTTCACGGCGCAGAATGGAACCGTGCCACTCACTGATCTCGGAGCCGAAGGCGTGCTGCTCGCCGGCGGCGGCAGGGCGATCCTGCTGCAGCTCGCCAACCCCGCGATCG
>JAODMW010000090.1 GCA_025464815.1 Microbacteriaceae bacterium | reverse complement strand
AGGGATACGGCGAAGAGCTCCTGAAGAACCGCAAAGAAAAAGACGGCGGCCCCGTCCTGCCAACCTCATCGATCGTCGACCACTCCCACCGCACCACCCGCGCAGTGCGCTCAGGAATGGGACCCATACAACTCACCCTGAGCCGCAAACCCAACCTCACAACCCCACCCATCACCGCCTGCGAAGAAAACCCACTCGCAGAATACAGACCCGCAGCGTAGATGCCTGAGGTACAGAGAGACCGGGTGCCCAAGCACCACACAGTAGAAGGAGAGTTTTATGGGTAACCCATGGTTCGAGACGATTGCGGAGGCGCAACGACGTGCCAAGAAACGGCTTCCCAGCTCGGTCTACGGCGCCCTTGTCGCCGGCTCCGAAAAGGGGATCACCTCTCAGGACAACACGGAGGCGTTCTCGGAAATCGGCTTGGCGCCGCACGTTGCTGGGCATAAAGCCGAGCGTGACCTGTCGACGACGGTGATGGGCGTGCGGATCTCGCTGCCGGTGATCATCTCGCCAACCGGAGTTCAAGCGGTGCATCCCGACGGCGAGGTGGCGGTGGCACGGGCATCCGCGAATCGTGGCACGATCATGGGTCTGAGTTCGTTCGCGAGCAAACCTGTGGAGGCGGTTGCCGAGGCGAATCCGAACACCTTCTTCCAGATGTACTGGAGCGGCTCGAGGGAAGCGATGGTGCAGCGAATGGAGCGCGCGCGCGAAGCCGGCGCGAAGGGTCTCATCTCGACGCTCGACTGGTCGTTTTCTCACGGCCGTGACTGGGGTAGTCCGTCGATTCCCGAACGGATGAATCTCAAGACGATGATCTCGTTCGCCCCGAATGTGCTTGCGCACCCGAAGTGGCTGTTGGCGTTTGCGAAGACCGGCAAGGTGCCGGACCTGACTGCGCCGAACCTGCAACCGCCCGGCGGGGACGCACCGACGTTCTTCGCTGCGTACTACGAGTGGATGCAGACCCCTCCGCCCTCGTGGGAGGACGTAGCGTGGCTGCGCGAGACGTGGGGTGGCCCGTTCATGCTGAAGGGTGTCGCACGGATCGACGACGCCAAGCGTGCAGTCGATGCTGGGGTCACCGCGATCTCGGTGTCAAACCACGGCGGCAACAATCTCGACGCGACACCTGCGACGATCCGGCTGCTGCCCTCTGTCGCGGCTGCTGTCGGTGGCCAGATCGAGGTACTGCTCGACGGTGGAATTCGTCGCGGAAGCGACGTGGCCAAGGCGCTCGCACTCGGAGCCCGTGCGGTGATGATCGGCCGCGCCTACCTGTGGGGCCTTGCCGCGAACGGTCAGGCCGGCGTCGAGAACGTGTTCGATATTCTGCGTGGGGGGCTCGACTCTGCAGTTCTTGGGCTCGGACACTCATCGATCCACGAGCTGAAGCGAGAAGACCTCGTCATTCCGTTCGACTTCGAGAAATCCCTTGGGGCATCCATGCCGATTCGGGTCGAGTGAGACTACGAGCGTCACCGCGTCACGACGGAGGAGGCGAGAGGCTCAGAGCTGCTTACGGGGGTGGTGCAGCGCCGAGCCTCCCGCATGCGAGCACATTCTGCCCGCTGGATACGGTGGTGAAGAGTCCACAATTGCTCGGGGGAAAGCGGTGGAAACATCTTTTTCGGGTATCCATGCCAGGGCGTCGGGAACCATCCCTGGCTGTAGTTAGAAGGATATCCCGTGTCCACCTAAGGGGGGACACCATTGCTGGCCCCAGTAGTGGGGCTTGTTTCCGTGTTGGCGCTACGGGGTCGGCATCCCGCCATTGACATTGAGCGTCTCGCCGACGACGAAGCTCGACTCGGCTGATGCAAGGAATACGTAGGCGGGTGCGAGTTCCGCGGGTTGGCCGGCCCGACCGAGGGGGGTCGACTTGCCGAACTCCGGCAGATCATCGGGCGGTCGGCCGCCAGCGGCCTGGAGCACGGTCCAGACCGGTCCTGGCGCGACCGCGTTGACCCGGATGCCACGAGGCGCGAGTTGCTGCGCCAGCGCCTTCGAGAACGCGTTGATGGCCGCTTTCGTGGTCGCGTAGTCGAGGAGGATGGGCGACGGCTTGTAGGCCTGTACCGACGTCGAGTTGATGATGGTGGACCCGGGGGAAAGGTGCGGAAGCGCCGCCTTGCTGATCCAGAACATGGAGTAGATGTTCGTGCGGAGGGTCTGGTCGAACTGCTCGTCACTCAGATCTTCGAGCCGTTCGCAGTACTGCTGCTTGCCCGCGTTGTTCACGACGATGTCGAGTCCGCCGAATCCGTCGACCGCTGCGGCGACGAGTTCGCGGCAGTAGGTTGGATCGCTGATGTCGCCAGGGATCGCGAGTGCCATGCGGCCGGCGTCCCTGGCGAGATCGATGATGCGCCGGGCATCCTCCTCTTCCGACGGCAGGTAGGAGAGCGCGACATCCGCCCCTTCCCGCGCAAAGGCGATCGCGACGGCAGCACCGATGCCGGAGTCGGCGCCGGTGACGATAGCCTTACGCCCTTCCAGCCGGCCGGTGCCGCGATAGCTGTGCTCGCCGAGATCGGGAGTGGGTTCGAGCTTCTGCTCCAGGCCCGGTTCACTCTGCTGTTGCTCCGGCGGCTCGATGGAGGGATAGCGGGTCGCCGGGTTGTCGAAGCTGTACTGGTCTGTCATCGTCGCGTCTCCGTTCGCGGCACGGATGCGGCATCCGGCCCATCGTGGGTGCGACGGTACCCGCGCGGTCGGCACCGCTCTAGGGGTACTGCCCGGCGTCAGCGACGTTTCGCGGGGGCATCCTCGGCGATCGAACGCTTGTATGTCTTGAGCGCCTTCATGCGGGCGTTCTCCTCGTTGACCTCAGCGTGGATCGCACGCTCCTTGACCAGCCAGGCCGGCGGGTTCTTGAGCAGGTCGGTGATCTCATCGCTCGTCAAAGGCTCGGTCACGCCGGAACGCGCCAGCCCGGCGTTCGAGATGCCGAGCTTGTGTGCGACGACAGGGCGTGGATGCGGCCCCGTCTTGCGCAGGTCGATCAGCCAGGCGGGCGGGTTCGCAAGAAACTCGTTGAGTTGCTCGCGCGACACCGGCTCCTGCTGGAACGATTCGGGCGTGGCGGGAAGGTATACGCCGAGTTTCTGTGCCGCGGTCGCGGGTTTCATGGTCTGTGGCGATTTCGCGGGGCTCATCAGCTCAGCGTAGCCTGAGACCCCTGCCGCGGTCCGGCGAGTCGAAGGAGGGGATGCCTGTGGACGTCGAGCCCTTCACCATCGCCTTCGTGGCGGGCGTCACTCTCACCCGCTGGACGACCGCCTGGGCCGAACGCTTTCCCCGGCAGCCGCTGGCGTTCCTGCCGATCGGCCCCGCCGAGCAGGTCGCTGTGCTGCATGACGGCCGCGCCGATGTGAGTTTCGTACGGCTGCCGATCGAACAGAACGAACTGAGCGTGATCCCGCTCTACAGCGAGACACCCGTCGTGGTCGTGCCGAAGGCGCATCCGGTCTCCCTGTTCGAGACCGTGACGCTCGCCGATCTCGCCGCCGAAGACCGCGTGCCGGAAAGCCTTCCCGTGGAGGATGCCGTCGAACTCGTCGCTGCCGGTGGTGGCGTCCTCGTGATCCCGCAGTCGCTAGCCCGCCTGCACGCGCGCAAGGATGTCGTGGCGCGGCCGGTCGCGGATGCCGCGGAGACACGTATCGCCATCGCCTGGCTGGCCGAGCGGACCACGCCGCAGATCGAGGACTTCGTCGGAATCGTGCGTGGACGCACGGCCCGCAGCTCACGCTCGGGAGCGCAGCCTGTCGCGTCCGTGCGCGAGCCCGCCCCGCGCAAGCCCACGGCACGCAAACCGGCGGCACGCATGCCGGCCAAGCGCAAAAAGCCGCGCCAGGGCCGCTGATGAATGGGAGCTACGCGACAGGGCGGTTCCGGCGCCAGGTGACGATCCCGGCGATGATCGCGCTCAGAATGAAAGCGCCGCCGATCACATAGGCGGCGGACTTCACGGCCGGGATGCTTGCGGCGAAGTATCCGGTGACGGTGAGCAGCACGCCCCAGGCGAGGGCTCCGACGACGTTCGCGGCGAGGAATTTCACATAGTTCATGCGTGCGATGCCGGCCACCGGCGGTACGAGCACGCGACCCCAGGGGATGAAGCGGGCGACCACCACGGCCCACCAGCCGAGGTCGTCATAGAAGTTCTCGGCGCGCACGACGCTCTTGCGTATCCAATTGCCTTTCCGGCGATCCAGGTACGGCCGACCGTAGTGCCGGCCGAGCACGAAGCCGAGCTGGTCGCCGAGGAACGCCGCGACGCCGACGCCGATGGCAAGCACCCAGATGTTGACGTTGTCGTTGCGAGCGGAAAGGATGCCGGCCGCGAAGAGCAGGGAATCACCTGTGATGAAGGGGATGAAGACGCCGACGAAGAGTCCGGTGCCGGCGAAGACCAGCCCCCAGACGATCGCATAGAAGACATAGGGGCCGAAGGTGACGAGCCAGTCGGAAACCTGTCCGTCGAGGGCCGCGAGTCGAAGCATCCCTGTCTCCTGATATGAGGAACCGCCCCCGACCCCGAGGGTCGGAGGCGGCAGGTGGTGCGTGCGGGTGGCTTAGGCCTCGGGGTCGACCGGGCCCTTGTCCGCCTTGCCCTGAGTGGCGAGTGTTGCTGCACGCTCGGCGAGGCGGCGCTGCACGTCGGCCTGGGCATCCTCGATCACCCGGGGGTCGAGGTAAGGGTTCTCATGCTCGCTCGTGCCGTGGTGCTTCTCGATGTATGCATCGAGCTCCGGGCCGGATTCCCAGGACGTGATGAGGCAGTAACGCGGCTCCGGTCCCTTGTGCCACACCGCGTGCCAGAAGCGCTGTGTATCGACGATGATCTGCGCACCGGCCGGAAGGGCGATGCGGATCTCGGTGCTCGGGTTGAAGCGATCCTCGCGCAGGGTCATGAACGACTCGGCGTCGTCACTCAGGTTGAAGAAGCCGCGCACGATCCAGCCGGTGCCGTCCGGGTTGAGCCGGTTGTTGTCATCCTGGTGAAGGTTGTAGAGAGTGTTCGCGTACTCGTTCGGTTGCAGTTCGATGACGCGGCAGCGGCCGACGTTGGCACCGGGCTCCTGGGCGCGCCGGGTGAGGTTGGGCGCTTTGGCGACCTGCGACTCGATCCAGACGCCGTCCTTGTCGGTGCGTGGCGGCTCGTGGTTCCAGAAGCCGTTGACCTCGATCTCGCCCTTCGCGCTGGCCAGCGGTGCGAACTGGGTGACGCCGGATGACTTCCAGTCGACATACTCGAGATCGAGCCATTCCTCAGGGTCGGCTTCCTGGTTGTAACGGTCCAGGATGACGAAGCCTCTTTCGTCGATCGCTGGAGATTTGACGTAGCTCATGTGAGCCCTTTCGGTAAGAGAACTAGCACGTTTTAACTAGCTCAACTTAGGTCACCCTAACATCAGCGATGGATGATTGAAGAAACGAACATCATAGGATCAGCCCATGAGCAGAGAAAGATCTCTCGCCGTATATCGCCCGTCGTACCCGAACGGACACGACCCGAGCATCGCGATCGCGATGGTCGGCTTTCTCTTCGCCTGGCTGCAGTCCCGGACGGCGGGCATGCGCATCCGCTTCGACAGGAAGGACGCCCGAGAATGACCGAATCATCGGGCGGAGGGCCGCGCTTCGACCCACGCTTCAACCCCGCTTTCCAACCCGGCTACGATCCGAATGTGGACGGGCATCCCGATTCCCGGGAGCAGTTGCGAGCCCCGGAACCTCGCAGCCACGAGCCCGAAGCGCCTCATGTCGGAGTGTTCCCGCCCCCGAAAGCCTCCCCGGAGATCCGGGATGTCGAACTCGCCGAATCCGGCGCGTCCCGACGTATCAACCCGTTCCTCATCGCGATCTGGGCGCTGAGCGTGCTGTTCGTCGCCGCGGGGCTCTACCTGCTGCGCTACATGGGCGAGCGGCTGGATACTCTTAATGCGACGGGTGGCGGCGGCAGCGCCGATTACTACGTGCTGAACTCTTACGCCACCGGCGCACCGTTGCTGGTCGTGCTCGGACTCGCGACCGCCACCGGCAGCCTATTCCTGCTCGCGCCTCGATACCGCCGACGCGCGCCAGAGTAGTCCGGCCGAGTCCGAGTCCTGATAGCAGGTGCCTAGATCTTCTCGGGCTGTTCTTCGGTGCCGCTGTTCAGTATCCCCGACGAACCAGGGTTGACCTGTGGTGCGACGGGCGGAGCGGGTGGTGCGGGGAAAAACGGATCCTGCGTCGCCGGAGCCGTACCCGCCGGCAGAGACTTCGCGCCGACGAAGGCTCTGCGCAGCACGGAAAATGCGCCGAAAACCCCGAAGAGCAGCGCGAGCCCGAGATTCAGAAGGTTGTCGTTCAGTAGAGCGCCGAAGTCTTCGTTGAATGCCGTCCAGAAGAGCGGATGCGTGAAGGCCTCACTCCAGGTGAGCCCGGTTTGTTCGGCCACCGCCCGCACGTAATCGGTGACGAGCCCGATATAGAAGCTGAGCAGCAGGGTGAAGAGGACCACCCCGGAAATCAGCAGGGCCCCTCTCGTGCTGACACGTCCTCCCGAACCCCTGCGGTACAGCCAGGCGGCAGAGGCGGCGATCGCGAAGGCGACGATAGCCGAGACGAATCCGAAGCTCCAGATGACCACCCAGAGCACGACCCCCACAGGCACGGCGACAAGAGCGAACAGGGTTCCCCTCACGAGGTTTTCGGGTCCCGGGTTGGCAGTCGGAACGGGTGCGGCTGTGGTCATCGGTTTCCCCTACGAATCAAGCGACAAGTGCTCACACCTTAGCGGTTTCCCGAGGTCGCGTCAGGTCTGACATCGCGGGCACCAATAGGTGTCCCGCAGCTCGAGTTCGCTGTCCCCCAGCCGCCCATGTTCGATAGGCGTTCCGCAACGCAGGCATGGCTGTCCCTCCCTGCGGTACACCCAGGTCCTCGCGCCCCGCCGGGTACCGGTCGTCGTGCGATCGACACGATCCTTATTCGCCACCATCAGCCGCTGCGCGAGGGTGACGAGCTTCTCTGGATATCCCACCTCACCGACGCGTCGTGTCGGAAGCACCCCGCGCAGGAAGCACAGCTCGTTGCGATACACGTTGCCAAGTCCCGCGATCACGCGCTGGTCGAGGAGTGCGAGCCCTACCTCGCGGAGTGGATCGGCGATGAGTCGGGCGAGCACCTCATCCGCATCCCAGTCCGCCGCGAGAGGATCGGGGCCGAGATGGCCGACGACGCTCTGTTCGTCGCCGCGGGCGATCACCTCGAGCAGCCCGAGCTGGAAGCCGACGACGGTCCACTCGGCGTTCGCGAGGATCGCGCGCGCCTGCCACTCCGGCCGCCGCCACTTCGTGCCCGGCCGATAGACGTGCCAGGTCCCCTCCATCTTGAGGTGGCTGTGGATGGTGTACTCGCCGATCCGAATCAGCAGATGCTTGCCGCGACTCACGACCTCGTCGACCATCGTGCCGCTGAGGTCGACGGTCGCGAAGGCGGGGACCCGGATGTCACAGCGAGTGAGCTGCTGTCCGGCCAGTACCGCAGTGAGGTTCTGCGCCGTTCGATAGACGGTGTCGCCCTCAGGCACGCAACCTCAGCCCCTGCGGTGTCGCGCTGAATCCGGCCTCCACGAGGGCATCGCCGAGCGCCGTGCCGATCACGTATTCACCGTCGACACGCTCGACCTTGAGCCGTGCGAGTGAGCGGCGCACCGCCGCGGCGAGCGAAGCAGCCGAGGCCGAAAGCGCACGCCCGCCCGTGCCGAAAGTGAGCATGGTCTTTCCCCCGCGTTCGACGTAGAGGGCGAGTGATCCGTCGACGAGTACCACGAGCGCGCCCGCCTTACGGCCCGGCCGATGTCCGCGCGGCGTCTCATCATCCAGCGGACCGACCGGCCAGGGCAGCGCGGCTCCGTAGGGGTTTGCGGGGTCGGTCGCGGCCAGCGTGATGGCGACGGGTGGGCGCTCGGAGTCGGGTTCGCGGGCGAAGGAACGCAGGCGGTCGACGGTCGCCCCTGTAGCGAACTGGGCGGCACCGAGACCCTCGACGAAGTAGCCGCGGCGGGCGCGCCCGGTCTCCTCGAATCCGCTCAGTACCCGGTAGGCGAGCGCGAAACCGCCACGGATGCCCTCGCTCACGACGGCGCCGCGGGTGACGACCCCGTATCGCTCGAGCAACAGCTCGGCGGTGGCCACTCCGCGCACCGTGGCATCCGGTTCCGCGAGGGGTAGGAGCGACCACCGTCCGGCGGCGCTCGGCGGACCACCCTGGCTGGGCATCACGGGTCGGCCGCGGCCCCGGTAGGCACGTGTTCTCGGCACGGCTCGCGGCTTCGCGGCCTTCCCGCCGAGATAGGAGCGCAGCGGGGCGAGCGTGTCATTGGTTACGAGGCCGGACCAGACCAAATCCCAGAGGGCTGCAGTGAGTTCGCGGTCATCGGTGCTGCCGACCGCATTGGAGAGTTGGCGGAAGAAGTAGGCGCCGCCGCCCGCGAGATTGGCGAGCACCGTACGCTGCAGCTCGGTCGTCTCGGCGCCCGTCGGCTCCGGCAGGGTGAGCGCCGCGGTGTCGGCGAGATGCAGGCTCACCCAGCCGTCGTTGCCGGGAAGTGATCCGCCTCCCGACCAGATCACCTCGCCCGAGGCCGTGAGTTCGTCGAGCATGACCGGCGAGTAATCCTTCACGCGCGAGGGAAGGACGAGCGACTCCCAGGCGGATGCCGGCAACGCGACCCCGGCGAGTTGGTCGATGACCGCGGCGAGCCCGTCGACCCCACGCAGCGGCTCGGTCACGTGCTGCCAGGCGGGCAGAAAGCGCCCGAGGGTTGCCGCGTCGACCGGTTCGACCTCCTGACGGAGCGCTGCGAGGGAACGGCTCCGCAGGCGGCGGAGCACTTCGACGTCGCACCACTCGCTGCCGGCGCCGCCCGGGCGGAACTCGCCCTCGACTACCCTGCGCTGGCCCGCGAGCCTGCGCAGCGCGTCGAGCACCACCGCTGTGCCAAGGCCGAATCGCTCGGCGACCGCGCTCAGTGTAAATGGGCCGTGGGTGCGGGCATAGCGGCTGACGAGATCGCCGAGCGGGTCGTCCACCGGCTCGACGAAGGCGGCGGGAATGCCGATGGGGAGCGGGGTGCCGAGGGCGTCGCGAAGCCGGGCAGCATCCTCGATGATCGCCCAGCGCTCACTGCCTGCTCGCCAGATGCGGTTGGCGCGTTCAAGCGGATCGAGCAACTCGCGCAGCTCGCGCGGCGAGCCTGTCGAGACCTCGCCGACGGGTAGCTCGAGCCGTTCGGCGATCTCCTGCTCGGACAGCGGTCCGAGCATCCGCAGCAGATCGACGATGCCTTCGGCATCACGCGCCTTGCGATCCGGCGCGAGCCGCTGCAACTCCAGCTCGGTCTGTTCGACCACGGCGGGGTCGAGCAGTTCGCGCAGTTCGGCACGGCCGAGCAATTCACCGAGCAGTGTCGGATCGAGGGAGAGCGCCGCCGCCCTGCGCTCGGCGAGCGGGGAGTCACCCTCGTACATGAACGCCGCAACATAGCCGAAAAGCAATGACCGGGCGAAGGGGGAGGCCTGCTCGGTCTCGGTCTCGACGATGCGGATGCGGCGGCTCTCGATCTGCTCAGCGAGGTCGGTCAGCGCCGGCAGGTCGTAGACGTCCTGCAGGACCTCGCGTACCGCTTCGAGCACGATCGGAAAACTCGGGTACTTGCGCGCGACATCCAGCAGTTGGGACGCCCGCTGCCGTTGTTGCCAGAGCGGCGAACGTTTGCCGGGGTTGTAGCGCGGCAGCAGAAGCGCGCGAGCCGCGCACTCACGGAACCGCGAGGCGAAGAGCGCCGAGCCGCCGACCTCCTCTGTGACGATGTGGCGCAGCTCGGCCGGTTCGAAGACGAAAAGTTCGGCGCCCGGCGGCTCGCTCTCCGTATCGGGGATGCGCAGGAGCACCCCGTCGTCGCTCGCCATGGCGGCGCCGTCGATCCCGAAACGCTCTCGGATGCGCGCGCCGATAGCAAGAGCCCACGGCGCGTGAACTTGCATGCCGTATGGGGAATGTAAGACGACGCGCCAGTCTCCGAGCTCATCGCGGAAGCGTTCGACCACGAGAGTGCGGTCGGTCGGCACGTGTCCCGTGGACCTTCTCTGGTCGTCGATGAAGGCGACGAGGTTGTTCACCGCTCGCGGATCGAGTCCTCCGGTGAGCGCCCTCGCCCGAGCGACCTCGTCGGTGGCCGAGGAGATCTCGCGGGTGAATTCGCCGATCGCACGCCCGAGTTCTGCGGGGCGGCCGAGGCCGTCGCCCTTCCAGAACGGGACCTTGCCCGGCTGCCCGAATGCGGGGGAGACGATG
>JAODMW010000068.1 GCA_025464815.1 Microbacteriaceae bacterium | reverse complement strand
CTTCGTGGAAGCGCAGCAGCGATGGCTTCGACTTGCCGTTCGCGCTCACCTCGACGGCGCGCACAGACGTGCTACCGATGTCTAACCCCACATCTCGCGTTGACATGTCGTCCCGCTCCCGACTTCTCCAGCTACCGTAACCCGAATACTGACAGATACCCCAGTGCGACTGGCGCACCGAAAAACACACCGACCCACGCGCCACCGAGCATCCAGGGCCCGAATGGGATGCCACTCTTGCGATTTGCCTTGCGCAAGGCCAGAAGGCCGACGCTGAACAGCCCGCCGAGGAGGAATGCGGCAAATGCGCCGACGACGAGTGGTGCCCAGCCGAGGTAGCCGAGGAACAGTCCGAGAACGCCGGCGAGCTTGACGTCGCCGAGTCCCATCCCGCCGGGATAGGCGAGCGCCATGCCGAGGTAGGCGAGCCCAAGAGCCACCATGCCGATGGCGGCCCGCAGGAGCGCACCGCCGTCTCCACCGAGGAGTGCCGCACCCACGAGGAGCGCCGCGCCGACGAAATAGCTCGGCAGCACGATGCGGTTCGGGAGCGTGTGGGTGTCGATGTCGATGAGGGCGAGGGCGACGCTGATGGCGCCGAGGTAGAGGAAGGCGACGAGAACGAACACAGCCGCGATGGTCGCTTCGAGCGGGTCTGTGGAAGCAATTTTGGCGACACCGGGCCAGAACCGCAGGACGATGATTGCGAAAAGCACACCGGTGCCGAATTCGACGAGCGGGTAACGCACCGAGATCGGTTGCTTGCAGTGGCGGCACCGACCCCTGAGAACGAGCCACGAGACCACGGGAATATTGTCGTAACCCTTGATCTGCGACCCGCAGCTCGTGCACGTACTCGGCGGCGACACGATCGAACGACGGAGGGGTACCCGGTATGCGACGACGTTGAGGAACGACCCGATCATCATGCCGAACAGGCCGACGATAACCGTCGGCACGTCAACCACCAGCCAGGTCGCGATTCGAGATCACGGCGCCCGGCTGCGCCCTGTCGACGGAGGGGATATGAGCGCCGTTTCCCAGGTCGTAGCCTGCGATACCAATACCCACGTAGGTAAAGGTCGGGTTATTTTGCACGTAGCTGTATGCACCCGCATAGATCTGACCGTTCCAGGTGAATCCGTTCTTTCCCACGAACGCGCAGGGCGTGTAGAGCATGGCCTGCACCCTGTTGGTGGTCGCGAATACGTCTGAAGCAGTGAGGGTGTTCTTCACGATGAAGTCGCCCTGGGTCGCGGGTGCGACTGCCGACCGATTGCAGGTCGGCTGGTTGTCGGCCACAGAGTCCGGCGTGACGAACCAGATGCGATGCACCGAAGAGTTCGCCGAATTGAAGGTCAGCGAGTTCACGGAACCGAAGTTGAACTGCTGGGCGAAGATCACCACATCGCTGGTGAGCGAAACCGTCGTGTTGTTGCTCACGCTCGGGCCGCCCGTGCAGCCAAGCATGTTGATGATAATCGACCTGCCGGCGCTCGTGGCACCGAGGTTTCCATTCGGGAGTGTGCACGATATGTCGACTGGCGCTGTTTTCAGCTGAAACGGCGTGCCGCTCGAATCGATCCAGTCGCTCGGGGTGTATCCCACGTCGGTCCACGGCGGTACCACCGGGGCCGTAGGGGTTGGCGTGTATCCGCCCGTCACTCGGGTTATCGGAGGAGGGTTCGGACTGACGCCGGCCGCGGTGAGTGTGCCGACGATCTTTCCGGTCGACCCAAGGTTGGCAAAGCCCGACACCGCTGTATCCCCGTTGATGGTGCAGCTGCCCGAGAGAGTCAGGTTCCCCGACACCGTGACATCGCCGTTGATGACCGAGTTGTTCTTGTCGCAGCTGATGTTTCCGTTCTGGACGATCAGGCCAGCGCTCTCCGAGAGGTCCAGGCTGGAGTTGGCTTCGACCACACCACCGTCGTGCAGGAGGATCCCCGCCCCGCTTGGCTTGGGCCCAGGGGTCAGGTAGTTGAAGATCGCCTCGACCTTCCGGGTGTTTCCGGATGTCACACCTGCCACGCCAAGGGCCTTCGCAGTTCCGGTGGAGACGATTCGCACCCGCGAGGCGGCGGCCGTCGGGCATCCGGGTGACCAGCCCGAGCCGGCGTCGTAGGCTACGGTCGCTGTGTAGATCACCGTTCCGGTCGAGGTGTAGGTGCCGGCTACGGGTTGTGCCGCGCAATTGCCCGCGACATAGAGCCCGGCCCTGGCGGCAGCCACCCCGGCGTCCGCTGCCGCATGCGACTGAACGGCGGCGCGGGTGGCGGAACTGAAACCGTAAGCGCTGACCGTGGAGCTGGCGATGAGTGTAGTCAGGACTAGTGCGACTACCGTCACGCCGAGCACGGCGATGATTGCCGAGCCGCTCTCATTCGAGCGAACGCGCCGAATCCAATTCGTCAATAACATGCTGGGGTCCCCGATGATCCGGCACGGCTCAACACCGTGCTTGAGATGGCGACGGCGGGAAGGCTCCCCGCCAGGCTGTTGAAGGCAATCGTGAGTTGAACGCCGGTTGTGCTGAATACACCAGTTCCACTGGCCGGACTCACCGCCTTGTCGAGCACGGTCCATGCCGCGAGGCCGCTCGCTGTCGGAGCAAGGATCGCGGTCGGCGACGTGGTGTAACGAATGCTGCGCGTGGCTGCGGAGTAGTACCACGCAGCGCACACCCAATTGGCGATTGCCCCACCTTGCACGGTGCGGGCGACCAGCATCTGGTCGGTGCCGCTCGGGTTCGTGAGCAGGAAGTCGGATGAGTTGCGGATCCCGCGCTCGATCGACTCGACCGTGAGCTGCCCGGCCGTGGACGCCTTGGTGATGGATTCAACAGTCCTCGAAGTGGAAGTCGTGCTCGCAATCATCGAACCCGCGATGCCAAGTACGAGAATGAGCAACATACTGTAGAGGAGCAATTCGACCAGCGTGAAGCCTTGCTCCGAGCTCTGTTCCCTTACCGCTTCCTCGGCCATCACGGCCCCGTCGCGAACACCAGCGTGGTGGCTGAGGCGAGCGATGCTCCGGTGTCGGTCCGCGTGACGCTGACCGCGACCGGGACCGTGATGGGATAACCCGACGCCGGGCAGGAGGAGCCGACCGTGCGACTGGCTCTGAGCGGTACGCCCTGGGCGGTCACGTTGACCGTGGCAGGAACGATCGCGGCGCACGAGGTCTGGGAACGAACCAATTCGATCTGCTGGTTGGCGAGCTGGCTCGCCGACGCGAGGGCCGCGTTGGAAACAGAGAGCCTCAAGCCTTGCGCGAGAATCGGGAGAACTGACAACGCGAGAATGGCGAGAAGGAACATCGCGATGACGATCTCGATAATCCCAATTCCGCTCTCGCCATCTCTGGATCTGTTCGGACGGCGGCGCAATGGCTTTGGCATGTCCACAATTCACCCGCTTCCATCTCGCGTGTCGGGTTACGAAGGAGTGCTGCCGGTGCATTCACACAGGTGATGTAGGACGTCTCGAAGTGTACGCCCTACATCACTCAGGTGATCGTCGCCTTACTACTAGCAAGCCGACTTAGAAACGCCACCGCTTGCGGTGACGGAGTACGCGTCAGTACCAGACGGACCAGTTCCGTTAATGCAAAAGGCCGTTCCAGAGGTGGTTGGAGCAGTCCCGTAGGCAAGAGAGTCGCCTGTCGTGGGGGCGTAACCGAACGAACCAAGCGTTGTTGTATCCAGTGTAGGCGCGACCGTTGCTGCGGGATTCGCCGTGTAGTAAGCGATGACTGCCGTCTTCGCGTTGGTCAGGTCGGACTGGATAGCGGCGTTCTTGGCGTTGTTCTGGATACCCAGGTACACCGGGATGGCGATCGCGGCGAGGATGCCGATGATGATGACCACGACGAGGAGCTCGATCAGGGTGAAGCCCTTCTCCTCGTTCTTGATTCCCTTGAGTCGCGCGTCCAGCGCCCGATTGATCGGAGCAAACATGATGTAATCCATTCTCTAGAAGGGTGAAACTGGGTAAAAGGCTGTGCCCCCATAAGTGATCGTACGGGCGGCATCCAGTAATAAAACGCCCCCAATAGGGGGCAGTT
>JAODMW010000037.1 GCA_025464815.1 Microbacteriaceae bacterium | reverse complement strand
ATCACCATCACGCTCTCCGCTGCGGATGCCTCGGCTCACGCCATCGAGAATCCCTTCGCCCCCGCGTGGTTCCACGGCAATCAAGTACTGATCACCCTCGTGCTCGTCGCGCTTCTCGGTGGAGTATTCCTGCGCGGATTCAAGGAGGCGATCGGCATCGCCGTGGTGCTCGTTGCCGTCTACCTCGCGCTCAACGTGGTGGTCATCGTGGTGTCGATCGCGCACGTTGCCGAACAGCCCCTCGTCGTGACGAACTGGTGGTCGGCGCTCCTGAGACAGCCCAACGTGAACGGCAACCCCCTGCTCATCGTCGGGATCGCCCTCATCGTGTTTCCCAAGCTCGCCCTCGGCCTCTCGGGGTTCGAGACCGGCGTCGCGGTCATGCCCCAGATCACCGGGAAGCCGGGAGACACCCCCGACCATCCGGTCGGCCGCATCAAGGGGGCCGGTCGACTGCTCACGACGGCGGCGCTCACCATGAGCGCCTTCCTCATCACCTCGAGCCTCGTGACGACATTCCTCATCCCGCAGAGCGCGTTCAAGCCGGGCGGCGATGCGAACGGCCGCGCGCTCGCCTATCTCGCGCACGAATATCTGGGCCCCGCATTCGGCACGGTCTATGACATCAGCACCATCTGCATCCTCTGGTTCGCCGGCGCCTCGGCAATGGCCGGGTTGCTCAACCTCGTTCCTCGCTACCTCCCGCGCTATGGGATGGCGCCCACCTGGTCGCGCGCGGTGCGACCGCTCGTGCTCGTGTTCACCGCGATCGCCTTCCTCATCACCGTCGTCTTCCGTGCCAGCGTTGATGCCCAGGGCGGCGCATACGCGACCGGCGTGCTCGTGCTCATCACCTCGGCATCCGTCGCCGTCACGCTCTCCGCTCGCCGCAAGAAGCAGCTAAAGCGGACCATCGGATTCGCGGCGATCTCCGTCGTGTTTCTCTACACGACCGTCGCGAACATCATCGAGCGGCCGGACGGCCTCCGAATCGCGACCCTCTTCATCATCGGGATCATCGTGATCTCCATCGTGTCCCGGGTCCAGCGGTCCTTCCAGCTGCGGGCGACGTCGGTCGAGCTCGATGAGACCGCGCTGGCCTTCGTGCGCGAGGATGCCGAGCACGGCGTCATCCGCATCATCGCGAACGAACCCGATGACGGAAGTGCCAAGGAGTACCACGAGAAAGACGTCGACGAACGTCGCTTCAGCCACATCCCCCAGCGCTCGCGCACCATCTTCCTCGAGGTGCGCCCCGCCGACTCCTCCGACTTCGAGGAGGACCTCACGGTACGCGGCGTGATGAAACACGGATACCGGGTGCTCGAGGTCAGGAGCGGCAACATCCCGAACACGATCGCGGCGGTGCTGCTCGAGATCAGGGACATGACGGGTATCGTGCCGACCATCTACTTCGAGTGGACGGAGGGCAACCCCATCTCCAACATGTTCAGGTTCCTCGTCACCGGCGGCGGGGAGGTCGCCCCGGTTACCCGCGAGGTACTCCGCGAATCGGAGAAGGACGTCAAGCGGCGCCCAGCCGTGCACGTCAGCTAGGGCCCGAGCACCCGGTCGAGGTAGGGGTTGGTGAAGAGCCGGTCCGGGTCGAGCCGGTCTCGCGCTCCGAGAAAATCGCCGAGACGCGGGTAGACCTCGGCGAGCGAGGCCGCATCCCGGTAGTGGATCTTGCCCCAGTGCGGCCTGCCCCGATATGCGCGCAGAACCTGCTCGACCGCGCGGAAGTACTCCTCATGGTCGTCGCGGAAGTAGCGGTGCACGGCGATGTATCCGGACTCCCGGCCCTGTGCGGTCGAGAGCCAGTTGTCATCGGCGGCCGCGACGCGCACCTCGATGGGGAAGGAGATCCGCCAGCCACGCGAATCGATGAGTCTGCGGATGTCGCGCAGTGCATCCGGTATCGCCTCGCGCGGAAGCGCGTACTCCATCTCGCGGAAGCGCGTCGTGCGCGGGCTCACGAAGACCTCGTGCGAGTAGTCGCTGTACGAGCGATTGCCATAGACCCGTGTCGCCAGGCGGTTGATCGGCGGGGTCAGCGCCGGCGCGATCCGTCCGATATTGCAGACGAGCCCGAGAAGCGTGTTGCTCATGACGCGGTCTTCGAGCCATCCGGAGATCGCACCGATCGGCTCGCGCACGGCGTCGCCCGGCAGGCGCGAGTTGCTCTTCGTCATCACGCTGTCGGTGTGCGGCCACCAGTAGAACTCGAAGTGGTCGACCGACGTGGCACGCTGTTCGAAACCGTCGAGTACCTCCTCGAACCCGGCCGGGCGCTCGATCGCGGCGAGGAGGAAGGCGGGTACGCACTGCAGCGTCACGTCGACCAGCACCCCGAGCGCACCCAGCCCGAGCCGGGTCGCGGGGAGCAGCTCGGAGTTCTCGGTCTCGCTGATCCGCAGCACCGCGCCGTCGGCGGTGACGAGCGTGACCGCGACGATCTGGGTGGCGAGGCCGCCGAACCGCGCACCGGTGCCGTGGGTGCCGGTCGAGGTCGCACCCGCGATGGTCTGCCGGTCGATGTCGCCCATATTCTCGAGGGCGAGTCCGAGCGGCGCGAGCAGGGCGGGAAGCTGGTGCAGGTTGGTACCGGCGCCGATGGTCACTCGCGCACGAGTCGTGTCGACACCGAGCAGTCCATCGATGGCGGAGACATCCAGCTGGATGCCGGGAGCCGCCGCGATCGCCGTGAAGCTGTGTCCAGCCCCGACGGTCTTGACGGTGAGACCGCGATCGCGACCGAAACGGACGACCTCTACGACCTCGTCGACGGTCGACGGTCGCGCCGCGAAGACCGGGCGCACGCTCTCGACGCGGCTCCAGTTCCTCCAGGTCGCGCCCGGCCGCAGGATCGCGGGAACGGTGTCCGTCGTCACAGGAACACCCGGCCCTCGCCCCGGTAGGTGGGCAGCATGTCCGTCACCTGGTCCCCGTCGACGATCGCGAACTCGTTGAGATGTTCGCTCAGCTCACCGGCCTTGGTGTGGCGGAGCCAGACCCGGTCACCGACCAGAAGGCGCGCGGCCGCGGCGCCGGTGAGCGGCGTCTGCACCTCCCCTGCCATCTCGCGTGCGACCATCGCAGTGCCCTCTGGCCAGGCGACCAGCGGCAGTCGGTCGGCAGCGGGCGGGCCGGATGCCACCCAACCGCCGCCCAGCAACGTCGCCATGTCGGGCTTCGGCTTGCGCACGACGGAGAGCGCGAACGCGGCCGCGGGAGCGGGGCTGAAGTGGCGGTAGTGATCGAAGAGGTGCGGACCGAAGAGCCCGCTGCCCGCCGCGATCTCGGTCACCGCATCCTCGGCACTCGTGCTCTCGAGCGAACCCGTGCCGCCGCCGTTGACGAATTCGAGTTCTGCCAGCCGTCGTACCGCCGCAACGGCTTCGGCTCGGCGGTCGGCCAGCTCGCCCGCCGACCGTTTCTGGATCCAGCGCACCAGCGTGCCGCGGGCCCTGTTGCCCGGGTCGTTGACGAGTCCGGCGATCTGGCCCTCGTAGGCCATCATGCCGACGAGGGAGAAGCCGGGGCGGGCGACGATCTTCTCGGCGAGCGACCTGGCCTGGTCGACCGTGAAGACGGGTGACCTCCACGTCCCCAGATGGCCGAGCACCCCGGCGTTCCAGGAGGCGTCGAGCTCGAGACAGAGTCGGATGGTCTCGCGGCCGCTCGGCGGCAGCACCGCGTCGATGAGATCCAGCTGCTCGAGGGAGTCCACCATGAGGGTGATGCGCGCGGCGAGCTGGGGCTCGCTGGCGAGGCGGCGGATCGCGGCGCTGTCGACGCTCGGATAGCCGACAACGACATCCGGGATCCCTGCATGCTCGCCGTCCCCGGTCGCGAGCCAGATGGCCTCCGGCAGTGTGTAGGCGAGCACGCCCGCGTAGCCCGGGAGCGCGAGCACGGCGTCGATCACGCCGCGCACGCGAACCGACTTGCTCGCGACGCGGATGGTCGTGCCGTTCGCGCGACGCAGCATCTCGAAGGCGTTGTGAGCGAGAGCCTGGGCCGAGATGACACCGTATGGCGGATCCAGCTCGGCAGTCGCCGCGGTCAGCACGGGCCAGTAGCTCGCAGGGGTCGTCCAGGGCGTCGCAGTCTGGGATGTGAGGCGGAGAGTCATCAGCGCACCGACCTGATCGGCAGCACGGCGAGGGCTCCGAGGATCGCGGCGAGCGCCGCGAGCACGAACAGTCCCTGGAATCCGGCGAGCGCGGCGACGACGAAGGCTCCGATGAGCGGCGCCATCGCCTGTGGAACCGCCGTCGCGATATTCAGGATGCCGAGATCCTTTCCTCGCGTATGGGCGTCGGGCAGGACCTGTGTCGCGAGGGCCTGGTCGACCGACAGGAAACACCCGTAGCCGAGTCCGAGGATTCCCGCTGCGACCATCGCCACCGAGAACTCCGGCACGAAGGCGAGCAGCAGGGCGGCGACGGCCTGGAGCGCCGAGGCGGCGAAGACGAAAGCCTTGCGGCGCCCGAGACGGTCGGACAGCCTGCCGGAGACGAGCGAGGCGACGATCACGAAGACGAGATAGATCGCCACGAGAATCAGCAGGTCGTCTTCCGCATGCGTGCGGTGCAGTCCGTACTGCAGGAACTGGAGCAGCAGAGCGACCCCGAAGGCGTTGCCGAAGTTCACGAGGATGCGGCTCAGCAGGGTCCAGCCGAAGTCCGGGTAGCTGCGGGGGCTGATCCAGAATCCCGCAACGAGCCGCCGCAAGGTGAGCGGCGCGCGGTCCGACCGCGAGAGCACGGCATCCGGAGCCCGTAGCACGAAGGGAATGACCAGGGCGATCAGGAGCACGCCGACGAGGGTGTAGCCGGCCGAGATGCTCAACCCGAGCGCAACGACGAGCGCCAGACCGACCATGGTGCCGATCGCCTGGGGAGCCGAGATGAAGCCGGAGACGAAGCCGCGCTGGTTCACCGGGACCTGGTCGGAGATCATTGCCGTGAGCGCCGCGGAGACCACGCAGAATCCGATGAGGGAGAGGGACCAGAAGACACCGATACCGACGATCGTGGTCTGCGCGCCGAGCAGGATCAGCCCGATGGCGAACAGGAGCGCGCCGCCGACGATCCATGGCCGACGACGACCGAACCGCGAGGTCGTGCGATCGGAGAAGGCGCCGGTGAGGGGAAAGGCGAGGAGCGCGAACAGTCCCGCGATGCCGGAGACGACGCCGAAGGCCACGACGTTGTCCACCCAGTAGGTCGCTTTCAGCTGCGCCTTGATCTGATCGGGCAGGAGGAGCTGGATAGGTGTGAGCTGCGCCATCCAGATCCCGAGCCAGGCCGTCGCGAAGAGGGAGATCCAGCTTGCCTTCACCGGCCGTTTCGGTTCGGCGAACGGCGCCGGGGCGTCGGCGATCTCGGGAGTCGTCATCGTTGGTGCTCCTTGGCTCGGACGGGGACAGCGAGGGCGGAAATGGTATCGGCGGCGAAGTCCATGACGACGGCCGCCGCCGCGTCGTCGCGATCGGCGAGCCAGGCGAGGGTGAGACCGTCGGTGAACGCGATGAGGATCCTGGCGAGTTCCTCGATCGGCAGGCTCCAGGTCACACCCGCCGCCGCAGCGCCGCTCTCGAGCAGTACGCGCGCGGCCCTGAAGTAGCTGGCGTACTGGGCACGCGGCAGTTCCCCCAGCTCGGGCGTGCGCAGTGAGTAGTGCATGAGCTCGAAGAGGGCCTGCTCGCGGGTGGGGTTGGAGACGAGAAGCTCGAAGAAGGCCTGCAGGCCGGATCGGACGACGGTACGGATGTCCGCATCCGCTTGCACCGCGGCGAGCGACACCTGCTGCTCGTTCTCCACGACGAAGGCGATGAGTTCCCGAATCATCTCGTCACGCGAACGGAAGGCGTAGTGAAAACTCGCGAGCGACATTCCCGCCTCGGCCACGATCGCGCGCGTGGTCGCACCGTGGACGCCGTCGCGGTCGATCACCCGGAGCGCGGCCTGCAGGAGGGCTGCCCGACGCTCGTCGGAGGAGAGCCGCGCCATCCGGTTCCCTCCCGGTTCCTTCGGACTGGGTCAATCGTCCCAGTCGCTTGACTAAGAATCATGGCCGTGATTGGGAGCCGCGTCAATCACCTGCGTCCACTCGCTGGCGGCCGCTTTCGAATTGACAGTGCCGGAATTGCCTAGCTAAATGGAGGTACGGTGCAGCCCTCCCACTCGAACGTCCCTCGGCGTTCGTTTCGCGATCGCGGAACGAACGCGATCTGTCGAGTCGCTGTTTTCGGGCTGGTGATCCTGGTCATCGCTCTCACGGCGCCGACGGTGGCGGCCGCCGACCCGGGCGGTCAGCTGGTCGCGGCATTCGCAATCACCGGGCCGGCCTTCTCTCCCACCAATGTCGTCACCCTCCAGGGGACCAAGGATGCTGGCGGAAGCGTCACCGTGCTCGGCAGCACCCAACCGCTCTGCACCGTCGCATCCGATGCGAACACGACGTGGCAGTGCGACCCGGTCGGAATCCCCAACGGCAACGACATCCCGATTACCGCCGAGCAGGATCTCAACGGAGCATTGACCTCGACGAGCACGACCATCGACGTGCTCGGCGCTCCGACCATCGACGGCGCGCCCGGATACCTCACGACCGGCCTCGTCTCCGGCACCGCTTTCGCCGGGACAACGGTGACAACAACGGTGAACACTTCGACGCCGGGATGCACGACCGTAGCGACGGGCGACGGGTACTGGTCCTGCTCGCTGAACCTCGGATCCGGCAGCTATGTGGTGCAGGCCACCCAGTCGCGAGCCGACCTGGGCAACGGCGCATCCTCTTCCAGCTCCGGCAGCCTCGACATCATCGTCGACAGGGACGCCCCAGCGAGCCCCGTGATCACCGCTCCGAAGGCGGGCAGGCGCGTTCTCGCATCCACGATCGTGTTCCAGGGCACCGGCGAGAGCGGCGGTACCGTCGACGTCTACATCGACCGGTCGCCGGTCTGCTCCTCCTCGGTCTCGCACGGAGCGTGGGCCTGCAACTATAGGGGCCCGCCGAACGGTACCCATTCGATGCTCGCCGTGCAGAGAGATGCGGCCGGCAACTACAGTGCGCCGAGCCCGGCGATGACCATCTATTTCGGCCCGAAGGCCGGCACAGCACCTCCCGTGCGGCCGCCTGCGAACACCGAGCCGCCGTCGCAGACGCCAACGCCGACGCCCTCGATCCCTCCTCCCTCCCCCGTTCCACCCGGCACGCCGCCCCCCTCCGGCGTCCCGAGCACCTGGGGGACCCCTACCGGCTTCGGTTCTGGCCTGCCCTCCATCGCGGAGACCGTCACACGCGGCAACTGGCTGATGGCTCCGCTGCTGGCCATCGCGTTCATCCTTCTGGTCGCACTTCCCCTGCGACTCATGGCGAATGCGCTGCGCGGTCGCATCCGCAAACCCGCCATGCATTTCCTGGGACGCAACCAGGCTGCCGATCCGGAGAGGGATGACGCGGTCCCCGTCAATCCCTGGGTCGCGGGTGCTGTCCCACTCGCCATAGCGGCGGCGATCATCATCATCTCCGGCGGAATCGACGACGAGGTCCGGTACCTTCGACTGAGCGCCGCGGTAGTGCTCGGACTCGGCATCCTGAACGTCGTCGGCGTCGCCATCCCGGCTCGACTCGCCGCACGCTGGCAGGGAGTGGACGGTCGGCTGCGATTCCTCCCGATAATGCTGCTCGCCGCCCTGCTGGCCGGGCTCCTCTCCCGCTGGACCGGTATCGAACCGCCCGTCGTCGCCGGCGTCGTGCTCGGTATCGGCTTCGCCCGCGATATGCCGGCCAGGCCGCGGGCCGTGGTGAACCTCGTGGAGGTCGGCTCGGTGACCGCGCTCGCGATCCTCGCCTGGCTGGGGCACAGCCTGCTCGGACCGGCCGCAGGCTTCTGGGCGTCGACCCTGGCCGAGACGCTCGCGACGATCGCCCTCGCCGGGTTGGGGTCGGCCGTGATCCTGCTGCTGCCCATCGCCGGACTGCCCGGCCGGGCGATCCTCGAGTGGTCTCTCCCGGCCTGGCTCGGGTCGATGGCGGTGGCGAGCGTGATCGCTTCCGGGATCATCCTCGGCGGCAGGAATGCGACATTCCCGGTCATCGGTTCCCTGGTCGTCGCAGCCGCGTTCGCGGCGCTCAGCCTCGCCGTCTGGGGGTGGCTGCGCTTCGTCGAACCGAGTCCTGCTGACCGTTACACAGGAACTTAATATTCCGGAAATTTGGCAGAAACACGGGCTCGGATCTCCCGAGTTTCCGCGGCATCCGCAGCGATTCTCGCGACCCTCGTCACCCCGCTATGCCGATCGATCGGCCTCTTCCGGTTCGGAGAGACCATCACGGCGTTTCATCAGACGGAATGCGATTGCATGGAGCGAACGCGCGGTGTAGCGTCTTGCCAACGACGACGGCGTCCGGTTCCACGTTATGAAACTGTCCGAATCCTGGTGGTGCGACCCCGCTCCATCCGCAGCAAGGAGGCATTTTGTCATACATCAGATCCCGCACCACACTGCTCGGCGGACTCGCCGTGGTGCTCGCTGCCCCGCTCATCCTCGCGGCCTGCAGCTCGAGCACGCCAACCAGCACCTCGTCGTCGACGGCGGCGCTGTCGGTCACGTCGTCAGCCGCCTGTACCGCTGGAGCGAAAGAGGGCACGGTCAATTACTGGTCGAAGACCGACCCGGGCGACTTCGCGAAAGAGATCGCGCCGTTTGAAAAGGCGAACCCGAAGATCACGGTGAAATACACCTCTCTCGACCCGACAGCCGCGACGCAACGGATCATCACGGAGGTACAGGCCGGCCACGCCATCGGCGCGGATGCCATGACGAGCGACCTCGCATCTGCGGAGCCGCTGCTCAAACAGAACCTCGTTCGCGACGTGGACTATGCGAAGCTCGGGATCGGCTCCAACCTCGTCCAGACGACCGACGGCGTACGCGTCTTCCGGGTGTTCCGTGACCTCATCGGTGTGGCATACAACCCGAAGATCACGCCGAAGTCTTCCCTGCCGAAGACCTGGGACGCCCTCATCAGCCCCACCTGGTCCGGCAAGGTGATCGTCGATCCTCGCGGGGTCTATCTCGGCGGCCTCGCCGGCGCGTGGGGCCAGACGAAGACGATGGATTGGTTCAACAAGTTCTACTCCGCCGACAAGCCCATCGTCGTCCAGGGCGCAACGGCCAGCCTGCAGCAGGTGATCAGCGGCCAGGCCCTCCTCTCCACCAGCGCGGCGGCATCCGCCGTGCTGGAGCAGCAGAAGTCCGGCGCACCGGTCGCCATCACCTACCTGGATGCCGTGTCATCGCAGGACAAGTACGGCATCCTGATGAAGGGCGCCCAGCATCCGAACGCCGCCGCCTGCTTCCTCTCGTGGTGGGGCAGTAAGGAAGGCCAGGCGCAGCAGCTCGCGATCGAATACAAGGCCAACACCGACGTGCCGAGCACGGTTCCGAAGGGCGCCAAGCTGGGCTTCGTGACGAAGCCTTCCGAGCAGACCGTTGTGAACGCGACGACGACAGCGATCAGCGCGGTTCTCGCGCAGTGACCGAAGCCGAAGAGGGCGCGTCGACCATCCTCGTTCCGAGGAGGTCGGCGTCGCCCTATCTTCGCGTCATCGAACTCGACGGTATCGCGCATCTCAACGGGCAGTTGCCGTACCTCGACGGGGCGGTCCCGTACGCGGGCACCGTCGGGGGCGGCGTTTCCGCGGAGGAGGCAGAGGAGTGCGCCAGACTGTGCGCCTTGAACGTGCTCGGTGTGATCCAGCAGGAACTCGGCGGACTCGAACGAGTGCGCCAGGTGCTGCGGATCACGGGCTACGTCGCGTGTGTACCCGGCTTCGATGGCCTGCCTGCGGTGATGGATGCCGCGAGCGCCATCTTCGTCGAACACCTCGGAGAGCGAGGGCGGCATGCTCGCACAGCGATCGGGGTCGCGGCCCTTCCGAGAAATTCGCCGGTGGAGATCGAAGTGACGGTCGCCCTGCACAGCGCAGAGCGGGCCGGCTAGTAGCCGGCGGCTGCCTCTGCGGTCGCCCGAGGATCCGCTCCGCCCATCAGGGTCGAGCCGTCGGAGACGATCATCTGCGCGTGGCCGAAGGCATGGGAGAACGCAGGCTCGGTGAATACCGCATGACCCCTCTTCTCCAGGCCAGGAAGCCAGCCGGCCGGAGCCTGTCCCTCGACGCCCACACGTACCTGGCCGCCGAAGCCCCAGGTGTTGAACGAGGTCGTGTCTCCGGTTCCCCGCAGGATCCATCGCCCCGCGGCCAGCGCCTCATCCGGCCTCTGGCCGCTGACGAGGATACGTGCGAGCAATTGGAGCACCACCTGGGGCTGGGAGTCGCCGCCGCGGGTGCCGAGGGCCGCACGGAACGTGCCATCCGTCCCTGTGACGAGCGCGGGTGCGAGCGTGTGGGCCGGACGACGGCCCGGCCTGTACTCGTTGGGGCTCTCAGGCTCGAGACCGAAGCCGATGCCCCGATTGTGCAACCAGATGCCGGTCGCACCCGCGACCAGGCCGGATCCGAAGCTCATGCAGTTCGACTGGATGAGCGAAACAGCCATCCCCTCGGAATCCACCACGCACAGATACGTGGTTCCTCCCTGCCGGTACGAGTCGGAGAGCTCGGCGGCATGCGATGCATCGATGGCCGCCACGCGAGGGCGCAGTCGTTGTGGATCGATGAGCCCGGCGGCATCCGCACCGTCGAACAGGACTCGAGGCCGGTCATAAGCGGCCTGGCGCATCGCCTCGATGAGGAGGTGCGCCCAGACCGGGTCGGAGGGATCCGAGTCGAGACCGAGCCGCTCCGCGATCCACGCGGCAGCCAGCGTCTGGTAGCCCTGGCTGGGTGGCGGCGCCGTCCACAGTCGTGTTCCCCAGACGTCCAGCGAGGCCGCTTTGCCCCATTCGGCCTGGTTGACAGCGAGGTCCGCCTCGGAGAATTCACCGTCGCCGATCGCGAGAAGACCCCGCCCGAACTCCCCATCGAACACGCCGGACCGGCCCTGGCGACCCAGGGCATCGAGCACGCGAGCCGCTCCCGGACGCGTCACGCGCATGCCATCATCGAGGCGGCCGTCGACGGTCATCGCGGCAGCATCGGGCGAGGTCGGCGCCCTTCTCGTCACCGCTTCGGCGAAGTAGCGCGAAGCAGGGAAACCTTCCGTGGCATACCGCACGGCCGGTGCGAGGAGCTCGTCCATCGCGATACGACCATGTCGTTCATGCAGTGCGAGCCAGCCGTCGACGCAGCCAGGGATCGTGATGCTGCTGGGGTTTGCGTCCTCCGGCATGCGTGTACGTCCCTCGGCACGAAGGCGCTCCGGGTCGGCACCGGAGCCCGCTCGCCCGGCCGCTACGAGGGACTCCACCGGACCGCGCGCGGGTTGGACGAGCGCGAAGAGGTCGCCTCCGATCCCGCATTGGTTGGGGAGGGTGACGGTGAGCACGGCATTGGCGGCGATGGCCGCGTCGACCGCGGATCCGCCTCGCCGGAGCATCGCGATGCCCGCCTGCGTTGCGAGCGAATCGACCGTGGAGACCATGGCCTCCGCAGCGAAAACCGAATGCGTGGGTGCGCTGCCGGTCACAGGTGTCCGAAGCGGTCGAGCGCCGCCAGCAAAGGCATTCCATTCCTGATCGCCGAGCGCGATTCGGCTTCGGTGGTCGACCACTCGCGGATCTGGTCCTCGACCGCGGCGAGATCGGCGATAGGAACGATGACCACACCGTCCGCGTCGGCGACCACGATGTCGCCGGGATTCACCGTGACCCAGTCCTGGAGCGCTCCACGTACCTGCACGGGAACCTGGTGGGCCGTGACCTTCCAGCGCCCGATGGCCTGTGCGGGCGTGCGGTATCTGGCCCGGATGAGCAGGTCCATCTCACGCAGGTACTCGACGTCGCGGATGCCGCCGTCGACGACGACCCCGGCGCAGCCCCGTGCCTGCATCGCTTCGGCGAGCAGATCCCCGAAACAGCAGACCCCGCGGATGTCTCCGCCCGCCCACACCGGGACAACTCCCGGCGGCATGGCGTCGATCGCCGCGAGCTTGGCGCGATCGCCGCTCTCCGACGAGGTGATGGACATACCGGTGATGGTGAACGCTGGACCGACGAAGCCGCCGTCTGGTTTGATCGGAATGATCGTCTCCACCAGTACGGAGGGAAGCCGCCCGATGCTGTCGAATACATCGGCGATCACAGCCGAGCCGGCTTCGAGAAGCGCATCCGTCATAGTTGTCCCGCTTTCAGTAGTCGTTGCATCCAATGAAACAGCATTGCGTATAATGGAATGTACACGAGACATTACACGACAACGCTCGTGCTGCCACTTCTCCATCCGGCGAATCGCCACGGTGGGTAGTAGTGTCGTGGCTGCGCACGGATGCCGACACAATCGGCGCACAGGAAGAGGTAAACGTGGCATTCCAACCGGTCGACGATGAAACGCCCGTCGTTCAGCGCGACGACCAGCCAGGGGTGCGCGCCGTCACCCGCTCCCTCGACCTTCTCGTGGAGTTGAGCAAGTGGGAGAGGCCGGCTCGGCTGAGCGAGCTCGCCAGGGGCGTCGATCTGCACCCGACCACGGCGCTCCGGCTGCTCGAGTCCCTGCGTTCCCGTGGGTTCGTGTCGCAGACCGTCGATCGATCGTATGTGCTGGGCAGCCGCACCTTCGAGATCGGCAGCGCCTTCCTCCGGAATGTTTCCATCTGGTCGCAGGCCAACCAGCTCGCCGAGCAGCTCGCCGAGTCCACCGGCGAGACATCCAGCGTCGGCGTGCTCGACGAGGGTCAGATCCTCTACATCGCGATCGCCAGGGGCCAACAGGACATGGGAATCGCCTCGGCGCCCGGGACGCGGCATCCGCTCTACTGCACGTCGCTCGGAAAAGCGATCATGGCCGAACTGCCGGCTGCTGAAGTGAACGAGCTTCTGTCGCAGGATCCACCCCGCCGTCTTACGCCGAATACGATCCTCGACCTCGGCTCGATGCAGCGCGAATTGAACGAGGTGCGCTCGGCGGGCTATGCGGTGGACAACGAGGAACGCACACCCGGTGTCATCTGCATCGGCGCGGTGATTCGAGACCACAGGGGGGCGCAGGTCGGCGCTCTCTCGGTCTCCGGTCCGGCCGTCAGGATGCGCGAGAGCGGCATCCCCGAATTGGGGCAGCTCGTCGTCAAGTCCGCCCGGGCGTTCTCGGCCTGATTCGGCTGGTTCGTTCGCTCCGGTATTACCGCGAGCGCAGATTCTGCCGCGCGCGGAAGCGGTCTCCCCCAACCTCGCCCTCGGGCGAGTCGGTGGCATTCCAGTGTTAAATGTATGTTTCATCTTGTGGAATGCAATTGCACACAACGCAACGACGGTTTAGTGTCGACTCAATTGTTGGTACCCGACCGCGCCCGAAGGAGTTCCATGAGCGACAACCATTCCCCCTGGGAGGGCCGGCGATGACAAGCGGGATCAAAGTCGATCACCTGCGGCACGTCTATGGAAACCCCGGCAACGAGGTGGTTTCTGTCCACGACGTCAGCCTGGATATCGGCAAGAACGAGTTCTTCACCCTTCTCGGACCGAGCGGTTGCGGCAAGACGACGACGCTCCGATGCATCGCCGGCCTGGAGCAACCCACATCCGGATCCATCGAGCTCGACGGCGTCGTCGTCGTCTCCGACCGCATCGCCGTGCCCACCTTCCGTCGCGATATCGGGATGGTGTTCCAGGATTACGCGGTGTGGCCGCACATGTCGGTCTTCGACAACGTCGCCTTTCCCTTGCGCGTCGGCAAGAAGCTGCGGCGCTCCGAGATCGCCGAGCGCGTCGAGCAGGCGCTCGACCTGGTGAACATGGGCCAGTACATCGATCGACGCGCCACCCAGCTTTCGGGAGGCCAGCAACAGCGTCTCTCGCTGGCCCGCGCGCTCGTACGCCAGCCGAAGGTGCTGCTGCTGGACGAGCCGCTGTCCAACCTGGACGCGAAGCTGCGGGAGCAAATGCGCGGTGAACTGCGTCTCATCCAGCAACGCATCGGCATCACGACCGTCTTCGTTACGCACGATCAGGTCGAAGCGCTGTCGCTCTCGACGCGTATCGCGGTCATGAACGGCGGCCGGGTGGTACAGGAAGGCACCCCCCGGGACATCTATCTGCAGCCGAGTAACGAATTCGTGGCCGATTTCGTCGGAGCGACCTCGTTCATCGAGGGAACCGCCACCGTTGCGACGCCCGAGGCGCTGACGGTCGAGACGAATGTCGGCGCGTTCGCTTGCGCGACGAATGACGCGATCCGAGCCGGGGACAGTGTCACGATCGCCCTCCGCCCGGAATCGCTCGTGGTCGCCGATGAGCCGACCGACGCCGAGAACAGCTTCGCCGGCATCGTAGAACTGAGCCTTTTCGTCGGTGACAGCGTCGACTACCGGGTGCAGGTCGGCGATCGCCTGGTACGCGCTCGCGGAAGCGCACGCACTCAATTCCAGCCCGGTGCCCGCGTCACCATGAGTGTGAGCGCCTCCGATTGCGTCGTGTTGCCGTCGAGGGTGACCGACGAGATCTCCGCGGCGAACCGGTGACGACGGACATCAGGCTGCCTCCCACGGCACCCGCGACCGCACACCAGCCCGTGGCGACGCCGCCGCGACGCCGCCGCGGCCGACCGCGTATCGGCACGATCGTCGTTCTCATCGTCCTTGCCTACCTGGTCATCGGACCCATTCTGATGCTCCTCCTGAGCAGCTTCGAGGACACGAGCGGCGGGGTCGTGGTCCGTCCGCCATTCCCGTGGACCCTTCAGAACTTCGTCACGGTGCTGACCACATCGAAGACACTCTCGGTGCTCGGTGCCACCCTGGTTTTCGCGGTGGCGTGCCTGATCGTCGGATTCGTCATCAGTTTCGCGCTCGCCTGGGTCGTCGAACGTACCGACGTTCCGCTGCCCGGATTCATCTACGTCCTCGTCGTCGCTCCAGCAGGTATGCCGGGTGTCATCTCGGCCATCGCCTGGAGCCTGCTCATGAATCCGACGAACGGGTTCCTCAACGTGCTCATCCGCGCTGTGACCGGCTCCACGGCGGAGGGGCCACTCAACGCGTACTCGCTGGGCGGCATGATCTTCGTGCAGGGTATTGCGCTTGTGCCGCTCACCTTTTTGCTCATCACCGCATCGCTGCGCAACATGAGTCCGAATCTGGAGGATGCCGCGAGAGCGTCCGGCGCGCGTCCGTGGACGGTGATGCGACGGGTGAGCCTCCCTCTGCTGACGCCTGTGCTGATCGGCGCCCTCGTGTACCAGTTCGTCACCGTCATCGAAGGCGTCGACATCCCGCTCGTCCTCGGGCTGCCGGGTCGTGTCACGGTGTTCAGCACCCAGGTCTATCTGACGACGCACTCCGCGTTCGGTCTGCCCAACTACGGAGTCTCGAGCACCTACGGCATCCTGCTTCTCGTGCTCGCGGTCGCGCCGCTCCTCATCTACAACCGCGTGGTGCGCCGCTCGCAGGATTACGCGACAGTGAGCGGCAAAGCATTCCGCCCCACCCGACGAAAGCTCGGCCGTTGGCGCTGGGTGACATTCGCCGCGATCATGGTCTACGTCTTCATCTCCTTCGTGTTGCCGTTGCTCGTGCTGCTGTACGCGAGCCTCCAGCCGTTCGTCGGGGCGTTCACCCTGGCGAGCCTTTCTCGGCTCACCTTCTCCGGATACGCGTCGACCTTCTCGTCGAGCCTGTTCTGGTCCAGCCTGGGCCACACGGTCATCATCGGTTTTGTCGCGTCGTTCGCGGTGATGGCGTTCTCGGTCGCCCTGTCGTGGATCATCGTGCGATCGAAATCCAAACTGGCCTGGATCGCGGATGTGCTCGCCTTCATACCGCATGCCATCCCCGGCATCGTCATCGGGCTCGCCGTGCTGCTGATCTACCTGCTGATCCCCGCGCAGGTCTATGGCACGGTGTGGATCATCGTCATCGCGATGGTGACCCAGTACATCAGTCTCGGTACTCGGCTCACGACGGGTGGTATCGCGCAAATCCAGGTCGGCCTCGAGGAGGCCGCGCGTACGAGCGGCGCTCGCGGGTGGCAGGTGTGGCGCAGCGTGCTCCTGCCGCTCCTGCGCCCGGCCATCATCAACGGGTTCATGCTCGTCTTCCTCGCGACGATCAAGAACCTCACCCTTCCGTTGATGCTCCAGTCCTCCGACAACGTCGTGCTGTCGACTCTCATTTGGAATGACTGGAACGACGGCAAAGTCACCGAGACGGCAGTGCTCAGCGTCGTCCTCACCGCCGTCACCGTCGTCGCATCGATCCTGCTCCGCCGATTCAGCGGTTCCGGCGAAGAACTCAAATAACAGAACCAAGAACGAACGGGAGACATCGGCGTCATGGGAACTACGGCTGAAGAAATTGGCGGACGGATAGCGCGGCTGCGGCGGAAGATGGCGGTGGCCGGACTCGACGCGGTGCTAGTGGGCGAAAAATACAACTACTGGTATTTGAGCGGCCATCAGACGAGAGAGATCGAGAAGGTCATGCGCCCGATGCTCTTTCTCGTCCCGCTGACCGGTGAGCCGATCGCGGTGCTCTACCGGCAGCAGGGAGCCACCCTCCTGAAAACTGTTCCCACTTCGAAGGTCTACGGGTACGAGGATGTGCCGTTCGACATCGAGCTTCTCGAGCGGGCCTTGCGGGAAGCGGGTCTGGATCGGGCATGCGTCGGCATGGAATTGGGGGCCAACCACAGGCTCGGGCTGCCATACAACGACCTGGCCTGGCTTCTTTCGAAGCTGCCGGAGATGACGATCGCCGACGCGGGCGCGATCCTCGACGACCTCCGCCTTCACAAGTCCCCCTATGAGATCGCCACCCTGCGTGCCGCAGCGGACATGAGCCTTGGCGCCTGGTACCAGGCGGTCGCTAATTTCCAGTTGGGCATGAGCGAAAACGATTTTGCGACATCCGTTGCCGTCGAGCTGTCCAGGGCCGGTAGCGCCTTCGACGTCGCCGGGCACGTCAGCACCGCGACCACTGCGGGAGACCGGAACACGCCCATCAGGCCAGGCGACACCATCTGGTGCGATTTCGGCGGCACCCTCGACGGTTACCAGGCGGATATCGCGCGGCGCGCGGTGGTCGGCGAACCAACCGCGGAGCAGCTCACCGAGCACGAACGCGTTTCGACGCTGTTCCGTCGCACCCTCGACGCGATTCGTCCGGGCGTCCGCGCGAATGCGGTTGCGCAAGCCTGCAGCGATGCCATGGAGGCTGCGGGGCTGCCGCCGATCTCCGGCCGCAAGCGAATCGGGCACGGTCTCGGACTGAACGCGGGCGAATCGCCGTCCCTCGGCCTTCTAGACGACACCATGCTGGAGCCGGGCGTCGTGCTCTGCGTCGAGCCGCGATACTTCCTGCCGAGCGGGGAGAAAGTGCACATCGAGGATGTCGTCGTCGTGACCGAGAGCGGCTACGAGTACATCTCGCACGGGTGCGAAACCCTCGTCGTCATCGACGCCTAGGAGAAGACCGGATGCAACAGCCCGACTACGTCTCCAGCGCCGACTGCGAACAGGTGCTCACCGCCGACCGCGCGCTGCACCTCGCGGAGCTCGCGTTCCTGTGGGAAGCGCGCGGTCAAGTGGACTATCCGAACCCGCGTGCGCTGCGGATGCGATCGGAAGGCCACCCCCTCCGATTTCATTCCAAGGCGGTCGCCCTGCCCGAAATCGGGGTGGCAGGCTGCCGCATCGTCGGGTATCCCGTCGCCGCGGACGGGCGCCGCCCCGGCGCCGACCTTGCGACCCGCATGATCGTGCTGATGGACCTCGAGACAGGCGTACCGCTCGCGATCGTCGACGAGCATTACAACTACTCCCTTCGCACGGCCGCGAGCGTCGCCGTCGCCGCCGCGCGGCTCGCCCGTACGCCGGGTCGCCTGGGAATCGTGGGCGCCGGCACCGTGGCGAACTCGGCCGTGACGGCCCTGCTCGCGGCCATGCCGGTCAGCGACGTGACCCTGACCTCCCGCACCATCGAGCGGAGCGAAACACTCGCCGGTCTCGCTCGCTCGCTCACCGATGCGGGGGTGCGTGTCGTTC
>JAODMW010000229.1 GCA_025464815.1 Microbacteriaceae bacterium | reverse complement strand
TCGTCGAACTACTCGATCAACATCAACACTCAGATGAACTACTGGGCTGCCGAGGCCGCCGGGCTCGCCGAGTGCCATCTGCCCCTGGCCGAACTGCTCGGCAAGCTGTCGGTCAGCGGCGCGCAGGTCGCATCCAAGCTGTACGGGACCCGTGGCTGGGTGGCGCATCACAACACCGACCTGTGGGCCTGGGCGCTTCCTGTCGGCATGGGTCACAGCGATCCGAGCTGGGCGATCTGGATGATGGGCGGCGTCTGGCTCTCCCACCAGCTGTGGGAGCACTACGACTTCACCCGGGACGAGCGCTACCTGCGCGACGTGGCCTGGCCGATCCTGGCCGGTGCTGCGGAGTTCTGCCTCGACTGGCTGACGACGGATGCCGCAGCCGGCACCCTGCGCACCATCCCCTCCACCTCTCCCGAGAACCTCTTCGTCGGCCCGGATGGGCATGCAGAGTCACTCGGAATCTCGACCGCCATGGACATCGCGCTCATCCGCTCGCTGTTCGAGCGGTGCCGCGCGGCGATCTCGACGCTCGGTCTCGAGACCGGGCTCGACGCAGAGCTGAAGACGGCCATCACACTGCTGCCGGGTCCGCAGGTCACCGCCGACGGCAGGCTGCGTGAGTGGGGCGCCGAGCACACCGAGGTCGACCCACGTCACCGGCACATGTCCCCCATGGTCAGCCTGTATCCGCTCGACCTCATTACTCCCGCACGCACGCCCGATCTCGCCGATGCTGCGGCACGTTTCCTCGACGCGCGTGGTCCGGGCGCGATGGGTTGGTCCTGGGCCTGGAAGATCGCCCTGCGAGCACGCCTCGGCGACGGGGAAACCGCCAGGCAGCTGTTCCTTGAGGCCAGCCGGCCGTACGAGCGGGATTTCACCGCGCTCGCCCCTGTCGACGGTTCGGAGTGGGGCGGCCTGCTGCCCAACCTGTTCAGCACTCATCCGCCGTTCCAGATCGACGGCAACTACGGATTTACCGCCGCGATCATCGAAATGCTGCTGCAGAGCCACGGCGGCGAGATCTCGCTGCTGCCCGCCCTGCCGGTGGCCTGGCCGGCCGGGCGGGCGATCGGGCTCGGCGCGCGGGGAGGCCTCGCCGTCGACCTCGAGTGGGCCAACGGTGTACTCGTCGAAACAACACTCCGCAACAACTCGAATGTCGATGCCGGGGTGCTCGTGCGCTGCGGCACGGCCGAGTCCCTCATCACGGTGCCCACCGCAGGGCAGGTGACCATCACCATGCTCGATGGCGAACTGCGGGTCAGGGAGGCACAGGGTGCTCGTTGACCTGCCGGAAGCCCAGCCCTGGAAGCATCCACACTCTTATCCCTCCGCACCGATCCCCCACCCGGATGTCCACACCGCCGAAAGACGAGCGCTGCTGCTCGGTCGACGCGGCGACGTGGATGCCCTCGAAATATGAACAGAGGAAACTCATGAAAACCAAGGCAATATTGTCCGCGCTCATGCTCACCGCCGTCGTCGCGGCGATGAGCGCGTGCTCCAGCGGAAGCGGCGGATCGAATTCCGCGTCCGGCACCGTCAACTGGTGGACCTGGGACGAGAAGCAGGCCGCCTCATATCAAAAGTGCATCCCAGGCTTCGAAAAAGCGAACCCAGACATCACGGTCAAGATCTCGCAGTATGCGGTCGACGACTACTTCACCAAGCTCACCGCCGGCTTCGTCTCCGGCACAGCGCCGGACGCCTTCCAGAACAGCGTTCCGCTGCTCGGCGCTTATGCCGGCCAGCACCAGATCCTGGCCCTCGACGACCTGATCAAGAAGAGCAACTTCGACACCTCGAAGTACGCCGTCGGGCTCGATTCCTGGAAGTACACGGATGGCAAGCAGTACGGCCTCCCACTGGACTGGGCCGCAGCCGCGTTCTATTTCAACGAGGACATGGTGGCCAAAGCCGGCCTCACAGCTGACGACATCACGAAGATGACCTGGAATCCCGACAACGGCGGAACCTTCGACAAGATCGTCGCGCACCTCACCATCGACTCCAACGGCGTGCGAGGAGACGAGGCTGGCTTCGACAAATCCAAGGTGGCGACCTACGGCATCGGGAGCCTCGCCTCCGGCGACTTCAACGGCCAGACCTCCTGGAACGCGCTCATCTCATCGACCGGGTGGCGCCTCGGCGACAAGGCGGCCTGGCCGACCAAACTCGAGTACGACACCCCCGACTTCGTGAAGACGATGGACTACGTCAGGTCGCTCGCGGACCGCGGCTTCGCACCGCAGTTCGGCGCGCTGACGGTTGCAGACACCGAACAGCTCGGATCCGGCAAGGTCGCGATGATCGAGGGCGGATCGTGGTCGGCGACGACCTTTGCGAAGCTCCCCGGCCTCAAGGTCGGCATCGCGCCGACGGTGCTCGGCTCGAAGGGCCGCTCGGTCATCAGCAATTCGAACGCGAACAACATCTTCGTGGGCACCAAGCACCTCGACGCCACGTGGAAGTGGGTGTCGTACATGGGCACCGAGGCCTGCCAGTCGACAGCGGGCGCCGACGGTACCTTCCTTCCGTCCATCGGCGCATCGATGAAGGCGGCGGCAGATGCGCAGCTCAAGCAGGGCGTCGACCTCTCCACCTTCACACAGGCGCTCGCCAACAAGGAGCTCTACCCGGCACCGCCGACGATCAACGGCCAGGAGATCAATGACGCCATGACGCCGATGTTCGAAGCGTATTTCACGCACGAAACCGACGACAAGACGTTTGCGGATATGGCAAACAAGACGAAAGAGATACTTTCGAAGTAACATCCTCCGCTGAGTCGGGGAGGGAGCTCATCGGCTTCCTCCCCACACTACGGAAAGCTTGACGGCACCCGGTGCTGGTACGGAAGCGAACGATCGATGGAGGCTCCAAATTACTGTCACCGACTTGCCGGCGCCGACGGCGCACCCCACGATCGATCTCCTGCGCAACGCCTCCCCCGCAGCGGTGGACGTGTTCACCAGGATCCTCACCCGCGGCCCCATCTCCCGCATCGACATCGCCCGATTGACCGGCCTGTCCCAGGCCGCGGTCACGAAGGCGGTCGCCCCCCTCATCGCGGCCGGCATCGTCACCGACCATCACGAGCAGCCCAAGGGCGGCCTGCCGGGGCGGCCCGCGACTCTTCTCCGCATCGTCGCACAGTCTCTCGTGACGATCGGCGTCAAAGTCAATGAGGATGACATCATCGGCGTCGCGACGGACCTCACCGCGACCATCCTCGCCAGCACCCATCGGTCGATCGGCGACGGAAGCTTCAAATCGGTCCTCGACGACATCGTGGTCGTCGTCGAAGAGCTGAAAGAACTGCTGGGTGATCGCATCGACCGGCTCGCCGGGGTCGGTGTCGCCGTCTCCGGCGACGTCGACAGCCTACGAGGCATCGTCAGGGAATCCGCGCTGTTGGGCTGGGCCCGCGAGCCACTCGGCACAGCTCTTCGCGAACGGCTCGACCTCGATGTGCTCGTGGAAAACGACGTGCGTGCCCTCACCATCGCCGAGCACTGGTTCGGGGTCGGGGTGGGAACGGCGTCCTTCGCTATCGTCACCATCGGAAGCGGCATCGGCTGTGGTCTCCACGTCAACGGGGAGGTCGTCGAAGGAGCGTACGGTGTCGCCGGCGAGATCGGCCATCTTCCGCTGACATCGTCTGACCGCATCTGCACCTGCGGACGGCGTGGTTGCGTCGAGACGGTCGCATCATCGCACGCCATCGTGGGCGCGGCATCCGGACCGGACCGTCAGGGCCTCAGCGTGCAGGACGTCGTCGACCTCGCCCACGCCGGCGATTCGCGCGCTGTCGAGGCCTTCGACCAGGCCGGAACCGTCATCGGGACGGCGATCGCGACGATGGTCAATCTCGCCGGACCGGAACTCGTGCTCATCTCCGGAGAGGCGGTCGCCGACTACGACCTCTACGACACGCACCTGCGCGCAGCGTTCGCGGAACATGCCTTCGGCGCCGCGGCCGGCTGCCGCATCGTGGTGCGGCCGAACACTTTCGACGACTGGGCACGGGGAGCCGCTGCATCCGTCATCCGCGCGATCGTCACCCAGCGCTATCCCGTGCCGCGCAAACTCTGAAGCGTGGAGCGCGTCGGGGTCTGACCACGTCGCCGCACGCCGCTCTGGCGAATATGGCGTCTCGGAACGCTCGCGCTGCGGGCAGAATGGGTGCAGGGGCCCGAACAGCGGATCATCGAGGAGAGCGCATGAAGATCGTCGTCATCGGTGCCACTGGCCATATCGGCGGATATCTGGTTCCCCGGTTGGTCGGCGCCGGTCATGAAGTCGTGGCGATCAGTCGCGGACTGCGCGATCCCTACCGGCAGCATCCGGCTTGGAGCAACGTCGAGCGAATCACCGCCGATCGCGTCGTCGAGGATGCTGCCGGAACCTTCGCCGGGCGGATCGCCGATCTGGACGCCGATGTCGTCATCGACCTGGTCTGCTTCACGCGGTCATCTGCCGCCCAGCTCGTCGAAGCGCTTCGCGGGCGGGTCGAGCTGCTGGTCAGCTGCGGAACTATCTGGGTGCACGGGACGGCGACCGAGGTGCCGGTGACCGAGGAAGCGGTACGGCGACCATGGGGCGAGTACGGAATCGGCAAGGCCGAAATCGAGGAACACCTCCTGCACGAGACCCGACGAGCAGGCGGGTTGCGTACTGTCGTTCTGCATCCGGGGCACATCAGCGGCCCGGGCTGGAAGGTGATCAACCCGGCCGGCAATCTCGACCTCGAAGTCTGGGAGAAGCTGGCCACCGGCCGGGAACTCGTGCTACCGAATTTCGGGCTCGAGACGGTACATCACGTCCACGCCGACGATGTGGCCCAGGGGTTCCAACTCGCTATCGAGAGGCAGAGCGAAGCGGTTGGCAACAGCTTCCATATCGTCTCGGAGCGTGCGCTGACTCTGCGCGGTTTCGCGGAGGCTGTCGCCGGCTGGTTCGGCCGTGAGGCGCTGCTGAGATTCGAACCGTTCGAGGAGTTTCGCGCGCAGACCACACCGGAATCCGCCGCCACCACCTTGGAACACATTTCTCGAAGCCCTTCAGCGAGCATCGACAAGGCGCGGCGACTACTCGGTTATGCGCCGCGATATACCTCGCTCGAAGCCGTCGCCGAGGCCGTCGACTGGCTGCGCCGCGATGGCCAACTCGCTCTCTCCCGGCCATGACCGATCCCGTTCGCCGGCTTAGGAGGGAGAGTAAAAGTCCTCACCGACATCGGTGGACTCGTCGACTTCGTCGGGCTTGAGCGGTATCGCCCTGCTACCCAAGGGAGGAAAACTCGGAACGGGAAACCTCTCAGCCTCATCCTCGGACGACTGATCGTCATCCACCTCGAAAATATCGAGGTGGTCGACGGCTCCGAGAAGCAGGGAGTGGGTACGCGTGGTTCCGTTCTTTTCAAGCACCTCGAGGTCGACCTTCGCGCTGGTGTGCAATCTCGCGACGCGTTCTGCATAATCGATCAGCGCGTCGGCCGCGCGCGAACCCGTGATGAGAGTCTCGCTGCCGTAATTCACCTGTTTCATGGGAACAACCTCATTTCACCGACTTACGCCCTCATCCGCTCCGACATCGACGGTGGACATCTCGATGAAATGGGAGATCGCATCGTCGAGCGACTCGAAACAGAACCACTCGAACTCGCGACGCAGTTGCAGAGCTTCGTAGGTGCCGTTCTTGAGTTCGATGAAACCGAGCACCCGCCGCGCGTCATCGGACGGTAGACGTGGATCGCAGATCCTCCATTCATGACTCGACAGTTGCATGACTTCGAGTGTCTCGGCCGGTCGTGTCATACGCCTTCTCATCTGCTTCTCCCCGCCCGAAGAATGTGCTGACAAACAGCGCCAGGTCGTTCGAACGAACTCACGCTGCGCGATAAGTAAATCGCCATAGACGAGCCCCGACAAGGGATTGACATCCAGTAGAAGCGGTGATGCTTCTCGACCTCGGCTAGGCACGGAACATTAGACAGCCCTCCGCGCGAAGGGCACAATGAGAATGCCCGGCGATGCGTGATGGTCGGTTGGCACAATCCATTCGTGCGAATCCGAATCGATAGAGGATCCATGGGTCACCTGCTGTACGGGAGGATCTCTGCCGAGCGCATCGACCTCGACGATCGCACGCTGGCGCATCTGCAGATCGCGGTGGCGACCAAGCTGCGCCGTGGCGAGCGCTTCTGGATCGAATTCGTGCACGGTGTCGACGAAGGGGGCGGACGCGTCGTGATCTGGATCGATCATGCGGTGCCGCTCGTCTTCCATTACGTCTCGGGCCGCCTCCACGAAACCGACCGGGAGTGGGTCGAGAACATGATGACCCAGGCGAATGACCAGGGCCGCATAATCATCAGCTCTTCGAGGTGCGACGCATAGACCCCGGCCGCCGCTCTGAGGAGAGAATTCCTTCTTCCAACTCCTCGATCAGCGCCGCTCGATGATCGTCGATAGCTCGGTAGACCGAGGCCCATTCCGCTTCGTATTGCGTCGGCGTCAGCAGACCGTTGTGGTCATCGCGGTCCAAGCGCTCAAGCGCG
>JAODMW010000204.1 GCA_025464815.1 Microbacteriaceae bacterium | reverse complement strand
TATCTCGACGGCATGGTCTCGCTCATGCTCATCCTCGATCGCGAGCACGCCGATTTCACCATGAAGACCGGCTGGAAGTTCTTCGGTCTCCCCAACAAATAGCGGCGACGACGCCAACCAATACAACCAGAAAGGCCTGACGGCAATGAACCATCTTGCAAACGCAACAGACGTCGACTCGACAGTACTCAGCTGGGGTGTGGCCAAATGGCTGATCACAGAGGAAAAGCACGGCTCGTCGATGTCTCTCGGAGAAGTACTCGTGCTACCTGGGCAATCGCACGAGTGGCACAATCACGACGAAAGCGACGAAGTCGTCTACGTGCTCTCGGGGCATGGAGCGTTCACGATCGGCGAAGGCAATCGCATCGCGATCGGACCTGGCGACTCACTACACATTCCTGTCGGCGTCTTTCACGACTCGCATAACACCGGATGGGAGCCTCTCCGTCTTCTTGTCATGTACAGCCCTGGTGGTCCCGAGGGAGGGGCGCCGGAGGTCGCGCACGAGATCGTGCCTGCCGGCGACTCTCTGGTCATGACGACGTCAGTCGAAGAACCCACAGCCCAGTAGCTCGAGAAAAGGAGATATCACATGACAGTTCCCAGCATCGATGTCCACGCGCACATTGGAAAGACGGTCGCCAACAACATCGGGCAGACCGTCGATGAACTTCTGCAGCGCATGGACTCCGCCGGAGTGGAGCAGGCGCTGCTGTCTCGTGCGGCAGGAGACCTCCAGTCGGAAGGCATCCGAGACACGCGTCGCATGAATGACCAGATTGCGGAGGCTGTACGAAACCATCCCGACCGCTTTCCCGGTGGGCTCGGAGTCATCGAAGTCCGGCATGAGCAGCTGGCGGTGGACGAGAAGATCCGGATTATGGATGAGCTCGGCATGCTCGGACTCGCTGTGCACCCGGCGGTGGAGGGCTATTCGTTGAATATCCCGCTCTGGATAGACCCGATCTTCGAGGTACTGGATGACCGCAAGGCACTCTGTCTCATGCACAGTTCCCCTGACGCCGGGTCAGGAGAGTCCGCGCAGGATGTTCGCAAGGTGACAAGCAAGTTCAGCCAGGTCACCTACTTCATCGGCCATGGATTCATTACGGATGAGCAGAAGGCCGAGTGCGTCAGCATCGTGTGCGACTTACCGAACGTGTATATGGATGTGGCCTACCAGTCGGATCCGCGACTCACGGAGGAACTCGTGGCCGCCATCGGCAGCGAACGCGTGGTGTTCGGAAGCGACGTGCCCTTCTACGAGCTCGGCCGGGTACTCAACTCCGTTACAGATGCCAACATCACAGACGACGACAAGGCGAACATCCTCTTTCGCAACGTTGAAAAGCTCCTCGCGACACGAACATAAATCACGCAATCGCCATACACAAGCATGCATTGATCATACGAACAGAAGGTACACACAGAAATGACCACGACCACTTCGCCCGTACGATTCGGCGTCATCGGCGCCGGATTCATCGCGGGTGTCCATGCCGCCGCCGCCCAGGCGATTCCCGACCGGTTCCGCATTGTCGCGGCGGCGGACGCGAATCCGGCAGCGGCCGCCGCGATCGTTGCCAGGTACGGGTGGGAGAACTCCTACGCAAGCGTTGCCGACATGATCGCCCGTGAAGACCTGGACGGAGTGATCATCTCGACATGGCCCAGCAGCCATGTCGACCTCATCGCGCAGTGCATCGACGCGGGTGTCAAATACATCCTCTGTGAGAAGCCGCTGGTTGTGACCAGCGAGCAGGCGCTCAAGATCTGGTCGCTGGCGAAGGCGAGCAACTCCACCGTGACCGAAGCATTCATGTACAGGCACCATCCAGCGATCCGCCGCATCGACGAGGTCGTCGCCTCCGGCCGACTCGGGGTCATCGATCACGTTCGGGCGAGCTTCACCTACTACAGCCGAGGCATGAACGGCTACGTGGATCCCAGCGATTCGAACCGCCCCTGGCGATACCGAGCCGACCAGGGCGGTGGCGCGCTGTACGACATCGGTACGTACGCCATCAACGCGTCGACCCACTTCGCGGCCGATATCCCGCTCAGGGTCGCCGCCTTCGGCCGCGCTCGTAATGATTACGGCACCAGCGACAAGATCATGGGACTCGTCGACTACGCGAACGACATCGTCGGAATTCTCGAGTCGAGCGAAGTGACGGACGCCAACCAGGAAATCCAGCTCTCGGGCACGAACGGCACGCTGCACCTGCCGGCCTCCTGGAACATTTATGACGAAACCCAGATCAGTATCCGGAGTTCGATCGCAAGCGAACATCGAGATCAGGAGAAAGCGTTCCGCACCATCACGGACACCATTTCCGTGCCGAAGTCGAACGCCTTCCAGGACCAGCTCGTCAACGTTGCAAAGGTGATCCGCGGCGAAGGCGAGCCCCTCGTCGGCCTCGCCGAAACAGTGATCAACACCATCACGATGGATGCCCTGGCCTTAAGCCTCAATAGCCGCGAGGAGGTCGATGTCGAGATTCCAGACGACGTGGCCGCCGCGTTCCGCTCGCAGGTGGTGGGCTGATGGCATCCATGACCAGGGCGGAGATCCGACGGCGCTTTCAGGCGCGCCTTGACACCGGCATGCCTTTGATCCTGGGCGGGGCGGGCATCGGCCTCGTAGCCAAGGCTGCCGATCGCGCGGGGATCGACGCGTTGATGGCCTATAACACCGGGCCCTTCCGAATGAATGGGCATGGTTCGCTCGCCGGATACCTCGCGTATGGTGACTCGAACGGGATCACCATCGATCTCGCGCGTGAGATCCTGCCCGTCGTCCACGACACGCCTGTGCTTGCCGGCATTGGCGCTGCGGATCCTTACCGCAATATCGATCGCCTGATCGTCGAGCTGATCGACCTCGGCTACTCCGGGATCACGAACGTGCCCACCGCCGGGATCTACGACGGCACGTTTCGGCAACACATCGACGCCACCGAACTTGGATACTCGAAGGAGATCGAATTGATCGCGCGATGCCATGAGCTGGACCTGTTCACGGTCGCCTATGCGTTCACTCCCCAGGAGGCGACAGCAATGGCTGAGGCCGGCGCCGATGTGATCGGAGCACATGTGGGTCTCACGACGGGTGGATTTGTCGGTGCCCAGCAGGTGCCCGCAGTCGACGAAGCGTGCAATCGGATCGAGGCGATGACCGCCGCGGCTCGATCGGCTCGCTCCGACGTCTGGGTTGTTGCCCACGGCGGCCCGTTCCCGGATCCCGAAAGCGTTCAGATCGTCTTCGATCGAGTCGATGTTGACGGCTTCCTTGGCGCCTCGAGCATGGAGCGACTTCCCGTCGAGCAGGCGATCGGAAACACCGTCCGCGCGTATCACGCCCTTTCCCTGCGCAAATAGTCATGTCGACGGTGCTCTTGATTGGCACGCTCGACACGAAGGCTCGTGAATACGAGTTCGTACGAGCGGAACTGACGGCCGCGGGCGCCGACGTCATCCTCATGGACGTCGGCATCCTCGGTGCGTCAGCGATACTGCCGGACATCAGTTCGCGGGAGGTCGCTTCGGCCGCCGGGACCGATCTGATCGACCTGCAGTTCTCGCGCGAGGGAAGCGATACCCGCGCGGTCGCTCTCAAGACGATGCAGCTGGGGGCGACGCGTCTCACCGCCTCCCTCGTGGCGGAGGGGCGCTGCAGCGGCGTGCTCGGCCTTGGGGGATCCGGTGGAACCGCCCTGATAAGCGGAGTGATGCGGTCGCTGCCTCTCGGTATGCCGAAGCTCATCGTCTCGACAATGACGTCTGGTGATGTCAGCGCCTACGTCGGCTCGACAGACATTTCTCTCATGCACTCCGTGACGGACATCGCCGGCATCAACCGTATTTCTCAGCCGATTCTGGCCAATGCGGCGAGGGCGATGGCGGGCATGGTCGCCGCTCCTGCCCGGTCCGTGGCAAGGGAGCAGCGACCAGCGGTCGGCGTTTCGATGCTCGGTGTGACAACGCTGGGGGCGACCCGCGTAGCGGAGGGCTTGACGGCAAGCGGCTTCGACCCCGTCATATTCCACGCCGTCGGATCGGGCGGCCGCGCGCTCGAACAGATGCTCGACCAGGGCGTTCTCGCAGGCGTCATCGACTACACGATCAAGGAGGTAACGGACGAGCTTTTCGGCGGCGTCTTCAGCGCGGGAGCTCGACGGCTGCTCTCGGCCGGCGAACGCGGCCTCCCCCAGCTCGTCGTGCCTGGTGCCATCGAGGTTCTGAATTTCGGCCGGCTCGAGACCGTGCCCGCCCACCTGCGCGATGGATCGCGTCCACTGGTCCAGCACAACGACGACGTGACGGCAGTTCGGTTGACTGCCGAGGAGCTGGAGAGCCTCGCGCTCACGGTGGGGCAACGTCTCAATAGGTCACGAGGAGCGACCCAGGTTCTCATCCCCGCCCGTGGCTTCGATGCTTACTCTGCCGAGGGCGGCCCGTTCTGGGATGCGGAGGCCGACGCGCGCTTCATCGACAGGCTCATCAGTAGTCTGGACGCGCGGATCCCGGTCCGAGTG
>JAODMW010000169.1 GCA_025464815.1 Microbacteriaceae bacterium | reverse complement strand
TATCTCGGTGATCTTCATCAATCTCTCCTCGGTGTGTGCAAGCGGGACAGTCCGCGCTCTCGGGTCGACTCGCGCATGACAAGATGCGGCGCCGGGTCGGTGATGAACTCGTGGCGGGGGATCCCGTCATCCATCACCTGAAGAAGTGTGCTGACCGCCCGTCGGCCGAGCTCCCGCAGCGGCATCCTCACCGAGGTGAGGGCGGGCCAGGAATACGCGGCTGCGGGCGAGTCATGCAGCGAAACCACGCTGAGGCTGGTCGGGATGTCGATGCCTCGCGTCAGTGACTCTCGCAGCACGCCGAGCGCGGCGTTGTGTGTTGCGACCACGAGTGCGGACGGCAGCTCGCCGGCGTCGACCATTTCGCCCAGGGCACGCTGCCCGTCCGCGAACGCGAACCCGCGGTCGGTGACCCATCGGCGTTCGACAGTGAGACCCATCGCAGCCATCGTCGCTTCGAACGCCTCCCGGCGCAAGGAAGCGTTGTCGTTGTCGGGCAGCCCTCCGACGAAGCCAACGCGTCTGTGCCCCAGGTCGAGCAGGTGGCGTGTCGCCAGCGCGATGCCGGCCCGATCGTCGAGCACGACGCTCGACTGCGCGTCGACCGAGTGGGAGTTGAGGAACACCGACGACACCCGATCGACGGCCAGCGTGCGGAATGCTGCAGCGGGGAAGACGTCCGTCGGTTGGATCAGGAAGCCGTCGGCCCGTCCCTCGTTGACCAGATTGCGCAACAGATGCGGGTTGTCGTTGAGGCGTTCGGCGCGGCCGAACAGGGGCATGACATCGTTCTCATCGCAGCCCTCCTCGATTCCACTGAGCAGTTCGGAGAAGAACGGGTTGTTGACATCGGGCAGGATGACCCCGATCGCCCCTACAGCTCGGGTGCGCAGTGAGCGGCCTGCCGCATTGGCCCGGTACTGCAGCTCGCGGGCTGCCGCGAACACGCGCTCGATCGTGGTCTCACGCGCTCGCAGGTTCGGATCGCGGTTCAGCGCCCGCGAGGCCACGGAGATCGAGACGTCAGCGGCCCGTGCGACATCGCGCAGTTGCGGGGGTCGTGGCCGACGGATGTCGGGCGAGACCTGCTCCGCCTCCGGAAAGGCTCGAGCGGTTGCCGCGATGGACTCATCGTCCTCGGCTCTGGTCTGCATTTCACGCCTCTGGTCGTCGCTGACTCGATGCACGCTGGCAGCGCGCCGACTTCTCATCGCCGGTTCGCGGTTCTCTGGGCCGGCTTCCGCTCCACGCTATTGTGAAAAAACGTTTGTCTCAAGAGAAATGCCCCATCCTGTGGTTGTCTGATCACTATCCATTGCTTCGTGAAGGGGAGTCGGGCATGACCACGACAACCGGCCGGGATGTACAAGAGCTCGGTCCAGACGCGTGCTGGCGGCTATTGGGATCGGCGCGTCTGGGGCGCGTGGCCGTGGTCCTCGACGGCGGCGTGGACATCTTCCCGGTGAACTTCCTCGTCAAGGACCGATCCATCTACTTCGGCAGCGCGCCCGGATCCAAACTCGTCGACATCACGGAGCATCCGGTCGTGGCTTTCGAGGCCGACGGCATCGAGAACCGCCGGCGATGGAGTGTTGTCGCGAGAGGGCGGGCGACGAGACTCGGATTCGACTCGGAGATCGAGGAGTCCGGCGTCATGGACCTCCACTCGCTGGCACCGACAGACAAGTGGAACTACGTGCGAATCGAGCCGACAGCGGTGACAGGCAGGAGCTTCAGGAGCGCGCGTCAGCGGGCGGTCTGAGCGGTAGCCGCCAAGGCTCCGAGCAGCCCGTGGATCGTGCGCAGGTGCGGTACCGGCACGGCATGGCGGTCGGCCGCGGTGAGGATCGCTCCGGTGAGGAAGCGGTATTCGAGGGGACGTCCGTTCTGGCGGTCGAGCTGCATCGAGGTGGAACCGTCGCGTGGCAGCCGGTCGAGGCCGGCAAGGAGGGACTCGGCCGCATCCCGCGACATCCGCACCCCCTCGGCCCGCGCGACGTTCACGCCCTCGGAGAGGATCGCCCGTACGACCGGGCGGAGCGCGGGATCGGCGGTGACCTCCATGGTGCGGTCGGTCAGGGTTGTCAGCGGGTTGAGCGCGACATTCATGATCAGCTTCGACCAGGCCTCGGTGGCGAAGTCCGTGGTCAGGCGCACGGGAACCGTCTCGCCGACGAGTTCGGCGAACTCGCGTGCGAACCCGGTGTCGGGGAGGGCGATGCCGATGGCGTCGCGGCACACGACGAGATCCCGGCCGGTCTTCTCGGCGACGAGATAGACGATCCCGGGGACGATCCGCTTCTCCGGTACCCAGCGCGCGACACGCTCCGCGTGGCCGATTCCGTTCTGCAGCATCACGACGCGAGTCGTCGGACCTACCAGCCGATCCAGCCAGCCTCCGAGAGCGGCGGTGTCCTGGGCCTTCGTCGCGATCACCGCCCAGTCGACGGGCTCGAGTTCAGACGTCATACTCGCGACGGCGGCATCCACGATGCGGCGATCGCCGTCGATCTCGAGGGTCATCGGCGTCGAGCTGTCCCTGCGGCACAGCACCACGTCCGCGCCCCCGGCCAGGGCGTCCGCCATGACCGTTCCGATGGCCCCGGCGCCGACGATCGCGACGGTCGGACGCGCGCGTTGGGAACCATGATTTCGGACATCCATGTCACTACACTCGATGATGGCAGTACAGATGCGCAAATGCTCCAAAATATTTGCGCATACTGCTCAACTATTGTCCTACCGTAGAGAATGGATGACGCACAGTGACACGTCTCGATTCGACCGATGCGCGCATCCTCCTTGCTCTCGACGATGAACCGGAGGCGACGACTCTCACCCTCTCGCAGAAACTGGGACTCGCGCGCAACACGATCCATGCCCGCCTCTCCAAGCTGAGCGAGCGGGGGCTGATGGGCAAACCCAGCCGCCGGGTCGATGCGGTCTCGCTTGGATACAGCCTGCTCGCGTTCATGACGCTCTCGACGACGCAGAGCGCGCCCTCCTCCATCACCAGGGCTTTGGAACAGATTCCCGAGGTGCTGGAAGTGCACGCGATCACCGGCGACGGCGACCTGCTTGCGCGGGTCGTCGCGATCGATGCGGCCGACCTCTACCGCCTCACCACCCAGATCCTGACGATCGATGGCGTCGCACGGGCGAGTACGACGCTCGCCATGGTGGAAATCGTGCCCAGTCGCATGGGGCCGCTGCTGCAACGGCATGCCTCGAAATCGATCACTCAGTAGCAGATTCGGGGGACAAAACAACGATTCCACCCCCTCTTCGAGGGGAATATCCTGCAACGAAACGCCCCCATTTCAGGGTGCTTTTCGGGCGAGGGCCCCGGAATTGCTTGTGGGCGCCGACAGCCGGGCTTAGCGTTGTTTCAGGACAGCTCACGTGGGGTAGGCGTCCGATGGGGTTCGGGGGAATCTGTAATGAAGCGGTTTGCACTTCTGACGGTGGTAGTCACCGCGGTGCTGACCCTCGTGCTCCCGTTCGTCGGCGGCAGTGGCCCCGCATTCGGCGGTTCGGCGTTGTCGGCCTCCGCTTTCGACACCGTCACGCCGGTCTTCGCCTCCCCGTCCACGGTTGTCAGTCCGACATCCTCGAACGACGCGAGCCTCGCGGCGTTCTCGGGGCACAACTCGGTGCTCGCGAGTTCGCAGAAGATGATCGGGCCCAACCTCTCCGTGGACACCGAGCACCTGGCCCAGAGACCCGTGCCGATTCCCGTCATCGTGCCACCGACCACGTCGACATCGAAGAGCGCCGCAGCCAATGGAACCGCGCAACGTCGCGCCGCCGCCGCATCAGCCGGAGTCTCCTGCCCGACCGGCGGTTCCGGCGGCGGGAGCGCACCGGGGACGACCTCGGCTGGAGGCGTCGGCGGAACGACGACCTCGGACATCCAGTCGTTCTCGGCGAAGTTCAACGCGATCCGGGTCGCCAACTGCCTTCAGCCGATCCCGGCTGGCAACTTCCGCTACGACGCGTGTATGGAGCAGCGGCTGTTCTGGATCGCCGAAGATCCGAGCACAGATCCCTCGAGCGCCTGGGGACATATGGGTTCGGTGCGCAGCGACGGAGTCCCGAGCGTCGGATGCGACGGCAACCTGGCCGGCGGATCGGGTAACACCGGCGCGACGGTCGCCCAGAAGTGGTGGGATTCCCTCGCACATCGCGCCTCCCTGTACCGGCCGACCGTAACCGGGAGCACGGCCGGCGTCTGCATCTACTTCGCCATGACCCACGGTGGAATCCCGAACGAGCCGGCGAGTTTCACCCGAGCCGCGGCACGCTGGGGTGGCTGCTAGCTCGGTGTAGATTTCTTAAGGCGAAAGCCGCGACAGCGGCCGCCGAGAGGGAGACATGTCGGGACAAATTCGCTGGGGCATTCTCGGTACCGGTTGGATCGCGCACCAGCAGACGGCCGACCTGATCGGCAACGGATTCACTGTCACCGCCGTCGGTTCGCGCACCCAGGAATCGGCGGATGCCTTCGCCGCCGAGTTCGGAATCCCGAGTGCTCACGGCAGCTACGAGGCACTCGTCGCGGATCCGGACGTCGATGTGGTCTACATTTCGACGCCCCATCCGTTCCACGCCGCCGCAGCGCTGCTCGCCCTCCGCGCAGGCAAGCACGTGCTGATCGAGAAATCCTTCACCGTCAACGCCGCCGAAGCGCGCGAGGTGGTCGGTGTCGCCGCCGCGAACAAGCTCGTCGCGCTCGAAGCGATGTGGACCCGATTCCTGCCGCACATGCTGCGCATTCGCGAGATCATCGCCGCCGGTACCCTCGGCGAGGTACGCACCCTCATCGCCGATCACAACCAGAACCTGCCCAAGGATCCGGAGCACCGCATCAACAACCCAGAGCTCGGCGGCGGCGCCCTGCTCGACCTCGGCATCTATCCGGTGTCCTTCGCTTTCGACCTCTTCGGAGTTCCGAGTTCGGTGAAGGCCATCGCCAGCATGACCGAGACCGGCGTCGACCGCCAGACCGCGATCATCTTCGGTTATGGTGACGGCCAGCAGGCGGTACTGCACACCGCACTCGACACGCTCGGCCCGAATACGGCGGTCGTGCTCGGCACCGAGGGCCGCATCGAGATCGACTCGGTCTGGTACACGCCGACCACTTTCACCGTATTCGACAGCGACGACAGGGTCATCGAGCGATTCGAGCAGCCGGAGCGCACCCGTGGGATGCAGTTCCAGGCCTGGGAGGTCGAGCGGCTCATCGAGGCCGGCCTCACCGAGGGCACGATCCTGCCACCGTCCGAATCGCTGCAGATCATGGAGACGCTGGACGAGATCCGGCGCCAGATCGGGCTGAAGTACCCGGGAGAATAGGGGTAGAGGGGCCTCCAGCGCTGCCGGGTATCATGGGGGAGTGAGCGACCCGCGAGATCCAGAGGCCCACGAGCCGGAAAATTCGAGCCCGGCAGAGCAGCCGGGCCAGCCGCTGAGCCGTCGCGAAGCGCGCGAGGCGAACAGGGCGCCGGATGCCGAGGCCACCCAGCTTCTGCCTGGAGTCACTCCCGCGGCTCAGGCCACCGAGCTCATTCCACAGGCGAAATCGCCGGCCGCGAATGCGGACCAGCTCACCGCCCGTGCCGGTATTTTCGCGGTCATCTCGCAGCATCCGAGGACCTGGCTGATTTCGGCGCTGGCTGTAGCGTTCGTGCTGCTGGGTACCGGCTCGGTCTTCGCCGGGATAGCTGCCGGGTCATCCTCGGCCTCCTCGGTCGTCGTACCGTCGTCCAGCCCGAAGCCGACGACGGCACCGCCGCGCCCGGTCCGCTCCGCCGTGGCCGATCCGACCCACCTGCGCACCTGTTCGATCGCTGCAAAGGGGGCCGACCCGAATCTCCTGACCTTCCAGGGC
>JAODMW010000158.1 GCA_025464815.1 Microbacteriaceae bacterium | reverse complement strand
TCGGGGAACCCGTCACCGTGACGACGACCGGATACGTCGCTGCACCGGTCGTGGTCGATGGCAACAGCCCGATCGATGACACCGTGCCGAAGAAGGAGGTGTTCTCGGTGCTGGACAGGGTGACCTGGTTGTTCACGGCGATGTTCTTAAGGTCGGTTGCTCCCACCGAGACGGTTACCTGCCACGCCTGCGTTCCCACCACTGTGAACTGCGCGGTGCTGGTGGTGGAGGTCGATGCGCCGGCGGCGCTGGACGCGCCGGCGTTGCCGGATGATCCGGCGCCGGCGGTGCCGGACGACGAGCCCGTCGACGATGACGAGGACGCCCCGTTCGAGAGCACGTCGCCGACCGAGAGGTTCACAACCGTCACGAGTCCGGCGATCGGAGAGGTCAGGGTTGTTCCGTTATACGCGGTCTGCGCCGCATCGACGGCCGCCTGGGCCACGGAGACGGCTGCCTGGTTCGCCGTGATCTTGGCGACGGCGGTGCTGCTGCCGTCGCTGCTGGTTTCGCTGTTGGAGAGCTGAGCGCTCGCCGTGGCAAGAGCCGCCTTTGCGCTCAGGAGGTTCGCGTTTTCGGTGAGCGTGTCGAGGGTCGCCAGTGTCTGCCCTGCCGTGACCGTGCTTCCGGCCACCACGTTGACCGCGGTAACCGTGCCCGACGAGGCGAAGTTGACGTCGTCCTGCACCGCAGGGGCGAGCGTGCCCGTTCCGGTCACGGTCTTGTCCAGGGTTTGCAGGCTCGCCGTGGCGGTCCTGGTTGCCGCTGCGGCACCCTGTGCACCGGCATGTATGCCGAAACCGAACCAATAGATGGATCCGCCCGCTATGGCGATTACAACCGCGGCAGCTATCACCCACGTCCGCCTCCGGACGCGCTTCAAGAAATTGCTCAACTCTTGCTCACCCTCATCTTCAGGTCACGGCCAGACGCCGTGCCGACTCTGCGAAGCTAGAGAGGCAAGATATGCGAATCCAATCCGTGGGCTATGGGTTGGCTATGAAGCATCGTCCGTGGGCGGCCACGCGGGCGATGTCGGCGGTTCGGTGTCGCGGAATATTTGCCGATGGCCACTAGCCTGTGGAACATGACGGACACTCCTCCAGCCGGCAGCCACGACGTCGCCGGCACGCCCAACTCGAAGCCCGTTCTCAGGTCCGCGACGACTGGCGCGATCGCGGTCGCAGGCCTCGACCTGCAGGCAGGCAAGAGGATCCCGCGCAGCTGGGTTGTGGCGTGGGCTTTCTGGGACTGGGGTGGAGCTGCGTTCAACGCCGTCATCACGACCTTCGTGTTCACGGTGTACCTCACCAGCAGTTATTTCGTGAGTCCGGCCGTCGTGGCGGCACGCGACGCCGAGGTGGACCTCACAGGCCCCGCGCACCATGCATACACCGCGGCAGAAGCGTCCCTCACCTCCGGTCTCGGATACGGTCTCGCCATCGCCGGCGTAATCGTCGCGCTCATCGCTCCCGTACTCGGGCAGCGAACGGATGCCTCGGGACGCCGCAAACTCTGGCTCGCCATCAACACGGGCGTCGTGGTACTCATGACCGCCCTCATGTTCTTCGTCGAGGGCAAGCCGTCATTCTTCTTCCTCGGCGTCGCGCTCGTGTCGGTGGGAACGGTCTTCTACGAGATCGCGACGGTCAACTACAACGCGATGCTGATCCAGGTCTCCACGCCGAAGACCGTTGGCAAGGTCAGCGGCCTGGGCTGGGGGGCCGGATACCTCGGCGGCATCGTCCTGCTTCTGTTCGTGCTGCTCGGCCTCGTCGGCTTGACCTCCGATTCGGGCGGATTCCTCGGTGTCCCGCACGACGACGGCCTCAACATCCGCCTCATCGCGGTGATCGCAGCCCTCTGGACGCTCGTCTTCTCGTTGCCGATCCTGTTCACGGTCCCGGAGATCACGGCGACCGACCGCAGGGTGAAGGTCGGCTTCTTCGAGTCGTACGTCGTGTTGTTCCGTGACATCGCGAAACTGTGGAAGGAGAGCCGGAACACGGTGCTCTTCCTCATCTCGAGCGCCCTCTTCCGTGACGGGCTCGTCGGCGTCTTCACCTTCGGCGGCATCCTCGCCCAGGGAACATTCGGATTCTCCAGCAGCCAGGTGATCATCTTCGCTATCGCTGCCAACGTCGTCGCGGGCGTGAGCACCTTCATCTCCGGGCTCTTCGACGACAGATTCGGGGCGAAACCCGTCATCGTCGTCTCGCTCGTTGGACTGATCGTCGCGGGACTCGGGGTGTTCTTCGCCCACGACCTCGGCCCGAACGCCTTCTGGGTCGGGGGTCTCATCCTCTGTCTCTTCGTCGGTCCGGCCCAGTCGGCCAGTCGCTCGTTCCTCGCCCGCGTCACACCGGCCGGGCGCGAGGGCGAGGTCTTCGGCCTCTACGCCACGACCGGTCGTGCGGTGAGCTTCCTCGCACCGCTGCTGTTCTCGACCTTCGTCGCGGTCGCCGGGGCGCAGTACTGGGGGATCCTGGGCATCATCATCGTTCTCGCGATCGGGCTCGCGCTGCTCATCCCGGTGAAGGCGCAGCAGAGGGTCGTGACGTAGCCTCTAGCCCGCGAGCACGCCTTCCCGCTGCCACCCGCTGACGACGTCGTCGCGACCGACGCTGCGGAAGGCGAGCACGGATGCCCCGATCCGCCCGGCATCGCTGCCCAGGGTCGACACGGCGATTCGTGGTGCCGAGCGCCAGGCGAGTTGGTCATCGAGCGCGACGCGCAGCGGCGCGAGCAGCGAGTCGCCCGCGCGGGACAGGCCACCGCCGAGCACGACGAGCGCGGGATCGAGTAACAGAGTGACGGTCGTGAGGCCGAGCGCCAGGGCGTGCACGGCATCCGCCCACACCGCGTCGGCGATCGGATCGCTGCCGAGCCGGGCGACGATCCGTTCGGCCTGCAGAACATCTCCGCCGCGCGCCGCATACCGTCGGGCGAGCCCGGCGCCGGACATGTAGACCTCGAGGCAGCCGCGCTGTCCACAGGTGCAGAGTTCGCCGTCGGGAATGACGGGGATATGACCGAGCTCTCCGGCTGAGCGGGTCGCCCCGAGGGCGACCGTGCCACTGTCGAACAGCGCCGCGGCGACTCCCGTGCCGATCGAGACCTGGACGAAATCCTCGACACCGGAAGCTGCACCGAGCCGTTGTTCGGCCAGCCCGGCCGCGCGGACGTCGTGCCCGATGACCACCGGAACACCTACCCGCTCGGCCATCAGAGAGGCGAGGGGAACGTCACGCCAGCCGAGATTGGAGGCATAGCCGATCATGCCAGTGGCATCGTCGATCGTGCCGGGCGAGACGACGCTGCCAGCGACGATCCGCAGTCCGAGCCTCTCACCCCGCGCACGCAGCGCGACGAGCAGATCGCCCAGCACCCGGATCACCAGCTCGCCACCGGTCGGCGTCGGCCAGGCCTCTTCGTGAACGGTTCGGCCCGCGGCATCCACGACGGCGCCCTTCATCGTGGTGCCTCCCAGGTCGACGGCCAGCACCGCGGATGCTACGCCCTCCGAGTCGCTCACGCGCCGGCCCTCTCGAGCTCAGCGAGCACCGCGCGCACGACGCCACCGTCGGTCGCGCTCACGCTCGCCGCTTCGTAGCCCTGCTCAGGGTTGGACCAGGTGCTCACGCTCGCCCGCACCCCTGCCGCCTGCAGATGCACCTCGGTGACACCGGTCGAGGCCACGACCTCACCGACATTCCCGGCTCGAATCGAGCCACCGGCCATGATGGTTACACGATCGCCGGCCTGCTCGATGAGCGCACGGAGCACCGCACCCCCATCGAGTGCGGTCCGCCGACCGCCCGAGGTCAGCACCCGGTGCGCTCCGAGCCCGATGACCGTTTCAAGCGATGCTGTCAGGTCCGGCGTGCTGTCGAAGGCCTTGTGGAAGGTGATCGACGCCTCGCCGCAGGCATCGATGAGCTGGCGGACCGCCTCGACGTCGATCACGCCGGAGGCCTCCAGGGCACCGATGACGAAGCCGGCCGATGGCGCGGCGGAACGGACCGCCTCGATGTCGGCGAGCATCACGCGCACCTCGTCAGGCGAGTACACGAAGTCCCCGGCACGCGGCCTGATCAGCACCATCATGGGGATGGAGAGTCGGGCCGCCACCTCGCGCACCAGGCCGATGCTGGGAGTGATTCCGCCGTCCGCGAGCGCACTGCAGAGCTCGACCCGATGGGCGCCGGACTGCTCGGCGATGAGGGCGCCGGCGACGTCATCCAGCGCGATTTCGACGAGCGTCACGAGATGGCGCTCATCGCTGCCTCGAGGTCGGCTCCCGGCGCGATCTCGCCGACACGAACCCCGCCGCCGAGGACCGGCAGGGTCAACAGCTCGTCGGCCGCCGAAATGTCGAGGCCGAGGGCGCCGAGCACGTCGAGGGCGATGAGGGTGGTCGCTCGCGGGTTTCCGTCGATGATCTTCATCGACACCGACTCGCCCGTGGCCGCGGCGACGCCGATCACGCCCTCCGCACCGCCCTTTGCCAGCGCGCCGGGAATCAGCGTCATCGTGAGAGAGTTCTGGTGGTTCGTGCCGCCGACGTAATAGGGGTAGGCACGCATCGCCCGGGCGACGCTGAACTCCGGACTGCCTTCCGGCGCGAGCACGAGCCGCTGGAACGCGGTGGCGATCCCCCGCACGGTCGTGCTGAAGAGTGGCGCGCCGCATCCGTCGACCGCGTCGTGTTCGATCCGCTGGCCGGTCAGTGCGGCCATCGTCTCGCGCACATGCTGCTGCAGCGGATGCTGCGGGTCGAGGTAGCTCGAAATGTCCCAGCCGTTCGTGGCCGAGGCCAGGATCATCGCGGCGTGCTTGCCCGAGCAGTTCATGCGGATCGGGGACGGACCCTCGCCCGCGCGGATCAGACGCTCCCGCGTCGCGGCGTTCTCCGGCCAGTCGGCGGGACAGCCGAGCGCGCTCTCGTCGACCCCGGCGCGCTCCAGCAGTTCGCGCACCACCCGCACATGCTCGTCTTCTCCCGTGTGGCTGCCCGCCGCGATCGCGATCTCGTGCTTCACGAGCGGGGCGCCGGCGGTGAGGCAGGCGAGCGCCTGGGCGGGCTTGACCGTTGAGCGGGGGAGGATCACCGCATCCGGGTTCCCGAGGCTCATCGCGACACTGCCATCGCTGCGAAGAGCGAGCAGCGAGCCGTAGTGGCGACTTTCGATGACGCCGGAACGGCGAACGATGGCGAGCTCGGCAAGAAGGTCAGGCATGTGGTGCTTTCTCGGTAATGGGGGTGGAGAGTTCAGGCGCAACGGGCGGGCGGATGCCGCGGCGAACGGTCCTGGTCCGCAGGCGCGAGGCGACCGCCGACAGGCTCCCGTTGCAGACGAGATAGATGAACGTGACGACGAGGAAGGTCTGGATGAGCAGGTGGTTGAAGGCCGACAGCACCTGGCCGCGATACAGGAGCTCGGTGAAGGCCACGATATAGCCGAGTGAGGTGTCCTTGAGCAGGCTGACCAGCTGGCTCACGAGCGAGGGGGTCACGCTGCGCAGTGCCTGGGGCAGCACGACGTAGCGCATCGCCTGGCGGCGGAGCATGCCGAGGCCGAGCGCTGCCTCCTCCTGCCCGCGCGGCAGGCTGAGCACGCCGGCGCGGATGATCTCGGCGAACACGGCGGAGTTGGCGACGGTCAGGGGGATGACGAGCTTCCACAGGGTCGGCACGTTGATGCCATAGTGCGGCAGGCCGAAGAGCATGAGGTAGACGAGAAGCAGTACGGGAACGGTCCTGGCGATCTCGATGTATGCAGTGGCGAGCCAGCGGATCGGCCGAACCCTGCTCAGCCGACCGATGGCGAACAGCGCACCCAGCGGTGCCGACAGCACGGCGGTCACGGCGGCCGCCTGCAGTGTGCCGAGCAGCCCGACCAGGAGATACTGCCAGATCGGCCATTGGAGGAACGGCGCCCAGCGATCGGCGTCGAGCTGCCCGTGGTCCGCGAACTGCCAGACGCCGAGACCGACAAACGCGAGGAGCACGGCCGCACTGATCACGGAGCCGATCAGTATTCGGCGACGACCACGGGGACCCGGGGAGTCGTAGAGATAGGAGAAGTTGTCGCTCATCGCACGATCGCCACCCTTCGTTCGACCCAGCCGGCGGCGAGGCCGATCACGAGGGCGATGGCCATATAGATGACGCCAGCGCCCGCGAAGATCGCGATCGGCTGCGCCTCGATGAGGTTGACCTTGTTGACCTCGGAGGTCAATTCGACCACACCGACCGCCGCGGCGAGCGCGGTATTCATCACCAGCGCGATCATGACGTTGCCGATCGGCTGCACGACCGCTCGCAGAGCCTGCGGCACCACGATCAGCCGGAGCGACTGCAGCTGGTTGAAGCCCAGCGCACGGGCTGCCTCCAGCTGGCCGACGGCGACGGTGTTCACACCGCTGCGCACGGCCTCGGCGACATAAGCGGCTTCGTAGACGGCGAGCACGACGATGGCTGTCGGTTCGAGCGGCGCGATGATTCCGGCATCCGGAAGCGCGAAGACGGCGAGCACCAGCAGCGCCAGGAGAGGAACGTTGATGAAGAACTGTACGTAGGCGAACGCGACCCATCGCAAGAGCGGGATCGGGCTCACCCGAGCGACCGTGACCAGCACACCGATGACGATGGAACCGACTCCGGCGATCAGGAACATCACGAGGGTGGTGCCGAGGGCACCGAGAACATCCCCGAGGTGATCGATCAATACATTCATTACGTCTATCTCACTGGCGCTGCCGGTCGGCTAGCCGATCAGGAACCGGGAACGGATCCGATTGCCGGAGGGGTCGGGATGTCGGACTGGACGACGGTGCCGAGCGATGCCTTCCAGACCTTGCCCCAGGTGCCATTCTTCTGGATCTTCACCAGCCAGTTGTTGATGAACTTCTTGAAGTCGGAGTCACCGAGCTTGAGTCCGATGCCGTACGCCTCCTTCGTGAACGGCTGCCCAACGACCTTCATGGCCTTGTTGGTCAGTGCGTCACTCGCGAGCAGCGTCTGGTCCTGAACATAGGCGTCGCCGCGACCCTGGGTGAGTGCCAGCACTGCCTCCGGGTCGGTACCGAAGCTCACGATCTTCGCGGTGGGCTGCTTCTCCGGCACCGTCGTGACGGCGGGGGTGTTGGCGCCGACGATGACGGTCTTGCCGCCGAGGTCATCGATGCTCTTGATGTCCGTGTTGTCGGACTTCACGGCGACGGCAAGTCCCGACTCGAAGTACGGGCCGGCGAAGTCGACCTGCGCCGCACGCTGGGTCGTGATCGTGTAGGTGTTGAAGACGACGTCGACGGTGCCGTTGGCGAGCAATGCCTCGCGGGTCTCGGATGCCGGCGGCACGATCTCGACGTTCGGCTTGCCGAGGATGTAGATCGCGAGCAGCTTCGCGAGGTCGGCGTCGAAGCCGGTCACGCTGTCGGGATTCGATGGGTCCTGCTGCGAGAGCAGCGGGGCGTCGAGCGCCTCGGCGACGATGAGCTTGCCGCGCTTCTTGATGGCTGCCATCGTCGAGCCGGGCAGGATGTCCGCTGCCTTGGCGACGATCGCGTCCTTGTACAGGGCGTCGCTGGAGCCGCTCGAGGCGGCGGTCGGAACGCCGGTGGAGCCCGATGACGAGCAGCCTGCGGCGGCAAGAGCTACTGTCGTGAAAACCGCGGCGACGAGGGGTGCTCGCCATCGGTTCGAGGTGGACGTGAACATGGACTTTCCTTTCTGGTGCACGGGTACTGCGGCAACCCGCTCGCTGGAACTGAGCGGATGTCTTTCGTCAGTGATCGAGGACGGAAGACAAGAACGAGCGGGCTCGTTCAGACTGTGGGGCATCGAAGAATGCCGATGGGGTGTTCTCTTCGACGATCTGGCCGTGATCCATGAAGATCACGCGGTCGGCCGCGCGGCGGGCGAAACCCATCTCGTGGGTGACGACGATCATCGTCATGCCCTCGGCGGCCAGCGACACCATGACGTCGAGCACCTCGCTCACCATCTCGGGGTCGAGGGCGGATGTCGGCTCGTCGAAGAGCATCACCTTGGGCTTCATCGCGAGCGCTCTCGCGATGGCGGCCCTCTGCTGCTGGCCTCCGGAGAGTTCGGCCGGAAACTGCCGTGCCTTCTCACCGATGCCGACGCGTTCGAGCAGCACCATGGCTTCCGCCTCGGCATCCTTACGGCTGACGCCGCGCACCTTGCGCGGGGCGAGCGTCACGTTCTCGAGGATCGTCTTGTGGGCGAAGAGGTTGAATGACTGGAACACCATGCCGACGTCGGCGCGATGCCGGGCAAGGGCCGCGCCTTCGACGGGCAGTGCCTCGCCGTCGATCGAGATGTCGCCACTGTCGATGGGCTCGAGCCGGTTGATCGTGCGGCACAGGGTCGACTTGCCGGAGCCTGAGGGCCCGACGATGACGACCACCTCCTGGGGGGCGACAGTGAGGCTCACGTCTTTGAGCACATGAAGATCACCGAAGTGCTTGTTCACTCCGGCGAGGCTCACCATGGCGTTGACCGAGTTCACGGCTGAGTACCTTTCCTGCGCTGTTCAGCCTCGCGTCATCGTGAGGCTTTCGATTCATAGTAAGTGCGCTAGATTACGTTCGCATTACAACTAATAAAATCCAAATTCGAACAAAGTGTGTGTAGAGTCTGCTCAGTAGAGTCATCTCACCGCAGTAGCCACCCGTCGCGATTGGCCCGATGAACCCATGCCCCAGGCCCCCAGCACCCCCCTTCCTTCGCACTCCTCGCCGGGCGCGATCCTGCGTCTGATCCGCTCCGGGGCGGCTTCATCGAGAGCGGAGGTCGCACGCCTGGTCGGCATCTCGGCGTCGACCGCCACCACGCGAGTCGACGAACTCATCCGCCTCGGCTATCTCCGCGAGGCAGGGGCTGGCGCTTCGCAGGGTGGTCGCCGACCGCAGCTGGTGGAGATCTCGCCGGCATCCGGAGTCGTCGGAGCCGCCGACCTCGGCACCAACCACGCGTCCTTCGGACTGTTCGATATGGGAGGCACGCTGCTCGAGGAACGGCACCTCGATATGACGATCGCCGACGGCCCGCGCCCGATCCTCGCCTGGGTGCTGGAACAGATGGAACAGATGGCCGGCGACCAGGCCATCAGGGGAATCGCCCTCGCACTCCCGGGTCCGGTCGACTCGCTCAGCGGACTGCTCGTCTCGCCATCGCGCATGCCCGGCTGGAACGGGATGGATGTTGCGGCCATCATGCGTGAGCTGGCCGATGTGCCCGTGCTGGTCGACAACGACGCCAACCTCATGACACTCGGCGAACACGGCCTCCCGACCTCGGATGTGCAGCATCTCGTCTTCGTGAAGGCCGGATCCAGCATCGGCTGCGGCGTGATCGCCTCCGGCAAACTGCACCATGGCAGCCACGGCATGGCCGGTGACATCAGCCACGTCTCGGTGCCGGACGCTCCGCACGTGCTCTGCGGCTGCGGCCGCTACGACTGCCTCGACGTGCTTGCGGGCGGTGCCGCCATCGTGACCAACCTCCGTGCGGCCGGAGTCGAGGTCGAGGACACCGCGCACGTGCTGCGGCTCGCCCATGACGCGCATCCGCTGGCCACCCGGATGCTGCGCGAGGCCGGCACCCGCACCGGAAACGTGCTCGCCACCATCGTCAACTTCTTCAACCCGGAACAACTCGTGCTCGGCGGCAACCTCAGCCAGGCCGAGGCCTTCGTCGCCGGCGTGCGCTCGGCGATCTACACGCAGTGCCTGCCGATGGCGACGGACCACCTCGAGATCGTGGTCAGCCATGCCGGAAAGCTCGGCGGCGTGCGCGGAGCGGCGCGGCTCATCCTCGATCACCTCTTCGACAGCGACGTCGTCGACCAGCTGATCCGCGCGCGCTGACCAGTCACCCCGCCGTCATCCGTGCCGGTCGTGTCCGGAATGCACTGGCGGTGGCAGCATCCGCCTGACAGCCTTAAGACATGACTACTGCCGACAAAGCCGCACTGCTCGCCTCCCTTCACGTTCCCGGTGAACCGCTCATCGTCACCAATGTGTGGGATGCCGTGACCGCCCGCGTCGTGGCCGAAGCGAAAGGCGTGAAGGCTCTCGCCACCGCGAGCCACGCCGTGAGCTTCGTGCACGGAGTTCCGGACAACGAAGGACTCACCCTCGAGCAGGCGATCGAGTCGGCCCGACTGATCGCCGGCGCGGTCGAGCTGCCGGTGTCCGTCGACTTCGAAAAGGGCTATGCCCCGGATGCCGCGGGCGTTCAGCGGAACGTCGCGCGTCTCATCGAGGCGGGAGCCGCCGGGCTCAACATCGAAGACTCGCTGCAGTCGGCGAGCGGACCCCTCCGCGAGCTGGATGAGTCCGTCGCCCGTGTCGCCGCAGCTCGCAGGGCCGCGGATGAAGCGCACGTGCCGCTCGCGATCAACGCCCGCGTCGACGCTCTGGTCAGTGCTCCCCGCGACTGGGCGGGTGCAATGGAGCGCGCCAACCGCTACCTCGACGCGGGCGCGACGAGCATTTTCGTACTCGGGCTTCCCACCGAGGGACTCGTGGAGCGAGCAGTGCGAGACATCGCCGGGCCGGTCGCGGTGATCTCGAATCCGACATCCGTGCCCCTTCGGCGGCTCGCCGAACTCGGCGTCGCACGGGTCAGCTTCGGCCCGGGAACGCTCGGCCTCACTCTCGCTCACCTGCAACGGGCCGCGGCGACCCTTACGGCTCTCGGCGACTACCCCGAGGAACTCGGCTTCACGTACTGACCCCGCTACGTACTGCCCCCTCCCCCGACTGGCTGAACCCTCCCCCCACTGAGTGAACTCTCCCCCCACTGAGTTGCCCAGTTTTGCTCTATCTTTTGCGAATTTAGAGCAAAACTGGGCAACTCAGTCCGTTTAAGGGGCTCAGCGGATCTTGACAGCGCGCGAAGCTCGACCTATTGTTTAACAAGTTAGTTACGAAAGGGATTGGTTAATTATGCCGACAGACGAGCTGAGCAGGGTTTTCGCGGCACTCGGCGACCCGACGCGACGCGCGATCCTGTCGCGTCTCGCGGACGGCGACGCCAACGTCGCCGAGCTGGCCAAGCCCTTCGCGATGAGCATGCCCGCCGTTTCGCGGCACCTCAAGGTGCTCGAAGACGCGGGGCTGATCTCACGCAACCGCAAGGCCACCGCCAGGCCCAGCCATCTCGAGGTGCGCACACTGAAGGACGCGACCATGTGGATGGAGAACTACCGCAAGTTTTGGGACGAGACCTTCGATCGCTTCGACGAGGTTCTCGACACTCTCAAACGCGCGGAAGAACACTGAACCAACCAACTCACCGAAGGAGAACCACCATGTCCAAGACCAAGATCGTCGCAGCCCCCGGCAAGCAGGAGATCGTGATGACTCGCGATTTCGACGCTCCACGTGAGCTCGTCTACCGGGTGCTCACCGATCCCGAGCTGCGTCCGCAGTGGTGGGGGCCCCGTTACCTCACAACCACCATCGAGGCCATGGATACCCGCGAAGGAGGTTCCTGGCGCTTCATCCAGCGCGACCCCGAGGGCAACGCCTTCGCCTTCCGCGGCGTCTACCACGTTGTGGATGCTCCGAGCCAGGTCGTCGAGACCTTCGAGTTCGAGGGTCTGCCCGAGCGTCACGTGGTGCTCGAGACCACGAACCTCGTCGAGCACGACGGCGTCACGACTCTCACACAGACCTCGGTCTTCCAGTCGGTCGCCGATCGCGACGGGATGGTCGCCTCCGGCATGGAGAGCGGCGCGCTCGAATCGATGGAGAGGGTTGCCGAATTGCTGGCCTCGCTGCCCGTCGGCTCCTGAGCGTCGAAGCGGTCACGGGTCGCCGACGATTAAACTCGGCAGATGACCACCAGCACAGAGCTCGTCGTGCTCGTCGACGAGTCTGGCGCACCGATCGGCACCGCCGACAAGGTCGCCGTGCACGGACACGACACTCCACTGCACCTCGCCTTCTCCTGCCACGTCTACGACCGGCGCGGCCGCGTGCTCGTCACGAGACGTGCGCTCACGAAATCCACCTGGCCCGGTGTGTGGACCAACTCCTTTTGCGGCCACCCATCGCCCTC
>JAODMW010000147.1 GCA_025464815.1 Microbacteriaceae bacterium | reverse complement strand
CTGTAGATCTAGTCCCGCTTGGCGGTATGCGTCGAAGGGATGACCTCGAGCGACTCGAGGATCTCGAGCTGCGCCTCGCCGTTGTGCCGGGCGCGCTCGAGCAGGGTGGGCAGCGAGCCCATGTTGTGGGTGCCGAAGACCACGTCGACCCATGGCGCCTTCTCGAGAATGAGGTTCTTGTCTTTTTGGGCGAGGCAGCCCCCGACCGCGATCTGCATACCTTCGTGCTTCTGCTTGACCGAAGCGAGATAGCCGAGGTTGCCATAAAGCTTGTTGTCGGCGTTCTCGCGCACGGCACAGGTGTTGATGACCACGACATCCGCCTGCTCGTCACCGGCAGGAACGTAACCGGCTGCTTCGAGCGAGCCGCTCAGCCGCTCGGAGTCGTGCACGTTCATCTGGCATCCGAAGGTGCGCACCTCGTAGGTACGTGGCCGAGCCTCGGTTTGCGGGCGGAGTGGAGCGGTCAAGGTCATGATGCGCCAAGCCTAACGCGAGAGCGGGAACCGACGGCTGAGAGCATGGCCGCCGGCTGGAGTCGATATCTAGCGGAACCGCACGCTCGAACGACCGGCGCTGGATCGGGAGGAGAGCGCCTCGTCGGTTGCCGCACGGACGACGGCTGACGAGTAGCCCTTTCTCATGAGAAAGCCGGACAAGCGTCGCTTTGCTGTTTCGAGGTCATAGGAGCTGAGCTGCCCGGCACGCTTGACCGCGAGTTCCGTCGCCCGGGACTGCTCATCGTCGGCGTCGATCTGTTCGAGGGCCGCATCGATGTGCTGCTGGTCGATATGGCGGCGGCGGAGCTCAGCAGTGAGGGCACCACGCCCGAGTCCTTTGCGCTCGTGCTGTGTGCGTACGAGGGTCTCGGCGAGAGCCCCGTCATCGATAAGGCCGACCCCCTCGAGACGATCCAGTTCGGCGGTGACCGTCTCCCCGTCGAACTCACGCGCGAGAAGCGTCTTCTCGAGCTCCCAGCGAGACATGCCGCGGCGCGTGAGGGCGTGCATGCTCACATTCTCGGCACGCACTTCGCGCCTGCTCGACCTGCCTTCGCTCGTGTTTTCGGTCTCGACCTGCTCGGAAACGTCATCGGCCGGGCCGAAGAAGCTCTCGAAATCAGGCAGTCCGCCGGACGATGCTGCGATCTGCTCGGCCGGCACGGCTTCGGGGACGGACTGTTCCGGCGACGGCGGTGGCGTCACGCCGGGCAGATAGGTCACCCGCGCCAGGCCGTCGCCGGAACCCATGATCTAAGCCGCGACCGCTGTGCGGTCTTCGAAGGGAGCGGATGCTTCCAGGTCCGCCGCGCTCACCGCCCTGCTCTTGGCAGAGGCCGTCCTCGCGGCGGCCGCCTCGGTGAGAGACGCGGCCCTGAGGTCGGCCGCCGCCGCCGCCGCCACAGCCTTCGCGTCGACGATGATGCCGAGTTTGAGCTTGATTTTCTCTTCGATCTCGTTGGCTACCGCGGCATTCGCGATGAGGAACTTGCGCGAGTTCTCCTTGCCCTGGCCGAGCTGGTCACCGTCGTAGGTGTACCAGGCGCCGGACTTGCGAACGATCTCGTGCTCGACGCCGAAGTCGATGAGGCTGCCCTCACGGGAGATGCCCGTTCCGTAGAGGATGTCGAACTCGGCCTGCTTGAACGGCGGAGCCATCTTGTTCTTGACGACCTTCACACGCGTGCGGTTGCCGACGGCATCCGTCCCCTCCTTGAGGGTCTCGATGCGACGAATGTCGAGGCGCACCGATGCGTAGAACTTGAGGGCCTTACCGCCGGCCGTGGTCTCCGGACTGCCGAAGAACACACCGATCTTCTCACGCAGCTGGTTGATGAAGATCATGGTGGTGTTGGTCTGGCTCAGGCCACCGGTGAGCTTGCGCAGCGCCTGCGACATGAGGCGGGCCTGGAGGCCGACATGGGAATCGCCCATCTCACCCTCGATCTCGGCACGGGGCACGAGCGCGGCGACCGAGTCGATGACCACGAGATCGATCGAACCGGAACGCACGAGCATGTCGGCGATTTCGAGCGCCTGCTCCCCGGTGTCGGGCTGGGAGACGAGCAGGGCGTCGATGTCGACGCCGAGCGACTTGGCGTACTCCGGGTCGAGAGCGTGCTCCGCGTCGATGAAGGCGGCGATACCTCCGGCGCGCTGGGCGTTGGCGATGGCATGGAGGGTGAGGGTGGTCTTACCCGAGGATTCCGGACCGTAGATCTCCACGATCCGGCCACGCGGCAGGCCGCCTATTCCGAGCGCGACGTCGAGGGCGATCGAACCGGTGGGGATCACCGCGACGGGCGCGCGCTCGTCACTGCCGAGGCGCATGACGGAGCCCTTGCCGAACTGGCGGTCGATCTGGGCGAGGGCGGTTTCCAGGGACTTTTCGCGATCAGCAACTGATGGCATGTGATGCTCCTTCATCGTGCAGGTGATCTGCACTGTCGTGACGATGCGCCTATAGGCTGCCGTTTCGTCGGGGAACCGATCCTGCAAGGTTCATCCGACCTGCGACAAGGCTGTTGTTGGCGGCTAGCTCCAACGAGTCCGACAGTACGCTCGGCCGGGGACATTCCCCCGAAACGCCGGGCGTGCTGTGCAGAAGTCGCTGGAACTTACCGCTGTGAAGGAGCCTAGTTGAATCCGAAGACATGTTCGAATGTTTCGACACGGCGTGTTGCAGCCGTTCGAAATTACGGCTTCGGCAGGCGCTGGCCCACGCCGTACCAACGGCTCTCCGGAACGTCGGCAGCGCGGCACAGTGCAAGCCAGGTCCCACGGATGCTGTGGCCCTTCTCGAGAGCCTGCTCGGCCGTGATATCGCCGAGTTCGCCCAGTACGAGATCGTGCGTGAGGGTACGACCGTAGGACAGGCCGAACTCGTCGCTCACGGCCGTCCAGAACTCACTCAGTCGCATATCTCAAATCTAATGGTCGGTCGCTGGAGGTTTCGATACGCGCCTCAGACGGCGCTACTCAACCCACAAGACGTCGGTCGCTGGAGGTTTCGATACGCGCCCTAGACGGCGCTACTCAACCCGCAGGAGTGACTTAACGAAAGATGCCCGGCTCCAGGAGCCGGGCATCACACTCCACCGCGGCACACCGTCCACGGTTGAGCTAAGCCATTAACGGGAAACCAGCCCCGCATCAAAGTCCGCGACGAGGTCGTCGGGGACGGTATCGGGAATCACGTTGATTCCCTCGATCACGGCGAGGCGATCACCCACTTCACGCATGATGACCGAGATCGGTGTTTCGAGTGCATCCGCAACCGACGCGAGGATTTCGGAGCTGGCCTCTTTTTGACCACGCTCCACCTCGCTGAGGTAGCCGAGAGCGACACTTGCTTTGCTCGCGACCTGACGAAGGGTACGTCACTTCTGCAGGCGGAAGTCCCGGAGCACGTCACCGATTTCTTGACGAACTAGAACCATTGGACCCTCCTCCTTCAACACGAAACACAAACACCACACCGGATGAAACTGTCCGATGGTTGAGTAACACTACAACCACCGATAAGCAAACTCTAACCAGCCGCATCTGTATGACACTTGTGAATCACTAGTTGTAACGAGATCGAAACGAGAAAGATTCCCGCCTGACCCGTCAGCGCGGATTCAGCGCAGCTCTCAGCCGCAGGAGTGATTCATAGACGACCCGGCTTCGGATGGCCTGGCGGTCACCGTCGAGTGCGAGCCGATGCGAACTCACGCCGTCGCCGATGGCGAGCCCGAGGAAGACGGTGCCCGGTGGATTCCCGTCCTGTGCGTTCGGTCCGGCGACGCCCGTGGTTGACAGTCCGATATCAGCACGGCGACCGTCGACGGCGAGCACCTCGCGGACGCCGGTCGCCATCTGCTTCGCCACTTCCGGATGCACCGGACCGTGCTCGGCGAGCAGCGCCGCGTCGACGCCCAGCACGCTGTGCTTGAGCGCGGTGTTGTAGGCGACGACCCCGCCGAGCACCACGGCGGAGGCGCCAGGAACGCGGATGAACTCGGCGACGAGAAGTCCGCCGGTGAGCGACTCGGCGACGGCGACGGTGAGCCGACGCTCGGTGAGGAGCCCGATCAGCTCGGCCGCGTCATCCACGATTCAGTCCGCGCGTCGATTCTGCTGGACGTACTTGATCACGAAGTCGACCCCGGAGACGACGGTGAGCACGACTGCGGCGCCCATGATCACCCAGCCGACCCAGAGCTCCCACGTGCCGACGAAGGTCCAGAAGGGGAAGAGGAGGAGCGAGATGCCGACCGCCTGCAGCACCGTCTTGAGCTTGCCGCTCGCGACCGCAGGAATGACCCGGGTGCGGATGACGGCGAAGCGGAAGATCGTGATACCGAACTCGCGGACGAGAATCAGGATCGTGACCCACCACCACAGCTCGCCCAGGATCGAGAGCGCGACCAGCGCTCCCCCGATGAGCACCTTGTCCGCGATCGGGTCGAGGATCTTGCCGAAGTCGGTGACGAGGTTCTGGCGACGGGCAAGGAGACCATCGACGGTATCCGTGACGATGGCCACGACGAACAGTACGGCGGCGACGTAGCGCAGGGCTCCGAGCTGGCCGGCGTCGGCGAGCAGAAGCCAGATGAAAGCCGGCGCCATGAAGATACGAACGACCGTGACGATGTTCGCCACATTGCCGGTGCTGGCCGGCGTGTCGCCCGATCGGGCGACACGGCCGCGCATGGGATTCGGTTTCTTCGCGGCCGGCTCGACAGGTTCAGGCAGCGCCACGAATCACTCCCTGTCGGTCAGCTTCCAGGCATCCTCGTCCGAAGATCCGTCGACCTCATCGTAACCGGTCGTCATGTCGCCCACCGGATCGGCGGAGTATCGATCGTCCGTCGCCTCAGTGGCCGGACCGTCCTCGCCACGCAGCCGGGCAAGCACGCCGGGGAGCTGTTCGGGGGCGACGAGAACGTCGCGGGCCTTCGAGCCCTCAGACGGGCCGACGATCTCCCGTGACTCGAGGAGGTCCATGAGCCGACCCGCCTTGGCGAACCCGACCCTGAGCTTGAGCTGCAGCATGGAGGTGGATCCGAACTGCGTGCTCACGACGAGTTCGGCCGCTGCGAGCAGCACCTCGAGATCGTCGCCGATGTCGCCATCGACCTGCTTCTTTTCGGCGGCGGCCGCGACATCCTGACGGTATTCGGGGCGGGCCTGGCGCGTCACGTGCTGCACGACGGCGCTCACCTCGCTCTCGGTGACCCATGCGCCCTGCACGCGGATCGCCTTCGAGGCCCCCATCGGCAGGAAGAGGGCGTCACCCTGGCCGATGAGCTTGTCGGCCCCCGGCTGGTCGAGGATGACCCGCGAATCCGTCATGCTCGAGACGGCGAAAGCGAGCCGCGACGGGACGTTGGCTTTGATGAGGCCGGTGACGACATCCACCGAAGGTCGCTGGGTGGCCAGCACGAGATGGATACCGGATGCCCGAGCCAGCTGCGTGATACGAACGATCGAGTCCTCGACATCGCGGGGGGCCACCATCATGAGGTCGGCGAGTTCGTCGACGACGACGAGGAGATACGGATAGGGCTTGAGCGACCGCTCGCTGCCGGCGGGCAGCACGATCTCGTCGGCGACGACAGCGGCGTTGAAGTCGTCGATGTGCCGGAAACCGAAGCTCGCCAGGTCGTCGTACCGCATGTCCATCTCCTTCACGACCCAGGCGAGCGCTTCCGCAGCCTTCTTCGGATTCGTGATGATGGGCGTGATGAGGTGCGGGATGCCCGCGTATGGCGCCAGTTCGACGCGCTTCGGGTCGATGAGCACCATGCGGACCTCGGCCGGTTTGGCGCGCATGAGCAGCGAGGTGATCATCGAGTTGACGAAGCTCGACTTTCCAGAGCCGGTCGAGCCCGCAACCAGGAGGTGGGGCATCTTGGCGAGGTTGGCGACGACGAAACCGCCTTCGACATCCTTGCCGAGTCCTATGGTCATGGGGTGCGAACTGGAGGTGCTCGCCTTGGAGCGCAGCACATCGCCGAGCGACACGATCTCGCGGTCGGCGTTGGGGATCTCGACGCCGATCGCGCTCTTGCCGGGAATCGGCGAGAGGATGCGCACCTCGTTGCTCGCCACCGCGTAGGACAGGTTCTTGGTCAGGGCCGTGACACGCTCGACCTTGACACCGGGGCCGAGCTCGATCTCGTAGCGGGTGACCGTCGGGCCACGGCTGAAGCCGGTGACCTTCGCGTCGACCGAGAATTGCTTGAGCACCTCGGTGATGGAGGCGACGATCGTGTCGTTGGCTTCCGAGCGCGCCTTGGGCGGAGTTCCGGGAACGAGAGTGGATGCCGCGGGCAGGCGGTACGGCGCGGCCGGCGGGGTGAACCTCGGCGTCGCCGCCGCCGTGTCGAACTCGCCCAGTTCGCCCTTGACGGAGGCCTTGTCGGAGAAGCCCGGAAGCAGGTCGGCGATGAGCGGACCGCCATCGTCACGGATGCCGGTGGCCGGGGGGACGTCGACTTCGCCGGTGAATCGCTTGACCGCCTTCTCCGCATTGGCGAGTTCGTCGAGCAGCTCGGTGCCGAACTCGTCCTCTCGCCGCGTGTGGTCGATGACCTCCGTGGCGTTCGCATCCTTGGAGATGACCGGGGTGTCGAAGGCGGGGTCTCCTTCGCGCTGGGTCTTGTTGCGACGCCACCACGGAAGTGAGGCGGCATCCTCCGCCTCGAGTCCGAGGTCCCCCATGGTGCCGAAGGTGCCGGTGTCAGCGGTCGTGCCCTTCTGGAGGGGGCGGGTTTCGGCATCCGGAAGCTGCGCGCCGAAGAGATATGCATACAGCTCGGCGAGGCGCGAGCCGATGTGGTTCGGCGGTGTCTTCGTGATGATGAAAAGCGAGAGCAGCAGAAGCACGCAGACGATCGGGGTCGCGAGCCATGCCGTTCCGACCGTGAGGAGAGGGGTGGCCAGGACCCAGCCGACGACGCCGCCCGCCCGGGCGAGCACGTTCATGCCGCCGGAGGGCTGCGGCTGCGCGCCGAAGATGTGGCAGAGAGCGCTCACCGAGGTGAGCAGAACTGCCAGACCGATGCCGATGCGTCCGTTGTCGTGAACGGACGACGGATGCCGGAACAGCCAGATCGCGAACAGGAGCATGATCACCGGCAGCGCGAAGGCAACCCGGCCGAACAACCCACCGAAGGTATAGGCGTCGAGGGCGGTTGCGACGGGATCCCCCGGGTTGAACCATTCGACGACGGCACCGATGACGGCGAGCACGAAGACGAAGAACGGGATACCGTCGCGTCGCTCGTCCTTCGCGAGGGTCTCTTTGCCGAGCACACGGGCCGCGCCGCCGACAGCGTGGGCGAGGCCGAGCCAGGCCTTGCTCAGCAGTCCAGGCTCATCGACCGGCACGGGCTTGACGGCGGGGAGCCTCCTGGTGGTTCCCTTGCCCGTCGTGCGGCTGGTGCCGCGCGACGTCGTCGTGCGGGCACGCGGGGTCGACCTGGTGCTCGTAGCCATGGTTCAACGCTAGCGCCGGGTGCCGTCAGAGCCCGGATGCGCGGAGCGCGTGTCAGTACCGGATCGCGTCGATCACCTTGAAGCGCACCGCGGCGATGGCGGGCAGGAGTCCCGCAAGTGAGACGGCGGATTTCCTTGAACCGGTTTCGATACGCTCGCTGGCGCTCGCTACTCAACCCGCTCACCAGCCGAGCAGCGCTCGCTACTCAACCCGCTCACCACTCAACCAGCGCAGGCCACTCAACTAGCGCACGCCACTCAACCCGCACGCCAGTCGAGCAGCGGTCGCCCGTCGAGCAGCAGGTCAGGCCTCGATGACGACCGGCACGATCATCGGACGACGGCGGTGTGAGGTGTTGACCCAGCGACCGACCGTGCGGCGGATGACCTGGCTGAAGGCGTGCGTGTCGCGCGTGCCGTTCTCCGCGGCATCCGCGATCGCGCGCACGATGAGCGGCTTCACCTCGTCGAACACGGCCTCGTCCTCGGCGAATCCGCGAGCCTGGATCTCGGGTCCGACGATCACCCGGCCGGTCTGGGCGTCGATCGCGACGAAGATCGAGACGAAGCCCTCCTCGGCGAGGATTCTGCGATCCTTGAGGTCGGCATCCGTGATCTCTCCGACGGTCGCACCATCGACGTAGACGTAGCCGAGATCGAGCTGGCCCACGACCTCGGCGACCCCGTCCTTGAGATCGATGACGGTGCCGTCTTCGCCGATGATGGTGTTCTCCTCCGGCACACCGGTGAGGATGGCAAGCTGCTGGTTGGCCACGAGGTGGCGGTATTCGCCGTGCACCGGCAGCACGTTCTTCGGCTTGAGGATGTTGTAGACGTAGAGCAGCTCGCCTGCCGAAGCGTGACCGGAGACATGCACCTTCGCGTTGCCCTTGTGCACCACGTTCGCGCCGAGCTTCACGAGTCCGTTGATCACGCGGTAGACGGCGTTCTCGTTGCCGGGAATGAGGCTCGAGGCGAGGATGACGGTGTCGCCCTTGCCCACCTCGATCTGGTGTTCGAGGTTCGCCATGCGGGCGAGCACAGCCATGGGCTCCCCCTGGGATCCGGTGCTCATATAGACGATCTTGTTGTCGGGGAGGTCGGCCGCCTTCTTGGCGTCGATCAGCACCCCCGCCGGCACCTTGAGGTATCCGAGGTCGGCGGCGATCGTCATGTTGCGCACCATCGAACGGCCCATGAAGGCGACGCGGCGGCCATTGGCGTTGGCCGCATCCAATACCTGCTGCACACGGTGCACGTGGCTGGAGAAGCTCGCGACGATCACGCGCCGCGGAGCCTTGGAGATGACGGACTCGAGCACAGGTCCGATGTCGCGCTCCGGCGCCGTGAATCCGGGCACGTCGGCGTTCGTCGAATCGGGCAGGAACAGGTCGACGCCCTCTTCCCCCAGTCGCGCGAACGCGCGGAGGTCGGTGATGCGGTTGTCGAGCGGCAGCTGGTCCATCTTGAAGTCGCCCGTATGCAGCACAAGACCCGCGGAGGTGCGGATCGCGACGGCGAGGGCGTCGGGGATGGAGTGGTTGACGGCGATGAACTCGAGCTCGAAC
>JAODMW010000112.1 GCA_025464815.1 Microbacteriaceae bacterium | reverse complement strand
AGCCGACCTACGACGATCTCCTCGACGCGGCCAGGCGCGCGCTCGCCACCAAGCCGGATGCCCTGGTCGTGGTCGGCGGGGACGGCATGGTCAATCTCGGCGCCAACCTGGTCGCGGGCACGAAGGTACCGCTCGGCATCGTCCCGTCGGGGACGGGCAACGACATGGCGCGCGCGCTCGGCATCCCGTACGACAACACCGAGGGCGCGATGCGCGTGCTGCTGGATGCGCTCACGCGCCCGGCCCGGATGATCGACGCCGGCAGGATCCGTCGTTCGGATGGCGGAACGACCTGGTTCGCCTGCACGCTCTCCGCCGGTTTCGACGCGGTCGTCAACGAGCGGGCGAACCGCATGAGCTGGCCGAAGGGCCCGAGCCGGTACAACCTCGCGATGCTCGTCGAACTCGCCGTACTCAGACCGATCACCTACCGCCTGGCACTCGACGGCGTCGAGTCGACGACGACCGGCGTGCTGATCTCCGTCGGCAACGGCGTCTCGCTCGGCGGCGGCATGAAGGTCACCCCCGACGCGCTTCTCGACGACGGGCTGCTGGACGTCCTCGTCGTGCAGCGACTCACCCGCCTGCAATTCCTGCGGATCTTTCCGCGGGTGTTCAAGGGTACCCACCTGAGCGACCCACGCGTTGCGGTGCATCGCGTGCGGCGCCTGACGATCGATGCGGATGACGTGGTCGCCTACGCGGACGGCGAGCGCGTCGGGCCCCTTCCGGTCGAGATCGAGGTCGTGCCGGGCGCGCTGCGCGTTCTCGCGCCGACTATGGGTTGAGTAGCGCCCGACGGGGAGTGGGTTGAGTAGCGCCCGAGGGACGAGGAGTGGTTGAGTGGGTTGAGTAGCGCCCGAGGGACGAGGACGCGTATCGAAACCAGTGCGCAGCCCCGGTTGGTGCCCCTAGCCGCGGTGTGGCATACTCGATGAGTTGTCCATACGGCCCCATCGTATAGCGGCCTAGTACGCTGCCCTCTCACGGCGGTAACACCGGTTCGAATCCGGTTGGGGTCACAGTAGTGAAACCCCCGGTAAAACCAGGGGTTTCACGTTTCGGCGGACTCCGCGAATCGGCGTGAAATCGGCCCGTGGCAAGATTCTTGCCTATCCCGATTGATTCGTGATCGCCTGACGGATGTCCGCCGCGAACGCGTCGACGTCGGCATCTGTGGTGTCGAAGGCGCACATCCATCGCACCTCCCCGCGAGCTGCATCCCAGTCGTAGAAGCGGCGGCGAGTTCGCAGCCGCTCGATCGCGCGAGGCTCGAGTATGGCGAACACGGCGTTTGCCTCCGTCGGCTGGGTGACCTGCACTCCGGGAAGGTGTTCGACGAGCGAGCGAAGTCGACGTGCCATCCGATTTGCATGGTCTGCCGAGCGCAGGTACAGGTCGCTGCCGAAGAGAGCGATAAGTTGCGCCGAGACGAAGCGCATCTTCGACGGCAGTTGGAGGTCCATCTTTCGAAGGAAGGGGATCCCTTCGAGCTCCGGATGCATTACGACGACGGCCTCGGCCGCAAGGAGGCCGTTCTTGGTGCCGCCTAGCGACAGAATATCGACCCCGGCATCGCTGGTGAAGGCCCGGAGCGGGAGCCCGAGGCTGGCTGCCGCATTGGAGAGCCGCGAGCCGTCCATGTGAAGTTTCATGCCGAGGGAGTGCGTCCGCTCCGCTATCGCAGCGACATCGGCTGGGTCGTACACTGTGCCCATCTCGGTACTCTGCGTGATGGACACCACCGCCGGTTGCGGCCGGTGGACCTCGCCCCACCCGGTCGCATACCGCTCGACCAGGTCGGGCGTGAGTTTGCCATCGGGGGTCGGCACGGCGGTGAGTTTGGTGGCGGCTATCCTTTCGGGGGCGCCACCCTCATCGACATTGATGTGTGCGGTGTCCGCACACAGCACGCCGCCCCATCGCGGGAGCATGGCGTGCAGGCTGATGACGTTCGCGCCCGTGCCGTTGAAGACGGGGAATGCTTCCGTCCGCGGGCCGAAGTGCTCGCGCATCAGTTCTCGGAAGCGCTCGGTATACCCATCGTCCCCATAGGCCGGAACGTGGCCGCCGTTCGCGCGCGCTATCGCTTCCAGCGCCTCCGGGTGGATGCCGGCGTTGTTATCCGAGGCAAAGCCGCGGTGGCTCGCGTCGTGCTCGGGACTGGAGATAGATAAGGTATTCATGGGCCTGATCCTCATCTTATGTTCATCAGAATGCAAAGATATACTAACTTGGAAAGCCAAGGTCGATGAAAGCCTTACATTTCGAAGCCATAGCGACAGGAAGTCATGACAGCACTCAGCGCCAATGCAGCGGCGGTGCCGCACTCGGGGATCAGGGAGATCGTCGATCTCGCATCGGTTCAGAAGCCCGGCGACGTGATTCACCTCGAGATCGGTGAACCGAGCGCGCGTACGCCCGCCCATATCGTCGCAGCCGCTGTCGCTGCCGCCGAGGGACGAACCGGTTACACATCGAGCGCGGGCATCCGTGAGCTTCGTGAAATCGCTTCGGCACGAATCGCCCGGGTGACGGGATTGCCGGTAAGTCTCGAGCAGGTAGTGATCGGCCAGGGCGCGGTGCAATTGCTTTCGGCTGCCATGGCTGCGCTCGTCGCACCAGGCGACGAGGTGCTAATACCCGATCCTGCCTGGCCGAACTACGAGATGCAGGCACTTCTCTACGGGGCTCGGCCAGTCAGATACCCCCTCCGTCCGGAGAATGGCTTTCTTCCAGACCCCGCGGAGATCGAAGCACTCATGGGCCCGCGCACCCGTGTGCTGATCGTCAACTCGCCCTCGAATCCGACCGGCAAGGTGGTGGACCGGCTCACCGCGGAGCAACTGGTCCGCGCTGCAGAAAGGCACGGCGTTACGGTCTTCTCGGATGAGGTGTACGACGAGATCGTGTTCAACGGCGCTCACGTGTCACTCGCGGCGATGGCGCCCCAATCCGTGGTGTCCATCTTCAGCCTGTCGAAGACGTACTCGATGACTGGATGGCGGGTCGGTTATGCAGCCTTCCCCCATTGGCTGGCGGGTACGGTCGCGAAGCTGCAGGAGACATTCATCTCGAGCCTGCCCGTCGCATCGCAGGCAGCGGCGATGGCGGCATTGACCGGACCAACGGACTTCATTGCCGCGAACCTCGCCGACTATCGCACGCGACGCGACTCCGTGCTTGCGGACCTCAGCGCTATCGGCCTCGTCGCGCCTATTCCCGCCGGGGCCTTCTACCTTCTCGCTCCTCTCGCCGATGGTGCCGACTCACGTCGCAGCGCGATCGATCTCGTCAATCACGGGGTGTCAATGGCGCCGGGAACGGCATTCGGTCAGATCGCGCGCTCGTTCCTGCGCATCTCACTCGCCAGCAGCGCGGAAGACCTTGCCGAGGGCGTACGTCGGTACCGGGATTGGTTCGAAACGACCGAGGGCGGCCTCGCCCTGGGAAACGGCTAGGTCTGGCTCCGCGAAGACCACCAGGAACAAAGGAGATCACATGGCACAGTCAGGCGACACAGGCAAGCAGAGCATCACTGTCGCATTCACGGGCGACCTCGTGCCCAGCAGCGCGATGTTCGAGGGCGACGAGCCCATTGACCCGCGGTTGAACGAGGTGCGCGACATATTCGCGTCCGCCGATGTCGCGATCGCCAGCCTTCTGTCGCCACTCAGTGAGCGAGGCACGCCGATCGCCAAGATGATCAACTTGCGATCGGACCCTTCGCTGGCTACCGACCTGCGCAAGTTCGGATTCTCGGCTCTCCACCTGGCCAACAATCACAGCATGGACCTTGGGTTCGACGCCCTCAGCGACACCGTCGCGCATCTCGCCGACCAGGGTATTGCGAGTTTCGGTGCCGGTGCCAACCTGGCCGCCGCAACAGAGGGCCTTATCGTCGAGGCCGGCGGCCTCCGCATCGGTCTCCTCGCCTGGTCTGCACTGCTCGCCGCGGGTTCCGGCGCCAGTCCGCTAAGGCCCGGCATCGCCCCGCTCGAGGTGACGGTGTCATATGAGATCGATCCGATCTACCTCACCGAGGAACCGACATTTCCGCCGACCGTCCGCTCGGCGATCACCGAAGCATCGCTCACCGCAGCCTGTGCACGCATTTCCGAGGTCCGCGCGCAAGTCGACGTGCTGCTCGTCGTCGCCCACTGGGGCGAGGGAGTGGGCGACCGCATCGGCGAGTACATGCAGCCTCTCGCTCACGCCATGCTCGACGCCGGCGCGGACGCCGTGCTCGGCACGCATCCACACAGTGTCTACGGTGTCGAGGTGTACGACGGCAAGCCGGTGTTCTACAGCCCGGGGCTCTTCATCGACCAGACCCCGCGCACGGGCAACACTCCGGATGTGGACGAGCTCTACGCGAACATGTCGCCCGACTCGTACATTGCCGTGATCGAGGCCACGACCGACGGTGTGGTCTCAGTACGCCTTGTGCCCACGACTCTCGGCGGCGCCAACCTTCCCGTCGTCGCTGGTGGGAGCGATGCCGATCGCATCCAGGCTCGCCTGGAGAGCATGTCCCGCCGCTACTCGACAACCTTCGAGCGCGATGGGCGCGACATCCTCGTGCCGCTGGCGGCTAGCTGAGCGAGCCTCCGAAGTAGAGCCTCTCCGCATTGTCGAAGAACAGTTTTCGCTGGTCCTCGAAGCTGAGCTGGGCGGCGAAGGCACGGAACCGTCCATAGATTCCCTCGAACGTGTTCTTGAGCCGTCCCACGGGGAAGTCGCTCGCGAACATCGCCCGATCACTGCCGAAGGCGCCGATCAGCTCACTCATGAGGAAGCCGAAGGAGCCGTCTTCGCCCCAGCGGGCGTCGTCGTCGGGCACCCCCAGGGCGGAAACCTTGATCGAGACATTGGGCTGGGCGGCCATAACCGCGAGCCCGGTGCGCCAGACGTCAATGTTCTCTGGGTCCCGTTCGATCGGGCTGGCGGCGTGGTCGACGACGATGGTGAGCTCGGGGATCGCCTTGGCGACCTCGGCGACCTCGTCGGCCTGCCACGGGAACATCAGGACGTCGACGACAAGGCCCAGGTCGGCTGCGCGACGGGCACTCTCGCGCCACCCTTGCGTGCGGGTAATGCCCGGCTCGGGCCGCATGGTCTTTGCCGGGTCAGGATGCCACGAGATGACCTGTCGGACCCCGGCAACGCGCGCAAAGCCAGCCTGCTCCTCGAGGATCGGGGCAGAGCCCGGCTCGCCGAAGGTCGTGCCCGCGACGTACCGGGCGGCGACCCCGTTCGGCTTGTCGATCGACTCGAGCCAGCGTGTCTCCTCCACGGGTGACTCTGCGGCGTTCCAGAGCGCCTCGACATGCACGGTCGCGACAATACCCTGACCCGCGGCATCCCGCAGATAATCCTCTGGCAGATAATTTCGCTGCAGTTGCTCGAGCGATGGCAGGAAGCCGACGCCCCCGTTTGGCGCCAGCCAGGGATAGTGGCCTCCGGCAAGATCCCAAAGGTGGATGTGCGGGTCGATAACCGGTCCGTCGTACGGCTTAGCCATGGCTTGCTCCGAATGTTCGACTTTGTGAGGCAGAGCGCGATTAGTAAGGTGCCAACTCAAATCCCCTTAGATTTGGAAAGTTTATCAGCTGGTTATCTCCTCAATGTAAGATTGCTTTACCGCAGCGCCAAAGAGAGCCGCTCATCGTCGCCAGGAGAAAGCCCGATGTCACTGATTGACCGCATCACCGAGGACCTCGATCGCATCGTCTCGGCCGAGTCACCCTCGAATGACCAGGCGCTGTTGCAGAACTGTCTCGGCGTCATCGCCGAGGTCGGAACGGACTGGCTCGATGCCGCGCCGCAGCGCGTCGACACCGACGGTGTGCCGAACCTTCTCTGGGCGTTCGGCGACCGTGTCGAGGTCTTGTTGCTCTGCCACTACGACACGGTATGGCCGGCCGGAACCATCGAGCGATGGCCGTTCGCCGTCGACGGCGACCGAGCGACGGGTCCAGGAGTCTTCGACATGAAGGCCGGGATCATCCAGTCCTTCGCGGCTGTCTCCTCGCTCCAGGAACGTGCAGGTGTCGCAATCCTTGTCACCGGCGACGAGGAGGTGGGTTCATCGCGAACGCGATCGCTCATCGAGCACACCGCGCGCGGGGCGAGGGCAGTGCTGGTTCCCGAATCCAGCATCAACGGCGCGCTTAAGACGAGCCGCAAAGGCCCCTCGTACTGGACTGTGACATTCGTCGGGAGGGCGGCGCATGCGGGCCTCGACCCCGAGAAGGGTGCGAGCGTCATCACCGCCCTCTCGAGGTGGGTACCAGAGGTCGAGAAGCTCAACGACAAGCAGGCGGGCACCAGCGTCGTCGTGACGATGGCACGGGCCGGAACCGCCATGAACGTGGTGCCGAGCATCGCCGAGGTGACGGTCGACTCGCGTGCGGTCACGATTGTCGAGCAGGAACGCGTCGACCGCGAGATACGCCTCATACCGTCCGGAGTCGACGGAGTGACAGTCGACTATGCGGGCGGGGTGAACCGACTTCCGCTCGAGGACAGGATGTCCCGCGACCTGAAATCCCGTCTCGACGCGGTGTGCGAACGGATGGGGCACCCGATAATCGACGGACACCCGGCCGGCGGGGCCTCCGACGGTAACATCACCGCCGCGCTCGGCGTTCCCACTCTTGACGGTTTCGGGGCGGTCGGCGATCACGCGCACGCAGAGGGCGAATGGGCGTCGATCTCGGAACTCGCTGATCGCGCGGTGCTCATGTCGGCCCTCATCGCCGACCTCATAGACAACGACTGACCAACCCAATAGATCGAAAGGACATTCACATGCCACTCACCCTTCCGTCAGGCAAACGCCTCGCCGTCAACATCGGGGTCGACTTCGACGCGCAGACCGCATTCAGCGGCCACATGGACCATTTGAGTCCGGCGATCCTCGCGCGCGGCGACTACGACGTCTACGTCGGAACGCCGCGGCTGCTCGGCATATTCAAGAAGCACCGGATCCCGACCACCTGGTGCACCCCGAGTCACACCATCATCACGTTTCCCGAACGCATCAAGCAGATCGTGGATGAGGGGCACGAGATCGCCGCGCATGGCCTGTACCACGAATCGGTGCCGTCGCTCAGCGAGAGCGAGGAGCGCCGCCTCATGGATGTGCAGCTCTCGCACCACGAGCAGGTCGTCGGTCATCGGCCGCGCGGATACCGCTCGCCTGCGTGGGATTTCTCCGACGCGACGATGACCATCCTCGAGGAATACGGCTTCGAATGGGACAGCTCCCTCATGGGCCGCGACTTCCAGCCCTACCGGCCAGTGCCGGTCACCGTTCACAAGGAGATCCCCAACGAGTTCGGTACTCCTGCGAAATTCCTCGAATTGCCCGTTTCGTGGCACCTCGATGACTACCCCGCGATCGACCACGTGCCCGGTGTCCTCGCCGGCCTCATGGCGACCGACGGCATCTTCGCGCGCTGGCGCGACAACTTCGACTATGCGCTTGAGAACGAACCCAATGGATGCTTCATCCTCACGGTTCACGGCATGGTCACCGGTCGCGCCCACGCGATCATGATGCTGGATCGCTTCATCGAGTACATGAAGGAGCAGGACGGGGTCTGGTTCGCGACACTGAGCGAGATCTCGGATGCCTGGACCGACTGACTTGTAACATGAAGGAAATGTCGGGCATGTACCTTACTTTATGTGGGTCTTGGCCTCTAAGACCCTATAGATGTAGAGTCAACGGCAACCCACGGCTCACAAGCCGTGGAGAACCCACAACAGCAAACCCAGAATCCCACCCCCATCAAACACAAACCAGGAGGACGAATGTCCAAACGTCACCTGCTCAAGGTCGCGATCCCTGTCGTCAGCGCTGCACTGCTGTTGGCTGGTTGCTCGTCGACCGGAGCATCCAGCCCGAGCAGTTCATCCACTGACCTTTCCACGCTCAACATCGGCTTCTTCTCGCCGGGCACCAGCAACACGTTTGCCGCCACGGTGGGACAGGGCGGTGTCGACGAAGCGAAGAAGCTCGGCGTCAAGCTGACCCTCGTGAGCGGCAACTTCGATGTGCAGACACAGGTCAACCAGCTCCAGCAGGCTCTCCAGCGCAAAACCTACAACGCCTGGGTCGTCGTGCCGCTCGACTCCAACCAGGAATGCCCGATCATCAAGCAGGGAATCGCGGCGGGCATCAAGGTTGTCATGGCTGTCGCGCCGATCTGCAACGACAGCTACCCGGAGGGCGGCATCGGTATCGTCTCCGTTCAGAACCGCGATCTCTATAACCAGTGGTGGGACTACATCCTCACCAACACCAAGCCTGGTGAGATTGCCGTAATGACAGGTGGCGCACGCGGGGTCGACTACGTGTCGACTATCGCGGACGACGCGCTCGACGCGCAGCTGAAGACCCACGAGGGCTTCACGGTGGTTTCGAACCAGGCCCTCGGCTACTCAACGGACGCGGCATACCAGAACGCGCAGGCGCTCATACAGTCGCACCCGAACCTCAAGGCGATCGTCTCGAACTACTCGGGCATGACCCAGGGAGTAGCCAACGCGATCAAGCAGGCGGGCAAGACCGGCCAGATCGCCCTCTACGACTTCGACGGCGACAAGAACATCGTCGAAGCCATCAAGTCGGGTGATGTCACGATGACGGCACCCGGGATGCCCCATTCCGAAGGTGCGGGAGCGGTCAAGATGACCGTCGACGCCTGGCTGGGCAAGGCGATCCCGAACACCCAACTCAACCCAGCAGTTGCGCTGAAGATCACGGAGGGCCCATTCATCACTAAGAAGAATGTCGACGATTACACCCCGGAATACTGATTCTCTTATGACGGATTCAGCACCGGTGCTGGCGGGCGATCGCGACTCAACTGTCGCGATCGCCTGTCGGGGCCTCACCAAGCGCTTCGGGCTCAACACCGTGGTCGACGGCGTCGACCTCGATATCCACGCCGGACGGATCCACTCGCTCGTTGGAGCCAATGGCGCCGGTAAGTCCACCCTGCTGGGCATGATCAGCGGTCGCATCTCTCCAAGCGACGGTGTGGCGCTCGCGTTCGGTTCCGAGATCGTCGCGGGCAAGCCTCGGCGTGCCCGCGAGCTTGGCATCGCCACGGTCTACCAGGAACTGACAATCGTGCCGCAGCTCAGTGCCGTAGCGAACGTCTTCCTCGGCGACGAGCGCCGCCGTCGGGTCTTGCTTGACGAAAAAGCCATGCAGGCACGATTCGCCGAACTCTGTGCCGAGTTCGAGCTTGACATCCCACCCAAGACACTCGGCCGGGACCTCTCCGTCGCGACCCAGCAGGTGCTCGAGATCATGCGCGCGATGAACAGTGACGCGCGCGTGATGATGTTCGACGAACCGACGGCAGCCCTGTCGCAGGGTGAGCGCGACAACTTCCTTCGGATCATCCAGCGGCTGTCGGCGAGTGGTGTCGCCGTCGTGCTCGTCAGTCACAACCTCGGCGAAGTTCTCGACGTCAGCGCCGATGTCAGTGTGCTGCGCGGCGGCAAGCTCGTCGAGACCAGGCCGGCTGCGAAGTGGCAGCGCGAGGATCTCATCCACGCGATGACCGGGGAGGCAACACCGCTAAGCGTCCGCGACGAACATCCCGTCTTCGGCGCGCCGCTGCTCGAGGTCGAGAATCTCACAGTTCCTTCCGTGCTCAGCGCGGTGTCCATAGTCGCCCGGAGGGGAGAGATCGTGGGCCTGGCCGGTCTCGTGGGAGCGGGCAGGACGACGATTCTCCGATCCATCGCCGGCGACGAACCCCGCGCTACCGGCACGTTCCGACTGGACGGCGAGACCGTAACAGCACCACGATCGGTGCGAGATGCCATCGTGCGACTGGGAATCGGGCGGGTTCCCGAGGAGCGGAAGATCGAGGGTCTCCATCTTCAGCGCTCGATCCCCGACAACGTCGCGATGACTGACTGGCACCGCTTCATCACGGGCGTGTTTGTCAACAAACGCAAGCAATACGAAGTAGCCAACGACCTCCTCACCGACCTGCGGATTAGCCGCCCGATCGGTGAGTATGCGGTGGGGGAATTGTCGGGTGGAAACCAGCAGAAGGTCGCCATCGCCAAATGGCTAGCGCGAAAGCCTCGTGTGCTGCTCTTCGACGAGCCGACGAGAGGCATCGATGTCATCGCCAAGGTGGAGGTCATGGCCGCCATCCGACGCTATGCCCGCGAGGGCCATGCGGTGATCGTCACCAGTTCTGAGTTGGAGGAGGTGGTCGACATCTCCGACCGCCTGTACGTCGTGTCGAAAGGCGAGATCGTCGAGAACTACGACATGCACAGCTCACCACCCACGCTCAACGAAATCATCCAACGTTCATTTGCCAAGACGGGATAGGAAAAGTGGCCGACATTACTTCAGCTCCGAGCCTCTCGCTCAGCCCGACAGCGCGGGCCCGAAAGATCCTGCTCGACCAGGGAATCTACGTGATCCTGGTCGTGCTGATCATCATCGCGACGATCCTCTATCCGCCATTCCTCGGGCCTGACAACGTCCTGCTCATCCTGCAGCAGAACGCGCCGCTCGGCATTGTGGCCGTCGGCATGACGATCGTGCTTATCGGGGGAGGTTTCGACCTCTCCGTCGGGTCGACCTTCGCCCTGGCCGGCGTGCTCTCGGCACAGCTCGCGCTCGCCGGGAACGTCGGCCTCGGCATTATGGTCGGCTGCTTCGCCGGCCTGCTGTGTGGCCTGTTTAATGGGTTGCTCGTCACGGTGCTCAAGGTCAATCCATTCGTCGCCACCCTGGGCAGCATGACGCTCATCCAGGGCGGAACCCTGCTGTACACGAACAGCCAGGCCTACAGCGTGACCGATCCTGGCTTCGCATTCATCGGAGCAGGCAAGCTGGGACCGATCCCGGTGGACGTCATCATCATGATCGCAATCTTCGCCATCGCGCAGATCGTCATGCGGAAGACGCTCTACGGAAGGGTGCTGTTCGCCACAGGGGGCAATCGTGAGGCCAGTCGGCTCTCGGGGTTGCGCACGAAAACCATCGAAGCGTCGACGTACGTGGTGGCGGGCCTGCTGGCTGGCTTCGCCGGCGTCATCAGTGCGTCGCAGCTCGGCACGGGCCAGGGCACCGCGGGCGGGACGATGGCGCTCAATGCGATCGCGGTCGTCGTGATCGGAGGCACCGCGCTCACCGGTGGCGAGGGCAGCGTGCTGCGATCGGGCGTCGGGCTGGCGATCCTTGCGGTGCTGCAGAATATCTACTACACGCTGGCTGTCAACACCTACTTCCAACTCATAACCCAGGGGGCAATAGTGGTCGGCGCGGTTGCGTTGGACAAGCGGCTTCGCAGCCGGATGATTCGATGACGCCGGCGATCACAGGCGCCGGCCTCTGGTGCTCGGATGTCACGAAGGGGTTCGTCGCTCGTGCTGCGAACGCGGCGTTCGATTGGCTGTGTCTCGACCTTCAGCACGGACGTATCGCTGCCGACGACGCGTTCGAGTTCATCTCCGCACTTCCGTCGGCCGCCCCGCCAGTAGCCATCAGGGTCGCAAGCAACGATGCCGCCCGTATCGGAGCCGCCCTGGATTCCGGCGCGGACGCGGTCATCGTACCCTCCGTGTCGAGCGCAGCGGAGGCCGCCCGCGCGGTGGACGCCACGTTTTACCCGCCCTTGGGGACGCGCAGCTGGGGCCAATACGCGGCGCTCGCCGGCGGTGTGGGGCGCCCAGCACCGGAGGTCAACTCCGAGGTGCTCTGCGCCGTGATGATCGAGACGATCGGCGGCTACCGAGAGGTTGAGGCCATCGCCACGGTCACCGGCGTCGGTATGCTCTTCGTCGGGCCGTACGACCTCGCGCTTGCCCTCGACACCACAGTCGAGGGATTGCTCGCCGACGGCGTCGTACTGCGGCGGATCGTCGACGTCGCCCGGCGACGCGGGATCGGTATCGGCGCCTTCGCTGGAAACCCAGCCGCCGCGCGACGGTTCGGCGAGCTCGGATACGAATGCCTCGCCATTGCCGACGACTCGTTTCTCATCGCCGCCGGCGCCACTGCCGCCCTCGAGGCGTTCCGGGCGCCTAAAGCGAGTCTTCCGGCGTCTTCTTGAGGATTGACTCCAGCCGTCGGACATCGACGTCCGGCGGCTCCACGTCAATCAGGACGATAGCGTTCTCGGTTCGCTGAATTCCTTCGATCGTCCAGATCTCCTCCGCGAGGATCGTACGGAGATCGTCGAAGCCCTTCGCTCGGATACGCACGAGCATGTCGATGCCACCCGTGACGACGGCGATGTCCTCGACACCGCGCACCTTGCTCAATGCCTCCATAACCAGGTTCTGATCGTGGCCGACGCTAGCGATAACCGTCAGGTGCGTCACTGTCGAGTAACCGATCGCAGCCCAGTCGATGTCGACCCGATAGCCGCGCACCACTCCCCGGCTCTTCAGCCTCGCCATCCGGTCGGCCACAGCGGGCGACGACATCCCCAGGGCCTCGGCCAGCTTGCGTTGCGGGGCACGTGCGTCGTGCGCGAGCTCGAGAAGAAGCTTGATGTCAGTGTCGTCTAGCTCAACCGGAGCCCTATAAGGCCGGATGCGCTCGGCAAGTGTTCGGAACGGTGTCGTGCTCACAGAGGCACCTCATTTCTGCATCGCCGGAAGAGACGACGCCCTCCTAAGTTTAGGTTGGATGGGGCACTCAGCGGTGGTTTGAAAGGCCCTGCGGCAGTACTGCGCGCTGGTGACCGGATGATGCATACGCTGGTGGCATGATCGAGAGGCGGACCCCCGCCCGCTTCCGCATCCGCTGGGGCTGGTTCGTGGGATGCATCGTGCTGGCCTGGCCGCCATCCTCATCGGGTGGCTCGTGGCCGTGGATGCTGCGGGCATGACCTATCTCGCCGGCGTGCTGAATCAGCGAGAGGAGGCGCCGTTCGGCGACATCGACGAGAGCTGGCTGCACGGCTGGATGTTCGAGACCTCCGACGAGAACCGGGCAGAGCTGGATGCGATCGTCGACTCGGGCGCGATCATGGGCCGCAACATGTTCGGTCAGGTCTGCGGCGAGTGGACCGCGACTGGCGCGGCTGGTGGGGCCTGAACCACCCCACCACGGCTGTATCGAGGGTTCGTATCCCGCTGGTGTCACAATAGCAAAACACCCGGTCAAGCAGGGGGTTTTGTATTGCACTGGATTGCGCGAGTCGGCGCCAGATCTGTGATGTATTAAGACATCGGTGACAGTTCTGCATCAATAGACCGGTGACCATTCGCTGGTTCTGGTGGTGACACTTCCCCTCAATGTTTGAGGGATGAGCTCCGTTGAGCCTGTTGATCCTCGTGTCCGTCTCGCGACAACGCAGTGGCCGCCCGATGCTCCGCGTGGTGCGGTGAGCACGTTCTGCACCGAGTCTTCGACGACCGCGGTACCGAGATCATGAAGCACCGCTGGCCCCGACCCGGAATCAAATACGTCAGCTCCGGCAGACCCCGAGGCCGCCTCCCCAAGACCATCTGAGTGTCGCCGATGTCCTGATGGGCGGAGTGTCACCGATGTCCTGATACATCACAAGGATGTCGTGGACATTCCGTGGCAACATTTTGGCAACGACCGCAGACGACTTGGGCTGCCTGGTCGCACTTGACGCACTCCACCCACCGCACAAATAGGGCATTTTCTCGACGTGCAAATACGGCACCGGGACACTTACCGGGACGGTCGTCGCAGAAGCAACCCTGCTGACGACGATCGAGTCGTTGCTGCCCGAAGTCGTGCGTGCACATCTCGCTGGCCGCGCTCTCGGCAAGCAGACAGTCGTGTCCGTGGTTGAGGCGATGGGAATGATGTGGGGTCTGGGTCAGCCCGAGGAGATCTACGCCGCGGACGAGGTTCTTGGAGCGCTGGGCGACTACCGACCGAGAGCGCAGCGGCCTCTGCAGCCCGCACGCTGCCGCGAAGGTCGAGAAGATCAACCCCGCTGGCTACCGCGATACCTATGCGGCGTTCGTTCGCCCGCCACAGCACGTCATAGCCGAGGTCAGGGCCGCGTGGTCGTTTCCCGATGTCGGCTTCAGGAACTCCTCGAGAAGAACCTCACCAGGGTGAATTGGTTCGTGAGGTGCAGCCATGACGTCTCCTTGTGGATCACGTAGTGGACCGGTCTGCGAGCACGCGATCGCCGATTCTTTTCGAGAGGTCGTCCAATTCATCCATTACGTCTGAAGCGACCCAAACCTTATTCTTCTGCCTGCCGGTGATCTCGTGAATTACGCCGTCACGATCGAGCCGATCGAGGGCCGCGTAGGTGGAGGCAGGGTTCGAGCCGGCAAGCTCCTCCGCGATTTCGGAGGTCAGAACCGGATTTGCTGGGAGGGCGGCAAGTAACGCAGCCCCTGCGCTGTTGGCCCTCCATTTTGAGCGAGCTGCCCAGTCGGCTGGCATAGTGCGCAGCCGATCTGCTGACGCCTTCGATTCCTCAGCGGCGATCAGAGCGGCGTGCGCTAGGTCGTCGACGAACGCGCCCAAATATCCAAGACGATAGTTGTTGACCAGATCAAAATATCTCTGTCGTTCGGCCAGAAGCGCGCTCGCAACAGGAACCACCGTGACGGTGGTCGTACCGCGTCGACGGAGCACAGCGTTGATTAATCCGCGTCCGATTCGACCGTTGCCATCGGTGAAGGGGTGGATTGATTCGAATTGAGCGTGAACGGCAGCCGCTTGCACCACAACAGGCACGTCGTCTCGGTTCGCATAGTGCACGAGGTCTTCGAGGAGTGCCGGTACGAGTTCGGGTGGCGGCGGGATATGTACGGCGTCCCGGGGACTCCAATCGGAGCCGAGAATCCAGTTTTGCACTTCGCGAATTTTTCCTGCGAAGGGACCATCTTGTGGATCGTCTTTCATCAGGAGCCAATGGGCCTGGAGAATTTGATCCAGCTCGATTCGTCCGCTTGCTCCGACCGACTCGACCATCTCCGTTAGTGCTTTTGTCGCGTTTACCATCGAGACTGCGGACTCGTTTGATTTTGCGCCAGCAAGCGCTCGGGCAAAGTCCTCGGTCCGTGCCTCGATTCGCTCAATCTTGGAACTCGCCACGGACTCGTTCTGAATCAGAAATCCGCCGAGAGCGCCGGCTTGATCGGCTGAAAGCGCATCCGAACGAACGACGGCAGCGGTGGCCTCATCGATCGACTTTGTCTGGTCGGCGCGCGCCGCAAAATCCAGTTCGGCGATTCGCGGGGGGATCGAAACGACGATCTCCGTCAGCGTACGATCGGCTTTTGTACCTCCGCGTTGCCGTTGATGCCACGCGCGCCTTTCCGACCTATGTAATGGCCAGTCGGCGTCGCCACTCTGCTGACTCATTACGGGCGTTCCTCCTCAGTCGGATAAGTCGGAATGAGCAGCCTATATTCCGAGTTATGATAATTAACCAAGAATATAGCACCGTTGTTCCGACTTGCGAGGCTAGCCACCAACTCCCTCGGTGCCGAGAGCGGGGTCCTGAGGAAGCGTCGTCGGATCACCGCTGCCGACCACGGCCGCTCCGGTGTTTTTGCCCGGAAAGCGAACCGCCGAGATTCCCAGCGCGTAGCTGTTGCGTTCGCTTTGCGGAGTGTCGAGCAGTCGGGGAACACCCGAAGAATCGATCGCTCCATACAGGGTGTATCGGTCCCAGGTAAACGGCAGACCATCTGAGTTGAGCGCTTCGGGCCCGGCCATCAGTTGGAAGTGGAGATGCGGTGCCGTGGAGTTCCCGCTGTTGCCGAGAAGCGCGAGAACCTGTCCCTTCGTGACCTTCTGTCCGACTTTCACCCGCAGTGAGCCGGGCTCGTTGTGGGCGTACAGGGCATAGACCCCCGTGCTGAGTTTGAGCACGATCTCGTTGCCGGTGAGCTGCACAAGGCTGAAGCCGGTGGGGTTCACTCCCATGGGTTGGTCGGGCAACGCGTCGCTCACCGACACCACCGTGCCGTTCGCGACGGCGAGCAGTTCGGCACCGTAGCTGAGATCCGACTGGAGCGTGTGGCTGGAACCGGCGTAAAGGTCGCCATTGTCGCCGATCCGGCTGAAGTCGATCGCGTACCGCTCCGGCGCGACCAGGGTGCCATCCCGTCCAAGCACCGCGCCCCGATGGGCCGAAATGCTGCAGCACGCGTTGATAGTCAGCCACGTCCCACCGCCGAGGGGCGCCCCGATGTTCAACACCGGGTCGGTCTTCACCGCGAACGCCGGCAGGTTCTCGGTTATCCGGTTCGGAAAGATCGACACGTACGGCGGCTGACCCGGCTCCGGTGGGGCAAAGTCGGCACTGAGGTGGGGCTGAAGTGCCGACGGTTGCGAGCCGGTGGGCGCAATTGCGTCGATGACGACGAGCGCCGTCGCGAATGCCGGTATGACCGTGGTGCGCGTGAGCGCCAGGTCGCCTGCGAGCACTGTCGTGTCACGCAGGGCCGCCCCTTGGAGGTCGACCAGGACGGTCGAAGGCGATGCGGCATCCGTCAGAGTCACGCGGGTGAGAGTCGCCGCTCGGGGCGCGGTGTTCGTCACCTGCAATTCGACTGCGAGGTGCGTCTTGCCGTCGCTGGTGCGCAGTGGTGTGGGGGCCGTGATGATCGATGCCGTGAGTGGCGTAAATGCGCCGCTGACACCGACTGCGGGAGGCTCTGCCGCCGCCGTGTTGGCGACCGTGGTTGTCATCGTGGAGGCTGTCGTACACCCCGCCACGACGACGAGAGTCGCAACGCCCCCGAGCATTGAGAAAAACCAGCGTGTTACCCCACGTTTACGCATGGCTCATTGAACCATAGGCCGCGCGGCGTCGGTCTTGGCGCTGCCGGTGAGCGCAATTCCGCTCAGCGGGGGACGCGGCTACGCCCGTCGCTCCGCGAGTTCGGCGAGTTGCCTCGTGACGGTTCCCCACCCGTCGTAGAAGCCCATCTCTTCGTGCCTGTTTCGATCCGCGTTGTTCCGGTGCATCACCTGGGCGACATATTCGGTGCCCGTCGGATGATCCTTCAACGTGATGATTGCGGACATGAATGGCTCCTCAGCCGGTCGCCATCCACCGACCAGCGAATTCGTGAAAACGATCCGCTCGAGCTCGTCGATCGCGAGAAAACAGCCTGTGATGTGCGGCATGAACTCGCCCCCGTCTTCGCTGATCTGGGTGAGCAATGAGCCACCGGGCCGGAGATCCATTTCCAGAACTTTGCAGGTGGCAGGTGCGGGCACCCACCATTGCTCGAAGCTCGTCCGGTCTGTCCAGGCGCTCCACACGACCGAACGAGGTGCTCTGATGATTCGCGAAATTGTCAGGTCGAGGTCTGGGTGTGCAGATGAGTTCATTCCGATTGTTCCTTTTCATCGATGGTGGTGACGAACTTCTCGAGCCGATCGGTACGGCCTTCCCAAAGGTCACGTTGTTCGGACAGCCATGCTTCGACCACGGCGAACGATTTCTTCTCGATGACGCAGGTCCGCACTCGACCTTCCTTGCGGGTCTGGATCCACCCGCTGTCCTCGAGAAAGTGGATATGTTTCATGAAAGAGGGCAACGCCATATCGAAAGGTCTCGCCAACTCGCTGATGCTTGCAGGACCTTGGCCAAGCCGCCCCAGCACGGCACGCCGAGTGGGGTCGGCAAGCGCCTGGAAAGTGACATTGAGTTGCTGCAAATGCTGAGCCATAAGGCAAAGTATCACGGCATCACACTTAGCGCAACGGCTAAGTAAAGTGCCATGCCACGACAATGATCGTTTGCAAGCAGATCCCGGCTCGAAGAAGAGCCACGAGGTTCCGAGGGAACGCGCTGTGGGTGGCCGAGAAGTGCTGTTACCGCCCGCGTGCGGGGAACGATCTGGTCCGCCGGATCAGGCCGACGCCGATTCCAATTCGGCCCGGGTGGGCAGATCCGCCCCTGCACGCGACACGGTGATGCCTGCGGCAGACGCGGCCCATCGTCCGAACTCCCGCAACCGCGCGGCGTCGGGATCCCAGGCGCCGGATTCCGCGACGGCCGACACGAGGGCCGCCATGAAACTGTCGCCAGCGCCGACTGTGTCGACGACTCCTGATGAATGCGCCGGTACCGCGACCGTCGCGCGGCGGGTCGCGAGAAGCGCGCCGCTGGCCCCGAGTGTGATCGCTGCGATCGTGGGCCCGAGTTCGAGCAGCCGGGCCAGCACGGTCTCGGGGGCGGCTCCGGGATAGATCACGGCGGCATCCTCATCGCTCAGCTTGACGAGGTCCGCGAGGGCGAAGAACGGCTCCAGATGCGACGCAGGATCCGTGGCGGGAAGGAACGACTGCCGTACGTTCGGATCGATGGTCACCCGGATGCCCTTCGGTCGCGAATCGAGCAGTTCGAGCACATGCGTCGCGCCGGGCTCCAGGACGAGCGCGATCGAGCCGGCGTGCACCGCGTCGATCCCGGTCCAGTCGATCGTCGAGGGCACATCCCAGGCGACCGAGAAGTCGTAGGTCGCGTCCCCCGCCGCATCGAGCCTGACCTCGGCGACGGAGCTGGCCGACGCAGTCAAGGCTGCGGGGTGTTCGTGCACGCCCGCCTCGCGGAGGTGGGTGCGCAGCAGGGCGCCGTCTTCATCGTCGCCGAGGTAGCAGAGCTCTGTGGTCGGATGCCCCAGCCGCGCGAGCCCCACCGCCACGTTGGTCGGGCTGCCACCTGGATATCGCGTGGTCAGCGTGTCCTGGCGGAGTACGTCGACCAGTGCTTCGCCGATCACCAGGAACGTGGGGCGATTCATCGGGACCGCCTCACGACGCGGCGACGTCGAGAGTTGTCAGCGCGACGCCCTCCTCGTGTCCGACGGCGAGCGAGTCGTTGATCCGCACGCAGGCCGACTTCCGTCCGGGGGCGAACTCCACCAGCGGCGGCGTCGACTCGACACAGCGCGCCTCGGCGAGCGGACAGCGCGGCGCGAATGGGCAGCCGATGCCGTCGACCGGCGCGAACTCCGTGCGCACGGTCGCAGCCGTGCGAGCCATACGGCGCGCACGTTGCGCGTTCACCTCGGGTACGGGCACGGCGGCGAGCAGCGACCGGGTATAAGGATGCGCGGGACGGTCCGCGACATCCTCGGCCGGGCCCTCTTCCATGATGCGGCCGTGATAGAGCACGACGATCCGGTCCGAAATGTGACGCACGACAGCCATGTTGTGCGAAATGAAGACGAAGCTCGTGCCCGCTTCCTTCTGTAGCTCGTCGAGCAGGTTGAGAACCTGTGCCTGCACGGACACATCGAGTGCGCTTACCGCCTCGTCACAGACGACCAGTTGGGGGCGGCGCACGAGCGCGCGCGCGATCGAGATACGCTGACGCTGGCCACCAGAGAAGGCGGACGGATACCGCGACGCGAGGGCCGGATCCACCCCTACTCGGCGTAGCACCTCGTCGACCCGCTCGCGTACCTGCGTCGAGGTCAGGCCGGTCTCGGCACGGAGCGGTTCGGAGACCGAGTCGCGGACGGTTCGAGCCGGGTCCAGCGAGCTGAACGGGTCCTGAAAGACCGCCTGCAGTCGGGCGCTCAGCGCCCGACGACCCTTGCCGGTGACTCCGGCGATCTCCTCGCCGTAGAGCTCAATCGACCCGGATTCCACCGGAGTGAGTCCTAGAATCGCGCCGCCGATCGTCGATTTCCCGGACCCGGACTCCCCGACTATCGAGACCGTCTCGCCGCGGCCGACCGTGATGTCGACACCCTGGACGGCGCGCAGTCGTGGTCTGCCAAAGCCCTGGGAGTAGCTCACCGAGAGGTTGCGGATCTTGAGCACCTCGCTCCCACTCTCTACCGTCGCGGTCATGACACCACCTCTTTCCTGCTCGACCGCAGCACCTCATCGATTCGGATGCAGCGGGATTCATGGTCCTCGGAGTTGGCGACCGGCTCGAGCCGGATCGGGGCGGCGGAGCATGCTTCCGTCGCGAACGGGCAGCGAACTGCGAAGTGGCAACCGGTCGGCCAGCTGCCGGGTCGCGGAACGGTGCCCGGGATCGCCATGAGCGGCTTGCCGCGCTCGCTCGCTATCGGGTTCGCGGCCAGCAGGGCGCGAGTGTACGGGTGGCCGGGGCTCGCGAAGACCGCCTCGACCGCCGCTTGCTCCACGACCTCGCCGGCGTACATGACCACGACCCGGTCGGCAATGTCGGCGATCACGCCCAAGTCGTGGGTGATGATGACGATCGCCATTCCGGTATCGTCGCGGAGCCGCCGGAGAAGGTCGAGAATCTCGCCTTGGATCGTCACATCGAGCGCGGTGGTCGGCTCGTCAGCGATCAGCACTTTCGGGTTGCCCGCCAGCGCGCACGCGATCGAGACACGCTGCGCCATACCGCCGGAGAGCTGGTGTGGGTAGCGGCGGGCGGTCCCGGCCGGATCGGGCAGTCCGACCTGGTCGAGCAGCTCGAGTACGCGCCTCTGCCGGGCAGCACCACGCAGTCCGTGGTGGCGCGCGACAAGCTCGCCGAGCTGACCTGCGACCGTGAAGCTCGGGTCGAGAGCGACCATCGGGTCTTGCGAGATGTAGGCGATTCCCGATCCTCGAGCCGCGCGCCGGTGGTGTGCGGGCGCGTGCAGCAGGTCCACGCCTTGGAACCATACGCAACCTGTCACACTGGCGCCCGCGTCCAGACTGTCGAGGATGGCTGAGGCGGTGACTGTCTTACCTGAGCCCGATTCACCGACGATGCCGATCGTCTCGCCGGGGGCGACGGAGAAGCGTACGTCCTGTACCACCCGCACCCCGTTGAACGCGACCCGCAGCCGATCGACGGCGAGGAGTGCCCCCTCCGGAGCGGCGCTCGGTGCGGTCGAATCCTCGACCACGGCCTGTCTTGGAGCGGACGAAGGGATATCCGAACGAGTGTCGGTTGCATCGCGCAGCGCGTCGGCGATCAGGAGGAAGGCGACGATCGTGAGGGCGATCGTCAAACCGCTCGGCACCATGAGCCAGGGCTGCTGCAGCAAAGACGACTGTGCCTCGGAAACCATGCCGCCCCAGCTGGGGGCCGGAGGATTCACTCCGAGGGCGAGGTAGTTGAGGCCACCCTGGATGCCGAGGGTTACGGCGGCGAGTACCGCCGTGTTGACGATGATCGGACCCCAGACATTCGGCAGCACGTGCCGCACCATGATCGCCCCCCGTCCGATGCCGACGACGCGAGATGCCGAGATGAAGGTCTCGCCCCGAACGGCGGCGGCCGCTCCACGGGTCACCCGGTAAATCGTCGGGACCGACAGTACTCCGAGCACGAACATGCCAGCATGGGCGTTGTTGCCAGTGAGCGCATAGGTCATCAGCAGTACGACGATTCCTGGGATCGCCATGACCAGTTCGGTCAATCGCGAGAGCACTGTGTCAAGCGGGCCGCCGAGGTAGCCGGCGATCAGGCCGAGGATGATGCCGACGACGACGGCGACGACGACCGCCTCGAGGATTCCGATCAGTGTTACCTGACCGCCATAGAGCAGCCGGCTGAGCACGTCGCGACCGAGCTGATCGGTGCCGAGCGGATGCGCGGCGTTGGGGGTGGCGAGGACCGCCGAGTAATCCTGTGCCAGCGGGTCGTATGGCGCGATGAGTTTCGCCAACGCGACCGAGATGATCACCAGCACAAGGAAGACTGCCGATGTGAGGCCGAGGGGACGGCGAAGGAATTGCCGCACTACGCGGAATCGGCCGATCATGATGCACGCGCTTTCGGGTTGAGGATCGTGTTGACCACGTCGATCACGACGTTGACCACCACGACGATGATCGTGAAGTAGACCGCGATCCCCTGGATCACCGGCAGGTCACGCTGTGCGGTCGACTGCACCGCCTGAGAGCCGAGGCCGGGGAGTACGAAGATGTTTTCGACGACGACCGAGCCGCTCAGAGCGCCGACGAAGATGAGCCCGATCACGGTGATGATCGGGCCGGACGCGTTGCGCAGGGCGTGTCGGAAGAGAAGGGATGCCTCGCTCGCCCCGTTGGCTCGCAGCGAGCGCGCGTATGGGCTCGCCAGGGAGACGAGCATCTGGTCCCTGGTCTGCTTTGCTACCCCGGTAATGCCGGCGAATGCCAGTGCGATGACGGGCAGCACGAGCGAGGCGATCCAGCCGCCCACGTTCTCGCTGGGTTGCACGTAGCCGGTGGCGGGCAACAGGTTGAGCTGCACCGCGAAGACGCCTATCAGCAGCACGCCGAGCCAGAAGTTCGGGATGGCGATGCCGGCCGTGGACACAACGTCGATTAGGCGCCCCCAAACCCGGCTGCTGCTGGTGGAAAGAATGCCCAGCAGCACGCCCACAATCGTGAACACGACTAGCGCGCCAACGATCAGCGAGAGGCTGACTCCCAGCCGACCGCTCAGCGTGCGGACGACTGAGTCACCGGTGATGTATGAGGTGCCGAGGTCGCCGTGGAAGAAGCCGGCCAGCCAGTCAAGGTAGCGCTGCCAGACGGGGCGGTCAAGGCCGAGCTGATTGTCCAGCGCAGCCACCGACTGTGGCGTAGCGCCGATGCCGAGGATGGACTGGGCGACGTTGCCGGGGGTGACTGCCTGGAGGAAGAAGGTCACCGTAGGGACGACGATGAGTAGCACCAGCGAGGCCAGCAGTCGGAGGCCGAGCGTCTTGATCATGGTGTCTTTCGGAGTCGAGGTGGGGCCGGCCGCTCACGTGGCCGGCCCCGGGTGGTGTCTCTCGCGGAGCTTAGTTCGCGGGCTTGAAGATCGTGAGATCGGGGATGGGGAAGGCGGACGTGAAGTCGACTCCGGTGACCTTCTTGGTCGATGCCATCACCGTATCCGTGCTGGACACCGGAACCGCGAGGGCCTGCTCGACCATGTAGGTCTCCGATGCCTCAGCCGCCGTCTTTCCCTCTGGCGAGTCCACGTCGTATTTACGCTGCTCGGTTGCGAGCGCGTTCGCCTTCGGAAGGTCGAACCCGAAGAAGTTGTACAGCGCGGGCTTGGTGAACAGCTGTTGCAGGTCGGTCAGCTGCGTCGAGTAATAGAAGTTGAACGAGGTGGCCGCGTAGTTACCGGAGCTCAGCGCGGTCACGTAGTCAGGGAACGCCGCCGGAGCGGTGAGCTCCACTTTCACGCCGATCTTCGCCCAACTCTGAATGACTGCCTGAGAGAGGAGGTTCTGGCTTGAGGCGCCCGGCTGGACGACCATCTTGAAGCTGAACCCGTCGGGGTATCCTGCATCGGTCAGCAGTTGCTTGGCCTTGGCGACGTCGAAGGGATACTGGTTCTCGAGGCCGGCGACGTAGCCAGGAATTCCCTTCGGCACATACTGCGTGGTGGGTTCACCATTGGTCAGAAAGAGCGTTTTGGTGATGCCCTTGCGGTCGATCGCCATGTTCAGCGCTTGGCGTACCTTGACGTTCGACAGAGGCGAGGTGCTATCTCCGAGAGTGAAGAAGTACACCCCCACCATTGCTGCTTTGGCGGCGTTGATGTTCAGTCCTGCCGACTTCGCGGATGCGACATTGTTAGGTGAGATCGCCGCAGCGTCCACCTGGCCCGAACGCAGGGCGGCGAGCGTCGAGTTCTCATCGGCGATGACCTTGATGATGACTTTTTTGTACTGGACGGCCTTCTTGTTCCAATAGTTGGGGTTCGGCACGTAGACGTACTGCGAATTCGCGATCGTCGCGTTGGCGTCGAGCATATAAGGACCGGCGCCGTGGGTCTCCTTACCGAG
>JAODMW010000107.1 GCA_025464815.1 Microbacteriaceae bacterium | reverse complement strand
ACTCGCCGCGCGCGTCGCCCAGGAGCTCGAGAACGGCCAGTACGTGAACCTCGGCATCGGCATGCCGACGCTGGTGCCCAACTACATTCCCGACGATATCGAGGTCGTCCTGCACTCGGAGAACGGTCTCCTCGGTGTCGGTCCGTACCCACCGGACGACCTGGTGGATCCCGATCTCATCAACGCAGGCAAGGAGACGGTGACCGTCACGACGGGGGCTTCCTTCTTCGACTCCGCGGCATCCTTCGGCATGGTCCGCGGCGGGCATGTCGATGTCGCGGTGCTCGGCGCGATGGAAGTCGCGGCGAACGGCGATCTCGCGAACTGGATGGTGCCGGGCAAGATGGTGAAGGGGATGGGCGGGGCCATGGACCTCGTCTTCGGCGCCAAGAAACTCATCGTGATGATGGAACACGTCGATCGGGAGGGGCATCCGAAGATCCTCGAGAGGTGCACGCTTCCGCTGACCGGGAAGGCCTGCGTCGATCGCATCATCACCGATCTCGCGGTGATCGACATCGTGACGGGGGAGGACGGCACGAAGTCGCTGCTGCTGGTCGAACTGGCACCCGGCGTCCGCATCTCGGAGGTGGTCGATGCGACGGCGGCGCCGTTACGGATACCGCCCGAGCTCGCGCACCAGGGGAGCACACTGTGACCGAACCGGAGAAGACCATCGAGCAGCGCGGCCTCTACTATGAGGAATTCGAGGTGGGGACGCGCTACCTGCACCGCCCGGGACGAACGGTGACCGAGGCGGACAACGTCGCATTCACCACGATGACCATGAACACCCAGGCACTCCACCTCGACGCCGCGTGGTCGGCCACCCAGCCCTTCGGGCAGCGACTGGTGAACTCGATGTTCACCCTCGCGACCCTCGTTGGCAGTTCGGTCGCGCAGCTGACCCAGGGCACCCTCGTGGCGAATCTCGGATTCTCCGAGGTGACCTTTCCGGCGCCGCTCTTCCACGGCGACACCCTGTACTCCGAGACCGTCGTCGACGACAAACGCCTGTCGTCGTCACGGCCGGGCCAGGGCATCGTCACGCTGCGGCACACGGCGCGCAACCAGGACGGCGTGATCGTGGCGACCGCGGTGCGTTCGGCTCTGGTCTGGTGTGCGGACGCCGCCCGATGAGCGTCTTCGACCTGGGACCAGCGCTGCTGTTCTGTCCGGCCGATCGTCCAGAACGTTATGCGAAAGCGGCGGAACGGGCGGATGCCGTGATCCTCGACCTCGAGGACGCCGTCGCTCCCGCCGACAAGACTGTCGGCCGCGAGGCGCTCCTCGCTAATCCGCTCGATCCGGCCAGGACGATCGTGCGCGTCAATCCGGTGGACACCGAGGATTTCGCACTCGATCTCGCCGCGCTGGCCGCCACCGGATACCGCACCGTGATGCTCGCCAAGACGGTCAGCGCCGAGCAGGTGGAGCGCCTTGGCGGATACGACGTGATCGCACTGTGCGAGACGGCCGCGGGCGTGCTGGCCGCCCCGTCCATTGCTGCGGAGGAGAACGTCATCGCGCTCATGTGGGGTGCGGAGGATCTCATCGCCTCCATCGGCGGCACGTCGAGTCGGTTCGCCGATGGGCGCTATCGTGATGTCGCCGCACATGCGCGGTCCTCGGTGCTGCTTGCGGCCGCGGCATCCGGCAGGGCGGCGATCGACGCCGTGCACCTCGACATCACCGACGTCGACGGGCTCGAGGGTGAGGCGCGGGATGCCGCCGCCGTCGGGTTCGTCGCGACGGCCTGTATCCATCCGAGCCAGGTGCCGGTCATTCGCGCGGCCTATGCGCCGACCGCGGAGGAGTTCGACGCCGCGCGGGGGCTGCTCGCCGCCGCGGTCGGGCAGCGCGGCGTCTTCCGTTACGACGGGCGCATGATCGACGGGCCGGTGCTCCGGCATGCGGAACAGGTGGTGCGGCGCGGGCGGAGTTCTTAGCCCGTCATCGTGCTGCGAGTGTCACGATCGCCCGAGCAGTCGCGCAGTGAGCGCGTTCGCGGTGGCGACCACGGCGGCGCCGAGCCGGGGCCATTCCGCTTCGTCCACGGCGACGCTGCGGAAGGTGAGCCCGATCGCCGCCACGGGATACCCGTTGTGGTCGACGGCACTCGCCGCCACCGAAGAGTACTCGCCGGTGATATCTCCCCGCTCGGTCGCCCAGCCGCGCGTGCGGGTCTGCGTGAGGATGTGGTCGAGCTCCGTGAGAGTGCGCGGTTCGGTGCCGGAGCGCAACACCAGGCTGTCGCGATGGGGATAAATGGCGCGCACCTGCGTCGACGGCAGCAGGGCGAGCATGGCGCGTCCCGTCGCGGTGAGATGGGAGGGCAGCCGCACGCCGACGTTGGAGACGGTTGTCGGCGCTCGAAAGCCCTGGACGCGCGAAACGTACATCACATCCGACGAGCTGAGCACGCCGAGGTGAGCAACGACGGGCACGCCGACGTCGTGTACCAGTTTCTCGAGCAGGGGTGCGGCGAGGCGGCCGAGTCGTGCCGTCTGCAACACCGAGGACCCGATCTCGCTCAGCAGGGAGCTGAGGCCGTAGGCGTGATCCTCCGGGAAGTGCACGAGGAATCCCTCGTCCAGCATCACGCGGATGAGCTGGTACGTGGAGGATCGAGGCTGCTCCAGGTCGCGCGCCATGGTGGACGCCCGGACGGGTCCGCTCCGTCTGGCGAGGTAGGACAGCATCCTGAGGGTGTTGCGGGCCGCCGGGACATCCATATTGCACCTCGCGCTGTCTGGTATTTCAGACAGCTTATGCCTGCGACCCTCCCACGAAGGCGCGTGCGGCGCTGTACTTGCTTCATGACCGTCACCACTCTCGACACTGTGGCCATCGGCGTTGGCGCCCTCTCGTTCTCCGACGTCGTGGCCGTCGCCCGATTCGGCGCAGGCGTGCGTGTGGCCGACGACGCGCTGGAGGCCATGAGCGCGAGTCGCGCGGTCATCGAAGCGCTGGCCGGCGACACGGCCCCGCACTACGGCGTCTCGACGGGCTTCGGTGCGCTCGCGACCAAACAGATTCCGGTCGAGCTCCGCGAACAGCTGCAGCGTTCGCTGGTGCGCAGCCATGCTGCCGGCTCCGGACCGGAGGTCGAACGCGAGGTCGTTCGGGCGCTGATGCTCCTGCGCCTGTCCACCCTTGCGACCGGGCGAACCGGCGTGCGGCCCGTCGTCGCCGAGACCTATGCCGCGGTGCTCAACGCCGGCATCACCCCCGTCGTGTTCGAGTACGGCAGTCTCGGCTGTTCCGGCGACCTCGCTCCACTCGCGCACTGTGCGCTCGCGGTGATGGGCGAGGGTACGGTGCGGGATGCCGGCGGCACCCTCGTTCCCGCGAGCGAGGCGCTCGCCGCCGCGGACATCCACCCCCTGGTGTTGCGCGAAAAGGAAGGTCTCGCCCTCATCAACGGCACCGATGGCATGCTCGGCATGCTCGTGCTCGCGATCACCGACCTGCGGGCACTCGTGACGACGGCCGATCTCGCTGCCGCGATGAGCGTCGAGGGACTGACCGGAACGGACGCCGTATTCGCCGCCGACCTGCAGGAGCTTCGGCCGCATCCGGGCCAGCGTGATTCCGCGGCGAACATGCGCGCGGTACTCGCCGGGTCTCCCATGATCACGAAGCCGCAGGGCTTCACTCGCGTGCAGGACGCCTACTCGCTGCGCTGCGCGCCGCAGGTGCACGGTGCAGTGCGCGACACGATCGAGCACGCGGCGACCGTCGCGAGCAGGGAACTCGCCTCCGCCGTCGACAACCCGGTGGTGACTCCGGATGGGCGGGTCGAGTCGAACGGAAACTTCCACGGTGCGCCGATCGGCTACGTTCTCGACTTCCTCGCGATCGTCACGGCGGATCTCGCGAGCATGAGCGAGCGCCGCACCGACCGGTTCCTGGACGTCGCGCGCAATCACGGGTTGAACGCCTTCCTCGCCGACGACCCGGGGGTCGACTCCGGCCACATGATCGCGCAGTACACGCAGGCCGGGATCGTGAGCGAGCTCAAGCGGCTGGCAGTGCCGGCATCCGTCGACTCCATCCCGTCGTCGGCGATGCAGGAGGACCACGTTTCGATGGGTTGGAGCGCGGCACGCAAGCTGCGGCGCTCGATCGACGGGGTCGGCCGCGTCGTCGCCATCGAATTGCTCACGGCGGCCCGGGCCATGGACCTGAGGGCGCCGGTGCGCCCGTCTCCGGTGTCCGCGGCGGTGGTCGCGCACCTTCGTACGGCCGTTCCGGGACCCGGCACCGACCGCTACCTCGCGCCGGACATCGAGGCCGCGCATTCGATGGTGCTGGACGGCTCGCTGCTGGCGGCCGCGGCATCCACCGTTTCCGAGGCGGGAGGGAAGCTCGTATGACCAGCGGACCGAGGCCGGTGAAAGCCTTTCGCGGAACGACGCTCAACACGCTCGGCTGGCCGCAGGAGGCCGCCCTCCGGATGCTGCAGAACAACCTCGATCCAGAAGTCGCCGAGCATCCCGACAAGCTCGTCGTCTACGGCGGCACAGGCAAGGCGGCGCGCGACTGGAACAGCTATGACGCACTCGTGCGCACGCTGACGACGCTGAAGAACGACGAGACGATGCTCGTGCAGTCCGGCAAGCCGGTCGGTGTGATGCGGACTCACGAGTGGGCGCCGCGCGTTCTGCTGGCGAACTCGAATCTCGTGGGCGACTGGGCCAACTGGGACGAATTCCGCCGTCTCGAGCAACTGGGCCTGACGATGTACGGGCAGATGACCGCGGGTTCGTGGATCTACATCGGCACCCAGGGAATCCTGCAGGGAACCTACGAGACCTTCGCTGCCGTGGCCGCAAAACGGTTCGGGGGAACCCTGGCCGGCACGATCACCCTCACGGGAGGTCTCGGTGGGATGGGCGGCGCGCAGCCGCTCGCGGTCACGATGAACGACGGCGTCGCCATCGTCGTGGATGTCGACCCCAGCCGCATCGCGCGACGCATCGAGCACGGCTACCTCGACGTCGAGGCCCGATCGATCGACCAGGCCCTCGAGCTGGCATATGCAGCGCGCGACTCGAAGAGAGCGCTCAGCATCGGCCTGCTCGGCAACGCCGCCGACGTCGTTCCGCGGATGCTCGGCATCGGCGCCGAGATCGACATCGTCACCGACCAGACCAGCGCCCACGACCCGCTGGCGTACCTGCCTCTGGGGATCGCCTTCGAGGACTGGATTTCGGCCCGCGAGGCGGACCCGCAGGGTTTCATCGTCCGCTCGCGCGAATCGATGGCCGTGCAGGTGGAGGCGATGGTCGGCTTCCAGAAGGCTGGAGCCGAAGTCTTCGACTATGGAAACAACATCCGCACGGAGGCTCGGACGGCGGGCTATGCGGAAGCATTCTCCTTCCCTGGGTTCGTGCCGGCGTACATCCGCCCGCTGTTCTCGCAGGGCAAGGGGCCATTCCGGTGGGCCGCACTGAGTGGTGATCCGGAAGACATCTACACGACCGACCGAGCCGTGCTCGAGCTGTTCCCCGAGAACGAGTCACTGGCGAAGTGGATCCGGATGGCGCGGGAGCGCGTGCACTTCCAGGGCCTGCCCGCGCGCATCTGCTGGCTGGGGTACGGCGAACGGGACCGAGCGGGGCTGCGGTTCAACGAGATGGTCGCCTCCGGCGAACTCTCGGCGCCCGTCGTGATCGGCCGCGATCATCTCGATGCGGGCTCCGTCGCTTCGCCATACCGCGAGACCGAGGCCATGAAGGACGGTTCGGATGCGATCGCCGACTGGCCGTTGCTCAACGCACTCGTGAACACGGCTTCCGGAGCCACCTGGGTGTCCATCCACCACGGCGGCGGCGTGGGCATCGGCCGCTCGATCCACGCGGGACAGGTCACGGTCGCGGACGGCACCGGACTCGCGGCCGAGAAACTCGCGCGGGTGCTGAGCAATGACCCGGGCATGGGCGTCATCCGTCACGTGGACGCCGGCTACGACGAGGCGATCGATACAGCCCAGCGGCTGGGCGTGCGCGTTCCGATGAGCGAGGGTTGATGGCGCTCTCGACGGATGCCCGCTGGCCTCGAGCCGGCGATTGGCCGGCACCGACGGGGGAGCGCGTCGATCTCGCGATGATCGGCATCCCGACCTGGCGCACCTCGCTCTCCACCACCGGGGCGGCGGCCACACCCTCCGCGGTACGGGCGGCGCTGCGGTACTACAGCCAGTTCCTCTCGCCCGATCGCGCGGTCGGGGACGGCGGCCAGCTGTCGTTCCGTGTCGCGGACTGGGGCGACATCGACGAGCCGGATGCTGCGGAAGACGCGGCGACGGCCGCGGTCGCTGCCGCCGCCGAGTTCTCACGCGTCGTCATCGCGCTCGGCGGAGACAACGCGGCGACGGTCCCGGCCGCCATCGGCACCTGGGGCGCTCGGATCGGCACGGCGGGACTCGTCACACTCGACGCCCACCACGACCTGCGTGACGGCGTGAACAACGGCTCGCCTGTGCGGAGGCTCATCGAGGCGGGGCTCGCGGGCGATCGGGTCGTGCAGGTCGGGATCGCCGACTTCGCGAACTCGGCAGAATATTCGGCGCGCGCGGCAGACTACGGGGTGACCGTGATCCACCGCGACGAGCTGCACCGTCGGCCCATCGCCGATGTCATGGCGGAGGCACTCGAAATCGCGGGCTCGGCCGGTGGGCCTGTCCACGTCGACGTCGACGTGGATGTCTGCGATCGCTCGGTCGCGCCCGCCTGTCCGGCATCCATCCCCGGCGGCATCTCGGCCTGGGAACTCCGTGCCGCGGCGCGCATCGCGGGTGGTCATGCCCTGGTCGAATCCATCGACTTCGCCGAGGTCGATTCGACCGCGGACAGCGCGGACGGCCGCACCGTTCGCCTCGTAGCCCTGTGCGTGCTCGAGGTCGCCACCGGACTGGAGGCGCGACGATGACGAGCACCCTCCTCGACAATATCGGCCTGCTTGTCACGAACGATCCGGCGCACGGTTTCCTCACGGCCGAACGTGAGAACGCAGCGATCGTGTTCGAAGACGGCGTGATCAGCTGGGTCGGAGACGCGGGCCAGGCACCTCCCGCCGACGAACGTGTCGACGTCGACGGCCGCTGCGTCATCCCGGGTTTCGTCGACAGCCACAGTCACCTCCTTTTCGCGGGGGACCGGGCCGACGAGTTCGAGCGCCGGATGTCGGGCCAGTCGTATGCCGCGGGCGGCATCCGTCGTACGGTTGCGGCCACTCGCGCGGCATCCGACGACGATCTGCTCGAGCGGGCGACGCTTCTCGTCTCCGAGATGCGCGCCCAGGGCACGACCACGGTCGAGATCAAGAGCGGCTACGGGCTGACCGTGGTCGACGAGGTTCGCTCGCTCGTGCTGGCGGGGCGGTTGACGAGTGAGACGACGTACCTCGGGGCGCACGTCGTGCCGCCCGAGTTCGCCGATGATCCAGCGGGGTATGTCGACCTGGTCACGGGTGAGATGCTCGAGGCCTGCGCACCGCACGCGCGCTGGATCGACGTGTTCTGCGAGGCGGGAGCCTTCGACGAAGACCAGGCTCGCGCCATCCTCGGCTCTGGTCAGGCGCGTGGCCTCGGCACCCGCATGCACGCCGGACAGCTGGCGCCATCGGGCGGAGTGCGACTCGCGGTCGAACTCGGTGCGGCCAGCGTCGACCACTGCACCTTCCTCTCGGAGACGGACATCGAAGCCCTGTCTTCGGGGAACACGGTCGCCACGCTGCTCCCCGGCGTCGAGTTCTCGACCCGCCAGCCCTATCCGGATGCCCGCCGCCTCATCGACGCGGGCGTCACCGTCGCGATCGCCACCGACTGCAATCCCGGCTCGAGTTACACCTCGTCGATGCCGTTCTGCATCGCCGTGGCCGTGCGGGACCTGGGGATGAGTCCGGCGCAAGCCCTCTGGTCGGCCACCGCCGGCGGTGCCCGCGCCCTGTGGCGCGACGACGTCGGCGTGGTCGCGGTGGGAAGGCGTGCCGACCTGGTCGTGCTCGACGCCCCGAGCTATGTGCATCTGGCCTATCGGCCGGGAGTGCCGCTGGTCGGGAGGGTGTTCGCGGCGTAGCGGGTCTGACCCTCAGGAGACTGTGTCGGCGAATGCGCGGATGAGCGCTTCCCGATTCGTCCCCGCGGCGAGATGCAGGCGCAGGAATACACGGGCTTTCGGCCCGCCGAGTGCAGCGGCCGAAATGAGCCCGCTCGCGAGTAGGTCCTGTTCGGATCCCGGGAAACTGCCGGTGGACGTGTAGAGCTCGCCCGATCCCGTTCTCGAGGCGAAGACAACCGGCTTTGCCGCTGCTAGGCGGGCGAGGGCATCCATCAGCGAGGCCGGTACATGGCCGCCACCGAACACTTCGACGACCACTCCGGCATGTGCGGTATCGATCAGTGTTCGTACTAGCTCGCCGTCGTCATCCAGGGAAAGGCGAACAAGGGCGACACGGGGAAACGTGGCGTTCGCCGGGAAGGAGATACGCGGGGTGCGTCGCCGCGGCACAAGGGGGATTCGCACCCGTCCCTCATTGATCCAGCCCAGCGCACCTGTGTCGAGCGAGCGAAAAGTCGACGTCGACGAACTGTGGGTCTTCGTGACGAACCGCGCCGCGTGGATCTGGTCGTCGAACACGACGAGAGTGCCGAGATCGTGTGCGAGCGGACTAGCGGCGACTCGTACCGCCGCGAGGAGGTTGGCGGGGCCGTCCGCACCCGGCACGCCGGCGTTCCGCATCGCGCCCGTGACCACCACCGGAATATCAGCTTCCACAAGGTTGTCGAGGGCCCAGGCCGATTCTTCGAGGGTGTCGGTGCCCTGCGTGACGACAATACCCTCCGCGCCCTCCACCGCTGCGGCATCGATCGCGCGCGCGAGGGCGGCGATGTCATGGAAGCCGAGGCTCGCCGAGGGGACGTTCAGGAACGAGACTGATGTGACCTCGGCCACCTCGGAGAGCTGGGGAACGGCCGAGGCGATGTCGGCGGCCGAGAGCCTCATGGATGCATTCCGGCCCTGGGCATCGGCGACGGCGGCGATCGTCCCACCGAGGTTGATGAGGCTTATGGCCGGACGGCGCGCTGCTGGCATGGAGTGCAGGCTACGGCAGCTGGCGGTCGAAGGGGTACCTGCTGTCTGACTCGAACGGGAATCGTCGGCGGAAGTCGGTCGCGATGTTCTCGCAGGTGTCAAATGTCACACCTTCATGAGAGGCCATGTGCTCGATGAGGCGCTCGAGCATGAGCAGCACTTGCGGCCGACCGGAGACATCCGGGTGCAGACAGATCGGGAATGTCGCGTAGTCGTACTCGCGGTAAACCCAATCGAACTGGTCGCGCCACAGTTCCTCGATCTGGCGAGGGTTGGCGAAGCCGTAACTGTTCGGACTGCTCTTGACGAACATCATGGGCGGTAGGTCGTCCAGGTACCAGTTGAATGCGAGGCTCACGAGCGGAATCTCGGTGCCGCGAAGGAGCGGCTTCATCCACTCGTCGGCTGTCTTCGAATAGTCGATCTTGGTCCAGGTATCACCGGTGCGGGCATAGAAGGGCTGGAAATCATGCAGTACCTGGGTACGGTCGTACTCGAAGCCGTTCTTGAGGAGAAGGTCGGTGGTGATCTGAGTCATCTCGCCCCACGGCGCGATGTACCCGGTGGGACGGCGCCCCCAGACCCTCTCGATGAGCTCGATCGAGCGGTTGAGCACGTCCTCCTCCTGCTGCGGGGACATGTCGCGGGGGTTCTCGTGCGAATAGCCGTGCGCGCCGATCTCGTGGCCGGCCGCGGCGAGAAGCTCGATGCTCCGGGGAAAGGTCTCGATCGAGTGGCCGGGTGCAAAGAACGTCGACGTGATGTCGTACTTGCCGAACAGGTTCACCAGGCGCGGGAGACCGACCTCGCCCGCGA
>JAODMW010000077.1 GCA_025464815.1 Microbacteriaceae bacterium | reverse complement strand
AGGGACCTCGGAAAGCACAGCCAGTCGTTTCTGCCGCAGCATCACCTGCAGGAGTTGAGGTCGGCGATTCGAGGGATGCGCAGCCTTCGTTCTCGGCTGAGTGTCGCCGAGGCGAGCGGACGATGAGTTCGGTTTGGCGGGCCAACGATCTGTAGTAATCTTGACAAGCTGTCCGGTAAGCCGAGCGGCATGGGTCCATGGCGCAGCCTGGTAGCGCACCTGCATGGCATGCAGGGGGTCAGGGGTTCGAATCCCCTTGGATCCACAGTTAGCCCCCGTAATCATTGAGATTGCGGGGGCATTTTCTTTGTTGGTGGCATGAAATCACGCTTTCACGTCACGTTTTCATTCAAACCGCGTCAACTAACGCGAAGTTCGCGGTGCCAGGGGCGGGTTCGGGCCGAAGAAGAGGCAGCCGCGGTGACGACCGAGTCGATGCCCGGATGCCCTCTTCTTGCTATCAGCTACTGCGCCAGGATGATGTCCCAGGCCCTAGGGTTCGACTGAGCTGCGACAAATATTTTCGCCGCCGCCTCCGCAGCAGCTGCACTCGAGAACTGAACCGATCCGGCGACGTTTGGCCGAGTTGTGTTGCTCTGAAGTGGTGCCCAGAAATATCCTGGCTGGCCTGTCGTGTCGAGAGTTCCGGAATAGAGTCGCGTCACCAGAATGATGCTGCGACCAGCCTCATATTGAATTGTTCCGATGGACGCGGTCGCCGCATTCTTTGTCGCCGAAATATCTGCCCCAGCCGCATTCGTGGCTGCCAGCGCCTTCGCGCTGGCGTCGGCAACGACGTTTGCCGGCAACGGCTGCGAAACGGAAACTGCTACGTATGAGCCGTCGACCATCTGGTACGCGTGAAGATTCCCCTCGAAGTTCTTCCGAATCGTCATCGCCTGGGCCTTGGTGAGTACCGCGCCGACAGTCGGTGCAGCAGCAGCAGCCGCCGCAGTCTTGGTGGCGCTCGGTGCAGGTGTTGCGCTGGCAGCCGGGCTGGTGATGCTGACGGGGGTGGCGAGCTGGTTGAGCGAGCTCGTTACCGCGTTCACACCGATGATCGCGCCGGTTACGAGGATGACGGCCGCTGCGGTGCAGATGATGGCTGCGGTGCGGTGCTTCTGGAGGAAGGAGACCTTTGGGGTCTTGACGACGGCCGGGGTGGAGTCGGTGGTCTCAGCGGCGGTCGGCTCGACAGTGACCGCCGTGGCGGTGGTGTTGATTGCCTGGGCATGGTACCTGGCAGTGTTTTCGGTGGTCTCCATGATGGCGTTCCCTGTTACTTGCGGGGCGCAGTGAGACGCACCCTCTGTTGTGTGTGGCCCGAGTGCTATGCCAATAAGTTATGCGCGGCAGCTTGCACTCTCGCCAGAGCTTCCAAGTATGGCGACTGACCTGTCTACCTCACGGCAGGATCGTGGCCCCCTTTCGGGTAGGAACTTGTGACTTGCGTCAGCCAGCTGATAGGCGACATGATCGCCGGGCTCCCGAGTCTCCAGCACCCAGCCGTCGGACCAGGCCGTTACCGCTTGCCGGAGGCGGAACAGTTATCACCACGCAGCCGTCACGATCACGGCGAAGCCGATCGCGCCCCGCCGCGAACCCTCACTAAGCCCGACTCACGGGGCCGGAACAAAGCCACTCCCGCCGCGACAGGCCGACTTTCCGACTGGATGAGTTCGAGCCCCACGAGCAGAAGGCGTCAGTCGCTACCGCGGAGCCGGTCATCCAGTTGCTTAGGGCCCTAGTAGTAGTGCAGCGCGGCGATGATCTTCACGGTGCGCGGTCGTCAATGAGACCGGATCCACTTCAACGAGGTGTTCACTCACTAGACTCGGCGGCGGAGGACACATGGGCAGTGCAACGGGGAGCGAATTACCGCCAGCAGATTGGTATCCGGACGGGAACGTGTTTGGTCAGGAGCGCTGGTGGAACGGTGGCGCGTGGACCGAGCACACCCGCACAGCACAGCGCTTGGCGCCGGTTCAGGCCCGGCCTGGCGCCGTGACGTCAGGAGCATGTCCGCGCTGCGGATCGACGGACACAGCGACGCTCAAAATGATCGTCGCGAACGGTACGACCCGCGGGACGACTCGCGGGACGACGACCGGCTGGGTAGATGGCAACGGGGGTCAGCCCGGCCACACGGCGACCTTCACAACCACTCAGCGCACAACCACCCTGACGGCGGCAGCGCGCGAGGCATCCCCGCCACGAAAGCGCCGGAACGGCGTCGCGCTGATTATCATCGGAATCGCTATCGGCGGATTCGGCGGCTGGATAGGGTACGCGCTTGCAGCGGACAGGATCGGGTCAGCTGTGATGGATGTCGGCGCCCCCGCCATCATCGGTGCTGTGCTTGTCCTATGGGGCACCATGCTGGCGCTTCTGAGCGAAGCCACCTACAACCGTGACGAGTACCCGAACGCCCTCGCCCGGTGGTCGCGCTCCTGGCAATGTCAGCGCTGTGGGGCGGAATTTGAGCTTTAGCTCCCGGCCAAGCCGGAGATCTCGCCTTGCAGTCTCGGTGTCTCCCCATACGACCCGGATGACCGCTGGCGCCGCCATCCCTTCTCTCTGTCGCCACAATGCTGAGCGGGATGTGGGGACGACGACGTTTGACGACCCGGTGACCCGTCCCGTCAGCCTCCATGTCCCCACCCCGCTCCGCGGTTGTCACTGGCGAAAACACACCATCCCGGCAAGCGGCTGCGTAGTCGCAGTGCCATCTCCCCGTTCCACCAGCAGCGCCCCGCCGCCGGCACGATCCGCCAGACGCACCAGCGCGAGCAGACACACTTCCTTAGTCACCCTGGCAACGACAGAGAGCGTCAAGGTCGCGCCCCGTCGTCGGGCCGAGGCGCTCGCGCGAAGCGCGGGTGCAACCGAGTCCGCCGCGACCCGAACAGCAGCACCAACAAGTTCGCGTCCTACGACCACTAGCCTGATCGCATGCCAACTTTCGCTGAACGCATGGGCCATCGCGCCGCGCGCTCCCTCATGCAGAGCGACAGCCTCGATGACGAGACCCGCACCGAACTGTGGAACGTCGCCAACACCCTTCGCACGATTCTTGGGGAAGCACGCAGGAGCGAATACAGCAATACCGAGGAGAACGTTCTACGAGCAATCTGGACGTGGGAATACAAGTTCCCGGCGGACGAGCAGCCTCGCGATGACAGGGTGTGGGAACTCGTCAAAGCACGCATCTTAGAAGCTGAGTGGTTTGATGTCCTCGACCACATCGAACAGGTGGTCGGCTACGTGGAGCGTTACAAGGACTATCCGACTGACGACGCAGCAGCGGTCATGGTCGGCGCTTACAACGACCGGTTCGAGAACTATCTTGTTAGCTATCGCTTCATCGGCATGGAAATCGCACCGATCGACATCACTGCGGAAGCCCAGGCAGTGTCAGACGCGATTGACGATGCAGTCTCCATCACGGGTGCCCGTCATCACCTTGAACGTGCGGTAGATCTTCTATCTGATCGCCAGAGCCCGGACTACCCCAATTCGATGAAGGAATCGATCTCGGCTGTCGAGGCGGTCTGCGCGGCTGTAACAGGCGAAAACACCCTCGGCGCAGCAATCAAGAAGCTGCAAGGCGCAGGGGTGAAAATTCACCCTGCGCTGGAACGCGCATGGTCGGCGATGTACGGCTGGACATCGGATGCCGACGGTATCCGACACGGCAGCATCGAGGCGCCGGACGCAGACCAAGCGCTGGCCAAGTACATGCTCGTCACTTGCTCCGCCTTCGTCTCGCACGTTATCGAGGCAGGGCGGAAGGCCGGGTTGGTCTAGCAAAACACGGCCCAGTACGGACCGTGATCAATCGGAGCAATACCCACTCGCCGCTAGCCCGTACTGGGCCTGCCGGACAACTTTGCCGCCCGCGATCCCGCCCGGCTATGCCGGCGGTCCCTAGCCGCTCGCACCGGCGACCAGCTTCAGTTGCGGGCTGGACGCGCATCCTGGTTCAATTCACTACGGAAGCGGAGAAGCAATCGGATGGATACGATCACTGACGAGCAGATGCGCACGCGCATGGCGGCGACGAAGCAGTACACGGTTCTGACCCTGAAGGCCGGCCCCAATCGGCAGA
>JAODMW010000050.1 GCA_025464815.1 Microbacteriaceae bacterium | reverse complement strand
GGTCTTGTCTTTTGTGACGGTCACCCGCTGGTGATAGCTCCCCGCACGCAGCACGATGGTCTGTCCGGACCGGGCGACGGTGATCGCCTGTTGCACGCTCCGCAACGGCGCCGCCTTCGTGCCGCTCGCCTGATCCGATCCATTCGGGGAAACGAAGAGGGCATCCTTCGGCGCGGGATAGGAGATCGAACCCAGGGGCGCAGCGCCAGCGGGCGGTGTTACGGCGGCAGGCCTGCTGGACAGCTGGCCGACGACGACGACACCGCCCACGATCACGGCGATCAACGCACCGAGCATGACGATCTGGATCACTCGACGTCGACGAAACGGGACGATGTGACGGCCGTGAGGATGTTCCGGGGGCAACGCCGAGTCGGTGCGCGCACCAGCGTGGGTCATCGGCGATCTTCCGGGGTAAATGGATCAGCTCGAAGCTCGGAAGCCGGGCCGGGCACTATCGGGTTTAGTGCTGCTGGTATTCTCCCAGATACCGTCACCCAGCGGGCAATCCTCAGCAATATCGGGTGTAGCGATGATAAATTCGCTCTCACCTGTCTCGCTTCACCCGAAAGAATCAAGGCCAGATGGAACATCAGGGATACCTCCGCATCTTCCGCGACCGTTGGCTCGCAATCGTCATCGGTGCGCTCCTGGGCGTCTGGGCGGCGGCAGCCGTCGGCGCGTCGATCCCCCCGACCTATTCGGCGACGGCGACCCTCTTCCTCTCCGTGCAGTCGGATGCCGGTTCCCTCAACGAACGTTCACAGTTCGCCCTCGCGCGTATCAGTTCGTACCCCGAGCTTGCCACCAGCTCCGACGTGCTCAGCAAGACGATCAGCGAGCTCGGCCTCACCGAATCGGTCCAGCAACTCGGCAAATCCATCACGGCGACGAATCCTCCGACTACCGTGCTGCTGCAGATCGGCGCCGAGGCCGGCAGTGCGAAGCAGGCGGCGGACATCGCCAATTCCGTTGCCACCAACCTCGCGTCGGTCGTGTCCGATCTCGAAAACTCTCCGAACGATAGCCGCTACGCGGTCGCTTTGCAGCTCAAGATCCCCGCCCAGGAACCCACCGGTCCCTCGGCGCCCCAGCTCAGCATCATCCTGGGTCTGGGTCTGGTCGCCGGCCTCGCACTCGGCCTGATCGCCGCGATCGTCTGGGCGCGGCTGGATACCGGCATCCGCACCGTCGGGCAGGTGCGGCGAATCTCCGGACTGCCTGTCCTCGGCCAGTTGCCGTGGTTGCGGACCCCCTTCGGACCTCCGAGAGCTCGACACCTGGCAAAGCGGGAGAGCCTCTTTCGCGAGTCCCAATTGACCATCAGGCAGGCAAACGCCGGAGTCATGCCCGACGTGCTGGTACTCGTTCCCGCAAGCCGGGCGGCGGGGAAGCCGGGTGTACGAGTAGGCTTCGCACGGGAGTTCGCGGCGACCGGTCGTTCTGTGTGCCTGGTCGAAGGCGACTTCGGCGGCGGAATCGATTCGATAGTGCCCACCGCAAGGGAAGCGACGGGCCTCGCCGAAGTCCTCGGCGGCGGAACGACGCTGAAGCGTGTCGTCTCTCATGTCGAAGGCGAGAACTTCAGCCTGATCCCCCCGGGAGATCCTGCGGACCTGCCCAAGGAATACGACGCAGAACATCGCGTCCGCGGAGTGATACGGGAACTCGTCTCGACTTTCGACATCACGGTCATCCAGGCGACCTCTACTACCCGTCCGGCGAGTCTTCAGCTCGTCGGACCCTACGCCGACGGTCTCGTTGTGCTTGTGCGATACGGCCGCACGCGATCGGCGGACCTCGCCCACGTTCTCTCCAGGCTGCGCGTGATGGGGGTTCGCCCACTCGGCGTCGTGATGACCGGTGTGCCTCCTTACCGGAGGAGCGATCTCGCGGCTGGTTGGCTTCCCGGAGACTTCAATGAGACGAGGCGCACCCCGCTCTTCTCCCTTGATCACCAGTCCGAAGGCGAGACAGCTCACGCTTCGAAGCGCCGGACAACGGCTCGCAGACGAAGCGTTACTGCCGCCAAAGCAGCCGCGGCTGCCGCTGCGGCTGCCGCCGCCGTGGAAAATGACACGCTGCAGGACACGACAGAGCTGCCCATCGATGAGATCGAGCAGTCGAGCGGCGCGGTTGAGGTGACTGAAGCGACAGCGGATGCCGAACCCCGCCAGACCTCTTCAGTGGACTGACGACCATGGCTGGCACAGTGCGGGAGGGTGCGACTGAACGCACGCGCTGGATTCTGGTCTTTATGGTCCTTCTCCTGGTCGTGATCAGTGTGGTGCCCTGGCGACGAGGAACCATCTACAGCGGGGGCGCCGACCCGGTGGTCGTGGCCAAGGCTGTCGTGGGAATCGTCGCTTTCTGTTGTGCATTGGTGCTGCACTCGACGGCCAGGATCACGGGCAGCGTCGGGATCAGAACGCTCCTGCTCCTCGCGGGAATCGTGCTCATCTCGACGATCGGAGCCCTCCCCACGGGGGATACCAGCGCGGCGCTGGTCCTTTCCATCCGCATCGTGCTGATCGCGGCAACCATAGTGATGATCGTCAGGTCGGCTCCGCCCCTCGTCGTGCTCAGCGCACTGCTTGCCGCTCTCGGTGCCGTCGCCCTCGTTTCGGCGGTGACCGGTGCGGCGCAGGGCCTGACCGGCGGCCGACTCTCCGGCGGCATCCCCGAGATGGCTCCCAACGTTTTGGCCGGCCTTGCCGCACCACCGGCGATCGCACTCGCTTCCGACATCGTGCGGCGAGGGCTCAAACCCACGAACGCAGCCGGGCTTGTGGTCATGTTCGCCATCGTCTTCGCTACCGGATCGCGAACCACGCTGATCGTCGTCATCGTCGGAATCATCCTGGCCTTCCTCTGCGGCCGCCGGATCGCGACATCCGCTGCCATCATGGCCATCGTCGCCGCCCCCTTCCTCTACATGCTGCTGGTCTTCACCGATACGGTTTCGCAGGTGCTCGGACGCGGGCAGGATGTCCAGCAACTGTCGACGCTGAGCTCCCGAACCGTCGCCTGGGACGCCGTGCTCGCCACACCCTTCGATTCGTGGGCGAAGTGGATCGGCATAGGTCTGGCGGCCAAGACCGTCCCGGTGCAGGAGCGATGGCGCGATCAGCAGGTGCTCGACAGCAGCTGGGTTTCCATCATCGCCCAGGCCGGCATCATCGGAACGCTGCTGCTGGTGATCTGGATCGTCATCACCTCGGTCGAAAGCCTGCGACGTCCCGGGATGCGCGCAATCATCGCGCCCCTGTTCGTCACGTTGCTGATCCGTAGCCTCACCGAGAGCGGGCTCATCGATTCGAGCGCGACCTTCCTGCTCTTCCTCACCATTTCGCTCATACTCGAACCGGGCACGATGTTTCCGGGCAGGGCGAAACCCGCGCTCCCCTACCAGCTGGCTGCGCCGCTGCCCATCGCGAGGCGGCAGACGACGCACGCCTGAGGTCCTCTTTCCCTGTCCCTGTTCGGTGGACGGATTCTCTTTTTTGTCGACGCGGACGAACTCTTCACGATAAAGTAGCCATAGGATGCGCTGCGTTACCCCCGCAGGTGCCGGATCCTACATTCTCACCCGAAGAGAAACCCGTGTAACCAATGACCCGAAAAATTGGCTATGCCGCCGGAGCTTTTGACCTGTTCCATGTCGGCCATCTCAATATTCTCAAGCACGCCAAGAGCCAGTGCGATTACCTGATCGCGGGCGTCGTCTCCGACGAAATGCTGCAGCTGACCAAGGGCGTCACCCCGGTTATCCCCCTTGCCGAGCGGCTCGAGATCGTGAGCCACATCAGCTACGTCGATGAAGCTCGCGCCGAGGTGCTTCCCGACAAGCTCGACACCTGGCGTGATATCGGCTTCAACGTCTTTTTCAAGGGCGACGACTGGCGCGGCACCGACAGGGGCATTCGGCTCGAGCGCGAGTTCGCAGCCGTCGGCGTCGAGGTGGTGTATTTCCCGTACACGATGCACACCTCGAGCACCCAGCTCAGGCGCGCGCTCGATGCTCTCACCGCCAAAGTCGAGAGCGTCGTCGAGGCGCAGGCCTAAACGGGCGGCGACATCCCACTGCGTGGCATCGTCACCCGGCAGCACCAAGCACACCGAGAATCGCCTCGCCGTACTTCGCGAGCTTGTTCTCGCCCACGCCGCTCATCGTGCCGAGCTCCGCGAGCGTCGTCGGCGTGCCGGTGGCGATCTCGCGCAGCGTGGCGTCGTGGAAGATGACGTAGGCCGGCACGCCCTGTTCCTTCGCCTCCGCCGCCCGCCAGGCGCGAAGCCGCTCGAAAACGGGTGTCGCCGATGCGGGGAGATCGGCGAGCGAAGTGCGGCGAGCCCTCGCCGCACGCGTCGGCCTCTCGGGCTCGCGACGCAGTAACACTTTCCGCTGACCGCCGAGCACTGAGGAACTCGCCTCCGTCATCACGAGCGTTCCGAAGCCGTCGCTGTTGACCGCGAGCAGGCTCTGGGCGAGCAGCTGGCGGACCACACCCCGCCACTCCTGTTCGCTGAGTTCCGTGCCGATGCCGAAGGTACTCAGGCTGCCGTGGTCGTACTGCGTGACGCGCGGGGTGGTCTTGCCGAGCAGGATGTCGATGATCTGCCCCGCGCCGAACTTCTGGTTGCGCTCCCTCTGCAGGCGCACGACCGTGGAAAGGAGCTTCTGCGCTGGAACCGTTCCGTCCCAGGCCTCCGGCGGTGCGAGGCACGTGTCGCAGTTGCCGCAGGGGGTTGAGCTCTCGCCGAAATAGGCGAGCAGCTGCATCCGCCGGCACTCCACGGTCTCGCACAGCGCGAGCATGGCGTCGAGGTGAGTACCGAGACGGCGACGATGTTCTGCATCCCCCTCCGAGCTGTCGATCATGCGCCGCTGCTGCATCACGTCCTGAAGCCCGTAGGCGAGCCAGGCGGTCGACGGGAGGCCGTCGCGACCTGCGCGACCCGTCTCCTGGTAGTAGCCCTCGACCGACTTCGGCAGGTCGAGGTGGGCGACGAAACGCACGTCCGGCTTGTCGATGCCCATGCCGAAGGCGATCGTCGCGACCATCACGATGCCGTCTTCGCGAAGGAAGCGCGACTGGTTCGCCGCTCTCAGGCGCGAGTCGAGGCCGGCGTGATACGGCAGCGCGGGGATGCCGTTCTGCACGAGGAATTCCGCCGTCTTCTCGACGGATGCCCGCGACAGGCAGTACACGATGCCCGCGTCACCCGGATGCTCGCTTCGCAACAGCTCCAGCAGCTGCTGCTGTGGCGCGTTCTTCGCCGCGATGCGGGATTGGATGTTCGGACGGTCGAAACTCGCGACGAAATGCCGGGCGTCCGCCAGCTGCAGCCGCTTCTGGATCTCGAGATGGGTCTGCGCCGTCGCCGTCGCCGTGAGCGCGATACGGGGCACCGCAGGCCAGCGCTCGTGCAGCATCGAGAGCTGCAGGTAGTCCGGCCGGAAGTCGTGGCCCCACTGTGACACGCAGTGCGCCTCATCGATCGCGAAGAGCGAGATCGCTCCCCGATCGAGCAGGTCGGCAGTCGCGGATACGCGCAGTCGTTCCGGGGCGAGATAGAGCAGGTCGAGCTCACCGGCGAGGAAGGCGCGCTCGACCGCCGTGCGCTCTGCGGAGTCCTGGGTCGAGTTGAGGAACGCCGCACGCACGCCGACGGCGGACAGCGCATCCACCTGGTCCTGCATAAGGGCGATGAGGGGCGAGATGACGACGCCGGTGCCCTCACGCACGAGCGCGGGGATCTGGTAGCAGAGCGACTTGCCGCCCCCGGTGGGCATGAGAACCAGTGCGTCTCCGCCGCCGACGACGTGCTGGATGATCTGTTCCTGGTCGCCACGGAACGTGTCATAACCGAAAACCGTGTGCAGTGCTTCGGCAGCGCTGGCGTAGCGCGCGGGCGTCGCATGCACGGGCGCCTGCGCGATGACCGAGAGTTCCCGGTCGTCGGGGAGAGGCGGCGGCTCGTCGTAGGGGTCGGGCGGCGCCTCGATATCCGGATCCCAGGGGATCTCCGCGCTCCAACTCACCCGGCGAGTCTAACCGCGAGGGCCGACAGCGGGCTCCCGGCGCACGAACGGTGGACTCAGACGGCGAGCGGCACCGGCTCGGGGACAGGAGGCTCCACGACGTGCACCCTGGCGATGCCGAAGCGCTTCGCGGCGAGCAGCACCAGCCAGGAATAGAGTCCGAGCGTGAGCACCGAGATGAGCACCTCGACCCAGCTGCCCGCCTTCGAATCGACGTCGACGAGACCGAAACCGCCCATCGCGAAGATGACCGTGTTGTTGACGACATGCGCGACGATCGAGGCTTCGAGCCCGCCGGTGCGCCAGACGAGCCATGCGGCGGTGACACCGAAGACCGTCACGTCGAGCAGTCCCCAGAAGTCGTACTGATGGCCGAAGGTGAAGAACGGGACGGGCAGCAGGATCGCGAACAGCGGGTGCTTCAACCAGCCGCCGAATGTCTGCATGAGGTAGCCGCGGAAGAAGAATTCCTCCGCCGTAGCCTGCAGCGGCACCAGGAGTACGGCGATGGCGACGATGATCCAGGTGTCGGAACGGACGACCGGCGCCGTGAGCTGCTCACCGGCCAGCAGCGGCACCACGACCGCGAAGACCAGGGTCGAGGCGCCGTACGCGATGACGGCGGGGATCAGGAGCCGCAGCATCCATCTCCAGCGCAGCCTGCCGACGACTGACGAGAGCAGCCCGGTCGGCCGCGGTCCCATCACCAGGCGTGCCAGCCAGATCGAGGGCAGGATGACCGCGACGGAGGCGAGCGAGAACGCAAGGATGACCGGCGAACTATTGTCGATCACGCCCGTCGACACGAGCTTCATGAATTCCGCACCGATGGCGGGGACGGCGAACGACGCGACCGCGAAGATGACCACGAGGACGATGGTCAGCGCCAGAAAGAAGCCCGCCGCGATCAGGCCGGTGACCAGTGGCTTCCACCATCGATAGCCGGGCGACGAGCGGGCGAGGCGGTGATAGGCGAACTCCACGCGCCGAGCCTAGGGGATCGACGTATGGAGGAGGCCCACCATCAATACGAGATCACGATGTCCGGCCAGGAGACAGAGCTCTTCAGTTGCTCGTTGCCCCCGAATTGCGCGGTCAGGACGTGCAGCCCGCGGCTCAGCGGAAGGAGCGTGATCGAAATTCGCCCGTTGTCGGCGGCCGTTATGGAGGCCGTCGCAATCGGTCGCCTGCCGTCGTAGACCACGACGTCGCCGGTCGGCACCAGCCCGTGACCATCGATCGCGACCGTGTAGGTCACGGTCGCCCTGTGGCTGACGAAGGCATGGTTCGGCGACGCGGTGACCGACGATGCCAGCTTGCTGACACCGACGGCAGCCGATGTTGCGACGCCATCGACATAGCCCGCCGCGTGCGCGGTCACCGTGACGGTGATGGATGCCCCGGCATCCGCCGCGACGAGCGCGTAGGCTGCCGCGGTGGCCCCCTCGATGGCGATGCCGTTGCGGTTCCACTGATAGGCGAGCGCCGGACTGGTGACGCTCCAGGTTCCACCGTCGGTACGGAGGGTGCTCCCGACTCGCGGCTGCCCCGTGACCGCCGGAGCGGTCACAACCGTGATGGGTGGCGCGGTCACCGTAAGCGGCACGTCGATCGAGGTTCCGGTTTGGGGCACCGTGACGGTGAGCGGGAACGGGCCGGCCTGCGTGCCCTGCGGGATGGTGAAGGACACGGATGCCCGGCCCACCTCATCCGTCAGGTCGACGATCGTCGGGTCGATCGCCGCGGAGCCGAGCTCCGTTCCACCGGCGCTCACGACGGCCGTGCCCGTGTTGGGCTCACCGTTGCTGAACAGCAGCGAGGAGAGGCCGAGCGTCACAGTGTCGCCCGCGCTGTAGCCGTCCGCATCCGGGGCCGACAGCCGCACTCCGACCGAGCGCTGCTTGTAGTCGGGCGAGGCCGTGGGGTTGGCGACGAAGTAGTCGACCATGCTCTGCAGATCGATCTTGCCGGTGTCGCCCTGGCCGGTGCCCTTGCCGAGGGTGACGAAGTTGTCGCCCCCTGCCGCGAGGAAGGAATTGACGACGACCTTGAAGGTGTCTGCCGGCTGCACGAGTGCGCCGTTCACGTAGACCGCGGTCACGTGGCTGCCCGCCGCGGCAGTCGGATCGTAACTGTATTTGAGCGAGTCGGACACGCCGAGCTTGAGGAAGGGCCGCGTGGCAGCCGGCGGCTGCCACTGTTCTTCGAGCGCCTGCTTCAGCTGGGCACCGGTGAGCGTCTCCGTCACGAGAGTATTGGCGAATGGCTGCACGCCCGCCGCTTCCTGGTAGGTCACCCGACCGGCGACGTCGTTCGGCGTCGACGCGCTCGCGGCGTACTTCAGGTCGGTGCGAAGTCCACCAGGATTCATGAGGGCGATCTGTGCGCCGCCGTTCTTCGTAGCCCAGAGCTGCACGTCGGCGACGAAATTGCCGAGTGTCGACTCGCCGCCCCGGTTCTCGGTACCGACCGCGGCCTGGCTGGCCCGGTTGAAATCGGCCGTGATCGTTCCGACCGGAACCGAACCCTTGTCCTTCGCCGCGTTTACCGCGGTGGCAACGATCTGCGCTACCGCGGGGTCAGGAGCAAAAGCGCCGAACAGCGGCTTCACCTCCGAGCCGATGCTGAGCAGGGCGTGGGTTGCCGGATCAACCGAAAGGGCGAGGTGCCCGTACGCCTCCCCGTATTTTCCGGCCTGCAGGACCGGACGGGTCTTGCCCGTTCCCGGGATCGCGATGTCGTGGTCGTACGCCTGGTGCGTGTGACCCGACACGATGGCGTCGACGTTGGCGTCGACGCCATTGACGATCTTGCCGAAGGCCGAATCGCCGGTTGCGGCGGCGAGCGTCGCGTCGGCCGCACCCTCGTGCACGGTGAGCACGATGACATCCGCCTCGCCGTTGACCTGGTTTCCGTCGCTCAGCTGGTCCGCGACCCGGTTGACCTCGGTGGTGATGTCGCGGAACTCGAGATTCGCCACGCCTGCCGGGGTCACCAGGGTCGGCGTCTCATCCGTTGTCGCTCCGATGAAACCAACGGTGATGCCGCCGACCTGCTTGAGGGCTTACTGGTCGTAGGCCGGCTGACCCGTCGTCCTGTCGTAGATGTTGGCACTCAACAAGGGATAGTTCGTCGCCGGGATGATACGGCCGTCGAGATCGGCCTGCCCCTTGTCCAGTTCGTGATTGCCGATCGCGCTCGCGTCGACCCCGATCTGGTTGAGAGCGTCGATCCTCCGTAGATCGTTCTGGATGAACGAGGTGAAGGACGATGCGCCGATGGAAACTCCCGCCGAGACC